>MGWZ01000072.1 GCA_001801175.1 Gallionellales bacterium RIFCSPLOWO2_02_FULL_57_47 | reverse complement strand
GGTGATATTTCTCATCGCTGGCAAGCTCAATTTTCAAAGATTCAACCCTCATGCCGCTTAATCCATTCGTTTTTCAAAAGAGCCATTAAATTTATATCCCACGCTGAAACCGGTACACCGCCGTGCTGCCAAGCAGATTCGGCAACACCCCCACTTCTCTTTCTCCGGTCATCACGCGGCGTTCCAGCACCGCCACGTTATGGTCGCGGCAGAAACTTTCGAAGTCGTTCAGCGTGCACAGGTGCACGTTCGGCGTGTCGTACCACTGGTAGGGCAGCTCGCGCGACACCGGCATGTTGCCGAGCAGCACATGGAGGCGGTTTTTCCAGTAGCCGAAGTTGGGGAAACTGACGATGCCCTCGCGCCCGACGCGCAGCATTTCCCGGATCAGCGGCTCGGTGTGGCGCGTGGCCTGCAGCGTCTGCGACAGCATCACGAAGTCGAACGAGCCGTCCTCGAAATCGGACAGTCCGGATTCCAGGTCGTTCTGGATCACGTTCACGCCGTTGGCGATGCACGACACGATGTCGAGGTCGTTGATCTCCACGCCGTAGCCGCGCACCGAGCGGGTTTCCTTGAGGTAGCGCAGCAGGCTGCCGTCGCCACACCCGAGGTCGAGCACCGACGCGCCTTCGGGAATCCAGGCGGCAATTGCGGCGAAGTCGGGCCGGGTTACGGCAAGTTTGGTGATGTCGTTCGGACTCATTGGGTGCACTCGCTGGCGACGTTATCGAGGTAGGCGCGCATCACATCGAAGTAGTGCGGATGCTCCATCAGGAAGGAATCGTGGCCATGCGTCGAGGTGATTTCCGCATAGCTGACATTGCGCCGGTTGTGCAGCAAAGGCCGCACGATTTCGCGCGAGCGTTCCGGCGAAAAACGCCAGTCGGTGGTGAACGAGATCACCAGGAAATCCGCCCTGGCGCTTGCAAATGCGCGGTTCAGATCGCCGCCAGAATCATGCGCCGGGTCGAAATAATCCAGTGCCTTGGTCATCAGCAGATAAGTGTTGGCGTCGAAGTAGGACGCGAATTTGTCGCCCTGATAGCGCAGGTAGGACTCGATCTCGAACTCGATGTCATAACCGTAACTGAATTTTCCGGAGCGCAGCTCGCGCCCGAATTTATCCGCCATCACGTCATCGGACAGATAGGTGATATGCCCCAGCATTCGCGCCAGCCTCAGTCCGCGCGTCGGCACCACGTTGTGCCGGTAAAAATTGCCGCCGTGAAAATCCGGGTCGGTCAGGATCGCGCTGCGCGCCACATCGTTGAAGGCGATATTCTGCGCGGTGAGATGCGGCGCGGCGGCGATCGACAGCACATGGCGCACCCGTTCGGGGAAAGTCAGCGACCATTGCATGGCCTGCATCCCGCCCAGGCTGCCGCCCATCACCGCCGCGAATTGCCGGATGCCGAGCAGGTCGGCGAGGCGCGCCTGCGATGCCACCCAGTCTTCCACCGTGATGACCGGGAAATTCGCGCCGTAGGGCTGCCCGGTTTCCGGGTCGATCGAAGAAGGGCCGGTCGAGCCGTGGCAGCCGCCAAGGTTGTTCACGCCGATCACGAAAAACTTGTCGGTATCGACCGGTTTGCCCGGCCCGATCATGTTGTCCCACCAGCCCACTTTCTTCGGATCGTCGGCGTAATAACCCGCGACGTGGTGGTGGCCGGACAACGCGTGGCAGACCAGGATCGCATTGGACTTGTCGGCATTCAGCGTGCCGTAGGTTTCATACACCAGCTCGTAGCGCGGCAGCACCGCGCCGCTGCGGAAAACCAGCGGGGTGCCGAACTGCACGCGTTGCGCGCTGACGATGCCGATACTGCTTGATACGCTCAAAATATTCGCTCCAAAAACAAAAACCCGTTCAGCTCTCGCGGGACGGGTTGCCTCGCTTTAGCTGGAATGTTTTAAGTGCCCCGCAAGCTGATGTCAAATCGGCACTGATGAAACTACTGATAGAACTACTGGCCAGCTGACTAGGCGAGCAAACAACACTCGCCAAGTCATTGGTCATAGCCATTCGACTAAACGAGCAAACAACACTCGTTAAGTCGCTGGTTATGATATGCAGTTTCCGCGTTTTACAAATTGCTGTCAATAAGTTCCAGGTATTGACGGGTTCAGGAATTAAGGCGATCAAGCAGCTCGCGTATTTTCATCGGGTCGTCGGCGCGCAATATCTTCTGCGTCAGCGCGGCGATTTCCGGCAGGCTGGTGGTGAGAACGCGCTGCTTGACGCCCGGCACCTGCGCCGAGAACATCGAAAACTGGCGCAGCCCCAGGCCCAGCAGCAGCCGGGTGTAAACCAGCTCGCCGGCCATCTCGCCGCATACCGAAACCGGCAAGCCGGATTTGTTGGCGGTGCCGATGACATACGACAGCAAGTACAGCACAGCGGGGTGCAGCGGGTCATACAGGTGCGCGACGTCTGCGTCGGTGCGGTCTATCGCCAGCGTGTATTGAATCAGGTCGTTGGTGCCGATCGAGAGAAAATCCAGTTTTTTGACGAATACATTCAGCGCCAGCGCGGCAGCGGGAATCTCGATCATTCCGCCGATTTTCACTTCGCGGTCATAGGGGATATTTTCCGCATCCAGGCTCTGCCTGGCCGCAGCGACAAACTGCAATGTCTGGTTAAGTTCCGACACGCTGGAAAGCATCGGTATCAGTATCTTCACTTTGCCATAATGCGAGGCGCGCAGCAGCGCGCGCAGCTGGGTGCGGAACAGTTGCGGTTCGGCCAGGCACATGCGGATCGCGCGCAACCCCAGCGCCGGATTGTTGGCGACGCGTTCTACGCCTTTGAGTTGCTTGTCCGCACCCAGATCGAAGGTGCGGATGGTTACGGGCTGGCAATCCATTCCCGCTGCCGCAGCGCGGTACGCCTCGAATTGCTCTTCTTCATCCGGCAAATCATCGCGGTTGAGATAAAGGAATTCGCTGCGGAACAAGCCGATGCCGGTCGCACCATTTTCTTTCGCCTCGGCGATATCCTCCGGCTTCTCGATATTGGCATGCAATTCAATCAGTGTGCCGTCCAGCGTGTTGGCACGCGCGGTGCGCAGGCGCTTGAGTTTCTTGCGTTCCAGTTCCCATGCGCTTTGGCGCAATTTATATTCGGCAAGAATGGCCTTGTCCGGATTAATGATCAGCACGCCCTGCTCGCCGTCCAGGATCAGCAGGTCGTCTTCCCGGACCAATACGCGCGCATTACGCAAACCGACCACGCAGGGCGTGTCGAGGCTGCGTGCGACGATGGCGGTGTGTG
This sequence comes from Gallionellales bacterium RIFCSPLOWO2_02_FULL_57_47, assembly GCA_001801175.1. Taxonomy (GTDB): domain Bacteria; phylum Pseudomonadota; class Gammaproteobacteria; order Burkholderiales; family Gallionellaceae; genus Gallionella. The sequence goes on along the minus strand of MGWZ01000072.1, from coordinate 27,002 downwards.
ATGTCGCGCCGCCCGCGTCGGTAACGAAAGCGGCATATTGGTGCGGCTTGAACTGGATCAGGTCGGCGGGACTGAGGTCGTGCGCCACCAGGATCATCTCAACGTCATGGCGCGCCGTCGGCAACTGATGGCCGTGCTGCCCGAGCAACTGCTTGAGCAGCCGTTCGGCGACCTGTTTCACGTCGGTCTGGCGCTCGCGGAGGTAGGCGTCTTCAAACTCATCAAATTGCGCAACCAGCATTTCAGTCTGCACTTTGAGAGCCCACTCGGCATTGCAGCGCTCGCTGGCAATCGTTTTGCGCGGCGCCACGCTCAACAGCGGATCGTCCAGGATCATCTGGTGCAGTTCGAGGAAAGCATCGAATTCGGCGGCGGCGCGTGTGGGGCGGTTGCTGCGCAGGCTGAGGAATTCATTGCGCGTAGCCTGCAATGCGGCATCGAAGCGCGAGATTTCCTCGTCGATAAACTGCTTGGGCAGCACGTAATGCGCGACTTCCAGCGAGGAATGCGATACCAGATGGGCATGGCCGATGGCGATGCCGCTGGAGACTGCAATGCCGTGCATCGTAAAGCTCATTCGCCTTCTCCGAAGTAATTATTGACAAGGTTCAACAGAGCCTGCATCGCATCGGCCTCATCTTCGCCGGCAGTTTCGATGACTATGGTCGTGCCCTTGGCGGCGGCCAGCATCATCACGCCCATGATGCTCTTGGCATTCACCCGGCGGCCGCCGCGCGACAGCATCACTTCACACTTGAATCTGGATGCAAGTTGCGTGAGTTTTGCCGAAGCGCGTGCATGCAGGCCCAGTTTGTTGATGATCAGCGCGTCCTGTTGCAGCATCCTAGTGTTCCATCTGTACGATACATTCACGCCCGCCTTCGATGGCGATGTTCGCCAGCTCCGCCAGGTTCTTGTTGGGACTGCACACCACGCGCAACAGCATCGGCAGATTCACGCCCGCCACTCCCTTCACATGCTCGGCATGGCACAGTTGCCGGCCGACATTGCTCGGTGTGGCGCCAAAAACATCGGCCAGGATCAGCACGCCGTCGCCCGTGTCGAGCTGCCTGATAAGTGCGCGTCCTTCGATCATTTTCTGCTGGGGATCGTCTCCGGCCAACACTGATAGCACCTTGAGATTGTCCGGCACCTCTCCCAGCACATGCCTGACGCAATCGACAAAACTGTCACCCAACCCGTTGTGTGTTACCAATAGAACTCCAACCAATTAGACCTCCCCTCAAATTAAGCCATAGGCATAAGCCAGCAGCAGCGCGCTGCCTGTCAAAACGATCCAGCCATAGCGGGCGAACCAGCGCAGCACCCTGGCTTTTTCTGTATCGGCTCGTTGCTCCTCCGCGACAATTGCGCCAATTTTGCGCAACGCGCTCAAACCAACTGCGCGGCGCACTTTTTTCTCGACTATCTCCTGCTCGGGATTATTCACTGCTCGACCTGTGGACGAATGTATTTGTCGGTGAATTCTAGCCGTTTCTGCAGCGCGGTTGTCAGATGGATATTGCCTTGCCCGTCCACCAGCATCGCCTCGGGCAAATTCATCTGCCCGGCTGCTGCCCGCCAGCCCCGCGCGCCCGAGATGAACAATGGCTTGGAAGCCGCGTCGGACAACACCCCGGCACGTGCCCCCCGGGTCAGTACCGTGACAGCCTGCACCCCCTGCATCGGATAACCGCTGCGCGGATCAATCAGGTGGCAGTAACGCACATTGCCCAGCATGAAATAACGCTGATAGTCGCCGGAAGTGCCGATCGCCTCGCCGTCATGCAGATCCAGGGCTGCCAGCGCGCCGGACTTGCGCGGATGCTGGATGCCGACGCGCCACGGGCGCTTGCCATGCCGGCCGATGGACAGGACATTGCCGCCGATATTGATCAGCGCGCTGTGTATCCCCTGCTTGCGCAACAATTCGGCGGCGCGATCCAGGGCGTAGCCTTTGGCGTAGCCGCCCAGATCCAGCTGCACGGATTTGTTTGCGCTTTGCGCCCTGCCCTGCACTATCGTTATGTCGCTCATTTGCGGATTGGCCGCGACCCATTGCCTGATTTGCTTTTCGTCCGGTTGCACGGGCTTGAACTCATCGGCGTGAAAACCCCACAACTGCACCAGCCCGCCGATAGCCGGATTAAACATACCCTGCGACTGCTGCGAAAGCTGCGCGGCATCCTGCAGCATCGCGACCAGTTCCGCCGAAATTGCCTTGCTTTCGCCCCTGGCAAACGCCGCATTCAGCTCGCTCAGTTCACTCGGTTGCCATGCGTGCAGCATGTTGTGCAGCCGCTGAAACTCCTGCATTACCTCGCTCGCCGCCTGCCTGGATCGCGGCTCTGTTTCGCCATAGATGCTTACATCGACCAGCGTGCCGAACACATAGCCCTGTTCCTGATACAGCGGTTCTTTGCCTTCGCAGGCGGACAGAAGACAGATAGCAGGGATCAGGAGACAGACTTTTGCCCGCTGCGCGGCATAACAATGAAAGGCGCGGCGCAGCCGCGACAAGACCACTTTCATCTGTCTTCTATTTCCAGCGATGCGGCCAGCAACGCCAGCCGTGCCACCACGCCATAAGCGTAAAAGCGGTTGGGCGTGTCATCCGGTTCGCAATCCGGGTTGGGCAACGTGCAACAAGCCTCGAAGGCCAGCGGCTCGAAGAACATACCCGGCGCATTGAGGTTCTCGTCTATCCCACGTTCGGTATGCACGCGGTAAAAGCCTCCGACCACATAATGATCGACCATATATACCACCGGCTCGGCCACCGCATCGTTGATGTGCTCGAAGGTGTACACCCCCTCCTGCACCAGCACGTCGGAGACTTCCATGCCTTCTTTGACTACTGCCATCTTGTTGCGCTGCTTGCGGTTCAGGCCGGTAATTTCGCTGGCATCCTTCACAGTCATGATGCCCATCCCGTATGTTCCCGCGTCCGCCTTGACGATGACAAACGGATCGTTCTTCACGCCGTATTCGGCATATTTCACGCGTATCATATTCAGCACGTCATCCACATGCGCGGCGAGGCATTCCTCGCCGACACGCTCGTGGAAGTTGACCTTATTGCAGACGGCGAAATACGGATCGATCAGCCACGGGTCGATGCCAATCAATTGCGCAAATTCATTCGCCACGCGATCATAAGCGCTGAAATGCCGCGACTTGCGCCGCGTGTGCCAGCCGGCCGAAAGCGGCGGAAATACCGCCTGTTCCAGGCCTTTCAGGATATCCGGCACGCCGCCGGACAAATCGTTGTTGAGCAGTACCACGCACGGGTCGAAACCATCCAGGCCAAGCCGGTTGCCGCGCCGCACCAGCGGTTCCAGGGTTAATGCATTGCCGCCGGGCAACTGGAAGGCGGTCGCCGCGGTGATCTCCGGCAGCAAACTGCCTACCCGCACGCGCATCCCGGCCTGTTTCAGTATCTTGACGATCTGAGCGACGTTCTGCAGATAGAACAAATTGCGCGTGTGGCTCTCGGGTATCAGCAACACCCCGCGCGCTTCCGGGCAGATTTTTTCGACAGCGCTCTGCATGGCCTGCACACACAGCGGCAGAAAATCCGGATTGAGATTATTGAATCCTCCGGGAAACAGATTGGTGTCCACGGGTGCCAGCTTGAAACCGCTGTTGCGCAAATCCACCGAGGCATAAAACGGCGCAGCGTGATCCAGCCATTGCGTGCGCAGCCAATGCTCGATAGTCGGCATGGAATTCAGCAAGCGCCGTTCCAGATCAAGCAGCTGGCCGGTCAGGGCGGTGGTAAGGTGGGGAACCATAATGCTCGGCTAGTAGGTTAATGCTGCGCATTCTAGCCGATAGCGCTTGACTGGGGATAAATGGACTTGATGCTGCCCGGAATGCAGCGTGCTTCGCAACGGGATCAGGCGTCAGTCTTCTCAGCAGCAGGCGTCGGGATAATTTCTTCCTGGGATTGCTCGGCCTGTGGCGCAATTTTCTTCAGCCGCTTTTCTTCCTGCTTCTTCTTTTTGGCAATTTCCTTCTGCCGCTTCTCGAATGTGTAATTTGGTTTGGCCATTTGCTATCCTATATCAATGCGTTTTAAGGTTAAGGCGCACTATGATAGCAAGTCCTGCTGCCCTGGATTGATTTATATGTATTTGCGGGGATGCTGAAGCCAGAGCGAAGCGAAGAATGCAGGTTGGCCCGCGTCAGCCCGGGGATATGCGGGGACCTCGCTTTCTCCTTAGTATCGCGAGGCCCCGGTTGATCCAGACTAATTCGATCTTTGCCCTCTCGATTCATCGAGAGGGCAAAATGAAGAAATGCAATGCGAAGCTGAGCCCTTTAGTACGTTGTCAAAAAGAAATCTACTTCGGTACTTTTGGTTCACTGAAGCCCGCACCCAGTGGGTTCGGCAAGGGGATGGGTGCGTTGTCGGGTGTTGTAGGGCGGGTTCCACCCGCCGATGCAACTACCAAACCATCTTTGGCTTGCGCTACAAGGTCCTGCATCAACGCCAGCTCATCGGCGCTCGGCAACCGGCGTACGCCGGGGGTCAATGTGGTGGCCATGTAGTCATGGTTGTCGGCGCTGTGTTCGGTGCCCAGAGCGTGCCGTATTCGTGCAGCTATACGGAGAGCATGTCCATTTTGCCGTAGGCGGTAGTGCCCTCTTTCGCAACCAACTCGTAAGGGTTGGAGGTGGGGAGGTATTCGCTGTTGTACCAGGGGGTGGTGTCGATGAACCAGTTGTGGCCGGCGGCGTTGTCATCCAAGGTGATGATGTTGCCAACCGCTTGGCCGACTGCGCCGCCTTCGAGATCGGCGATGTTTAACGTGATAGCCGATGTGTCGACGGCGAGGCTGGTCAGGATGCCTGTGCCGAGTGTAGAGGCCAAGGCGGCGGTGTCGGTGGTCGATGTGCCAGCATCGGTGATTGGCGATTGGTATTCGACGGAGGTGATGATGCTGTTGGCGCCGAGGGTGGAGGAGATTTTCCAGTAAGGCCCCTTTCTGCATCGGTCTGTCGAACCGGTATTGCCGAGTACGCCGCTAATCGCCTGGAAAAAGTATTCCACTTTGATTTTGATGCCATCAATATCCACCAGCACGGTAGCCCTGTCCTTGCCTTCATAACCATTTTCGGGAAGGTAGGCGTAACTTGAGACTGTTGGATCAAATATACCCGATTCAAAATAATTAGTTTCTGTTTGCAAACGCAAGATGCCATGCTTGGGCTGTTGCAGCACAGTGGTCGTAGCGGGCTTTTTAACTTTTTGGTGTTCATACATGCGCAGGTATGCCCTCGCATCTCCTATCGGTTCAATGACGTTTTCCAGCGAATATATTTTTTTGGTGCCGGGAAACAAACACCAAGTGTGCGGACGGTCTTTACGTCGCCTGCTTGTGCCTGATTCGCTTGCGCGATCAGCACCGGCATATTTTGTGGCGGTACATTGGGCATATCGGGGATGAACAGACGACCACGGGGTCAGGTCTAGCAAAGACTAGCGACTACGGGGTCAGGTCTAGCAAAGTAGCATGCTGCAACTTCACTCATGACCCGCCTCCCCGAATAATTCTTCCGACCATCGTGAAATGTACCCCAAAGTAATCGGATATTTGCTGGTATGAATACCCGCCCGTCGCGTGAGCCGCAATGATGGCGGTATCCCGGACGGTATGGGGACGGAGTGAACTGACCCAGCTTTTTCGGTGACCTCAGGGACGTAGCCCCAGTTGCGCACTAAAGCAGCGGCCCCGGACTGCTTTCCGGCACCGTCGCCGCATCAACTACGCCGCGCCGCACTCACCAAGCCAGACGTGGGCTCGCGTTAGCCCTGTTCAGATGATGTTGCCTTTTTTCCAACTGGCGGCAAGCTGCTGTCCCTCGGCGCGTTGCTCTTCGGTCAGCTTCGCGTCGATTTCAAGATAGTTCTTTTTGGCTTTTTCGTTACCCTGTGCTGCTGCCAGCGCCAGCCATGCGCAGGCTCTGGAAAGATTGCGTTTTACTCCGGCACCCTCGGCGTACATGACGCCGAGATTGTATTGCGCGATGTCATTTCCTTGCGCGGCTGCCTTCTGCAGCCACACAAAGGCGTTTTTAGCGTCTGCTTTGACGCCCAGACCCAGTCTGTACAGCATCCCGAGGTTGTATTGTGCTTCAGCATTCCCCTGTGCAGCCGCTTTCTGATACCACTCATGAGCCTTGTCGGTATCCTTGGGCACATCACGCATGAATATCACCCCCGTATAGCCTTCCCCATGCATATAGATCCAGCCAAGCTTGAACTGGGCTTCTGCATTTCCTGTCTCGGCCTCTTTGTGCAACTGCGCGAAGTAATCTTCGCTGGTTAGTTCCTTCTCATGCACCGCAGGGGCAGCGTCAGCTGGATTGACGGCTGCCCGCTCGCCGCATCCTCCAAGGATAAGGGGCAGGAGAAATGCGAATGAGGGGACGGCAGAAGAAACACGCGTAAGGATGATGTTCATTATTGGACGTTGTTGATTGTGTAACCCATTGGCTATCCGGGCGGTTGGAAATAAGGATTTCGGCATTTCTTCTATCTGCGCCGAACCGGGCGTGAGTCTCCATGGCCTTGCTGCGGCTGTCAATATGCTGGCGCGATGACACGATTTTTGCGCACTTGCATTGAAGCGATCGTTCAATTTACTTTCAAACACGCGTTTGATACACTTTCCTCTCTGCCGGATACCCCTCCGCCCTGAGCCGGTTGCAGCGGCAATCACCCGGCAAGTTGCAGCGCGTATCCAATTCGTCCTTTTTCTATTGCGGAAAATCTCATGGCTGCCTTGACCAAGCTTCTCATCCCAGCACTTTTTCTGATTGCACTGTTGTCCGGTTGCGGCGGCGCCGATAAGCCGGCTGCGGGCCCCGGCGGTCCGGGCGCGGCGATGCCACCGCCTCCGGAAGTGGACGTGATAACCGTTGCCACAGGCAATGCGACACTTACCCAGGACTTGCCGGGGCGGTTGCAGGCTTACCGCACCGCACAGGTGCGCGCCAGGGTTGAAGGTGTGATCGAAAAGCGTTTGTTTCAGGAAGGCAGCGAGGTGAAAGCAGGCGAATCCCTTTTTCAGATTGATGCGCGCACCTTTAAAGCAGCAGCCGAATCCGCATGGGCAGACCTGGAAATTGCGCGGCAGAATGTTGAGCGCTACAAGCCGTTATTGAAAATCAAGGCGGTCAGCCAACAGGAGTATGACTTGGCCGCTGCCAAGGCAATGCAGGCAGAAGCTGCACTGATCCGTGCAGAGGAAAGCCTGGAAAACGCCAGTGTCCCGGCAGCCATTTCCGGGCATATCGGACGTGCGCTGGTGACCGAAGGTGCGTTTGTCGGCAAGGGCGAAGCGACGCTTTTGGCCACCATCGAACAACTCGATCCTGTTTATGCCAACTTCACCCAATCGGGATCCGACTTGTTGCGCCTGCGGCAGGCGATCAAGCAGGGCAAGCTCAAACATGCCAACACCGCAAAAGTGGAGCTGTTGTTCGAAGACGGCAGCATTTATCCATTGCCTGGGAAAATATTTTTCACCGATATGGCGATTGATGCGGGCACGGGTTCCGTTTCGATGCGCGCTGAATTCCCCAATCCCAGACGCGAATTGTTGCCCGGCATGTTTGTGCGCATCCGCTTCCCGGAATCGGTGGCTGAAAACGCCATACGAGTGCCGCAGCGCGCCGTGCAAGCCAGCCCGCAGGGTCAATTTGTGATGGTGGTTGGCGCTGAAGGCAAGGCAACGCCGATGCCGGTAAAAACAGGGGGAATGTCCGGCGGTGATTTCATGATTGCCGAAGGGCTCAAGGGCGGAGAACAGGTCATCGTGAACGGCTTGCAGAAAGCGCGCCCGGGTACTGTAGTGAAGCCGGTGCCGTTGGGTACACCAGCCGTCGCGGTATCTTCGACCCCTGCAGCAAACTCTGCTGAGAAGAATTAGGGTCGGCCATGTTCGCAAAATTTTTCATCGACCGCCCGATCTTTGCCTGGGTTATCGCCCTCATCATCCTGTTGAGCGGCGGGCTGGCGCTTCGCAATCTGCCGGTCGCATCCTATCCGGCGGTGGCTCCCCCTGCCCTGGCGGTCACGCTTTACTACCCCGGAGCTTCGGCACAGGTGGTAGAGGAAACCGCTGTCGCATTGGTCGAGCAGGAATTGAACGGCATCGAGAATTTGCTCTACATGGATTCGTCCTCCGAACTGGGCGTCGGCACCATTACTTTGACCTTCGAAGCGGGTACCAACCTGGATGTCGCTTCCGTCGAAACACAGAACCGCGTCAAGCGCGCCGAAGCACGCCTGCCGGAGGATGTGCGCCGGGCGGGCGTAACCGTGGCGAAGTCGGCGCGCAATTTTTTGATGATCCTCGCGCTGATCTCGCCGGACAAGAGCCGCGACAATGTGGCGCTCGGCAGCTATGCCGCCGCCAACCTGCTGGAGAACATCCGCCGCGTGCCGGGAGTGGGCGAGGCGATGCTGTTCGGCACCGAATACTCGATGCGGCTGTGGCTGAAGCCCGAAAAACTCCATGCCTATAACCTGACCCCCGGCGACGTCACCAAGGCCGTGCGCGCCCAGAATACGCAACTCGCCACCGGCGAACTCGGTCAATTACCGGCAGCGCCCGGCCAGCAGTTGAACGCGGTGATCGTCACCAGAAGCAGGCTGTCCACGCCGGAAGAATTCGGCAACATCATCGTGCGCGCCAATCCGGATGGTTCCTCGGTGCGGGTCAAGGATGTGGCGCGGGTGGAACTGGGGGCGCAGGACTATTCCATCGCCGCGCGCATTGACGGGCAGCCGGCCGCGGCCATGGCAATCCGGCTGTCTCCCTCGGCCAACGCGCTGGATACCGCCAAGGCGGTCAAGGCCAGGATGACGGAACTGGCAAAATTCTTTCCCAGGGGCGTGGACTGGCTGGTGCCTTACGACACATCCAGGTTCGTCGAAATCTCGATCGGCGAAGTGGTGAAGACGCTGGCGGCAGCCATGGTGCTGGTATTCCTGGTCATCTACCTGTTCCTGGGGAACCTGCGCGCTACCTTTATTCCCAGCATCGTCGTGCCGATCGCGCTGGTCGGCGGTATGGTGGGTTTGTATGCCGTCGGCTATTCGATCAATACCCTGACCATGTTCGCCATGGTGCTGGCCATCGGCATCGTCGTGGATGACGCGATTGTGGTGGTGGAAAACGTGGAACGCATCATGGCCGAGGAAGGCCTTCCTCCGCGCGAAGCAACGCGCAAGGCCATGGGGCAGATTTTCGGCGCGATCATCGCGATCACGCTGGTGCTGTGCGCCGTATTTGTCCCGATGACTTTCTTCGGCGGTTCGGTAGGCGCGATCTACCGCCAGTTCGCGGTCACGTTGATCATGACCATCCTGTTCTCGGTGCTGATGGCGTTGACCCTGACCCCGGCGCTGTGCGCTACTCTGTTAAAAAACTCACCCGGCCATGAAATGGTGCCGACGAAAGGTTTGCTCGGCTGGTTTAATCGTTTCTTCAGCAGAACCACCCAGCGTTACAAGTCCGGGGTAGGCGGCGTGCTGAAGCGCACCGGACTCTATCTGGCGCTCTACGCGGGTCTTCTGGGCGCCCTGGGTTGGCTGTTCGTGCATTTGCCGACCAGCTTCCTGCCGGAAGAGGATCAGGGTTATTTCGTCAACGTGGTCCAGTTGCCGCCAGGCGCGACGCGCGAGCGCTCACAGGAAGTGTTGTCCGAAGTGGAACAGTTTTATCTCAAGCAACCGGAGGTGGATCACGTCATCGGCGTGCTCGGATTTTCCTTCTTCGGCCGCGGGCAAAACGCAGCGACCGTGTTCGTACGCCTGAAGGATTGGGATGAGCGTCCCGGCCCGGACAGTTCTGCGCCTGCGCTGGTGAAGCGCGCCAACATGGCGTTGTTCCGCATCAAGCAGGCGATGATCTTCGCCATCAACGTGCCGCCGATTCCCGAACTTGCGGCGGTCGGCGGCTTTGATTTCCGCCTGCAGGACCGTACCGGCCAGGGGCGCGAAAAACTGATCGAAGCGCGCAACATGGCGCTGGGTATCGCAAGCCAGCATCCCGCGCTGATGGGCGTGCGGCCGGAAGGGCAGGAGCCGGGGCCGCAGTTACTGATAGACATCGATCGCCTGAAAGCGCGGGCCTTGGGCATAGAGATCGCCGACCTGAACGAAACCTTGCAGTCGGCGCTCGGCGTTGCCTACATCAACGACTTTGTGCGTGAAGGCCGCATCCTGCGGGTGCAGATGCAGGCGGAGGCGGACAACCGTACCACGCCGGAACAGATATTGCGGCTGCCGCTGCGGAACGCGCAGGGTAGCATGGTGCCACTGTCGGAAATTGCCACGCCGCACTGGATTGTGAGCCTGCCCAAGCTGGATCGTTACAATGGCATGCCGTCGATGAAAATTTCCGGCAGCCCCGCTCCCGGCCGCAGCAGCGGTGATGCCTTGCTGGCGATGGAAGAAGTCGCTGCCAAGCTGCCGCCCGGTTTCGGTTTCGAATGGTCCGGGACATCCAGCGAGGAGCGGCTTTCCGGTAGCCAGGCATCGTTCCTGTTCGGACTTTCGGTGGTGGCCGTATTCCTGTGCCTTGCGGCACTGTATGAGAGCTGGTCCATCCCGTTCGCCGCGGTCCTGGTGGTGCCCATCGGCATACTCGGCGCGCTGGCCGCCGTCACGCTGCGCGGTTTGCCCAACGATATTTACTTCAAGGTCGGCCTGATCGTCATCATCGGCCTCGCGGCGAAGAACGCGATCCTGATTATCCAGTTCGCCCGCGATTTGCAGGACAAAGGGCACGACCTGATAGATGCCACGCTGGAAGCGTGCCGCCTGAGATTCCGTCCCATTCTGATGACCTCCATTGCATTCATTCTGGGCGTGCTGCCGCTGGCCATTTCCACCGGCGCGGGCGCGAACGGTCGTCATGCCATCGGCACCGGTGTCATGGGCGGCATGATCGCCGCGACGGTATTGGCAGTATTTTTTGTGCCGGTTTTCTACGTCGTCGTCCGCCGCATCTTTCCCGGCCGGGTGCGCAATGCTGCCCAGCATCAGGTGAATCAGCATGATTGAGACCACCAATAAATTCACCCTGATTGTCATCGCGGCGGCCATCGGCGGCTGTTCCCTGATGCCGGACTACGAGCGGCCCGCCGCGCCGGTTCCCGCAGCATGGCCGGAAAGTGTGCAATTGAAAGCGGGAACGGCGCTCGCTCCCGGCGAGTGGCAAAAATATTTTCCCGACCCGCGTTTGCAGGCGTTGATTGCGGCAGCACTGGAAAACAACCGCGACCTGCGCATCGCCACCGCGCGAATCGCAGAAGCTCGCGCGCAATATGGCATACAGCATGCCGATCGCTTTCCAAGCGTCAACCTGACCGGGTCGCGCACGGCTTCGCTGACGCCCGCCAGCGCGTCGATAACCGGCAGCGAGTTGCATATCCAGCGTTATGACGCGGGTTTTAGCCTGGTGTCATATGAGCTGGATTTCTGGGGGCGTGTCCGCAGCCTCGACGCATCTGCCAAAGCCGGTTATCTCTCTACCGAGGCCGCGCAGCGTGCGTTTCGTTTGTCGCTGATCGCCGATGTCGCCAACGCCTATCTGTCGCTGCTGGAAATGAGCGAGCGCACGCAACTCGCTGCCGAAACAGTCAGGACGCGCGCGGAAGCCAGAGACCTGATAGCGCGCCGCCGCGAACTGGGCGTGTCCGGCGATCTCGATTTTTTTCAGGCGGATGGCGCATATCAGGCCGCGCTCGCCGAGCGCGCGAATCTGGAACGGCAGCAAGCCGCCGCAGAAAACCTGCTCAACTTGCTGCTGGGGCGGCCGGTGGCCGAGCTGAAGGATCTGCCGGCCGGGCGCAACCTCGCCGAACAGGGGATTACCTCTGACATTGTTGCGGGCCTGCCTGCCGAAGTGTTGCTGCAACGCCCCGACGTGCTGGCAGCCGAGCAGAAGCTGATGGCTGCAAATGCCAATATTGGCGCGGCGCGCGCGGCTTTTTTCCCGCGCATTTCGCTGACGGGAAGCATGGGCATGGCCAGCAGCAGCCTGTCCGGACTGTTCGGCGCGGGCAATAACGCCTGGTCTTTCCAGCCGGTTCTCAGCCTGCCTCTGTTTGACGCCGGGCGCGCATCCGCCAATGTGGACGTCGCCGAGGCGCGCAAGGTGATCGCCGTTGCGGAATATGAAAAAACCATCCAACAGGCGTTCCGCGAAGTAGCAGACTTGTTGAATGCGCGCGACAAACTTTCCGAACACCTTGCAGCGCAGCAAGCCAATGCAGAAGCGCAGAAGCATCGGCTGCGTCTGGTGGATGCACGCTATCAGGCGGGTATCGCCAATCACCTCGAGGTGCTGGATGCGCAACGCGAAAGTTTTAGCGCCGAACAGGGCGCGGCGCAAGTACGGCGTATGTGGCTGGGCGCGTCAACGCAGCTTTACAAGGCGCTTGCCGGAGAGGGCAACGATTTGCCGGGAAAAACCGCGCAGGATGCATCCGCCAGATGAGGGAGACAGCGGAAGCGAAAACCGCCAGCGAGCTGACCCGCGCGCGATTGCTGGATGCGGCGCGCGAAGTCTTTTCACAGCGCGGATTTCAGGGAGCGACGGTACGCGAGATATGCCGCCGTGCCGAGGCGAATGGCGCCGCGGTTAATTATCACTTTGGCAGCAAGGATGGCTTGCTTGCCGAGGCGCTGAATTTTGCACCGTTGGCGGCGTTGCAGAAAGCCAACGCCAACGAAAGCCCCAGGACGCGCCTGCGCCTGTTCATCCGCGATTTCATGCTGATGCTGCTGGATGAAAACAATCCTTCCTCGCAATGCCGGATCATGGCGCGCGAGCTGGCCGATCCTACGCCTGCGCTGGACAAGATCGTGCGCGAGGCGATCGCGCCCCTGCACGAATTCCTGGGCTTGCTGGTGCGCGAAATCCTTGACGATAGCGGCGGGGGCAAAAAAGTTGGCGCAGCCGAGCAGCGCCGCTGCGTTTACAGCATCCTGGGCCAGTGTTTGTTCTACCGCCATTCACACCCGGTGCTGCAACGCCTGCATCACAAACTGCGCTACGACCACGAGGAAATCGTGGCGATCGCCGAGCACATCGTGGAATTTTCTTTGGCGGGAATCAAACACCTCTCCAAAAAATAGCCGGTGACGGCTGCGCGTTGTCAGCGACTCAGAAGCACATACCGGCTTGACTCGATGTTCGCTGTACTCTTAGAATGTCTGACAAATTTATTCGGGTAATCTAATCATGACTACAGACATTCAAAAACGCATCCACGAGCAGGTCACTACGCACCCGGTCGTGTTGTACATGAAAGGCAGCCCGCAGTTTCCCCAGTGCGGTTTTTCGGCCAAGGCGGTAGGCATTCTGAACGCTCTGGGCGTAACAGAGCTATTCACCGTCGATGTGCTGCAGGACGCGGAAATCCGCCAGGGAATCAAGGACTACGCCAATTGGCCAACCATCCCGCAGCTTTACATCAACGGCGAATTCATCGGAGGCTCGGACATCATGACCGAAATGTATCAGAGCGGGGAACTCAAACAAATGCTGTGCGGGTAGTCCGAAAGCTAATCGAATTTGGGCTGATCGTTTAACGAACTTCCCCCGCCCTTTGTTACTGCCCTTCATTACTGCCCCTTATTCCAGTTGAAACAGCATGTTGATTTTCCCCTGCAACGGGGAGGGATCGATTGCTGCAATAAACCGCGCATGGCTCCCGTCAGGCTAGCGCGCGTACCTTCCCGCGTTAACATCTGCTACACTTCAAATCAGCGATAAAAATCGCACTACCCGGCAAGGCTGATGTGGCGAAAATATCTACCGCGCAGCCCGGTATAGTGCGCTCACGGTGCTATCGTTTCGTTCACGGCGGAGATGCAAAGTCTCCAGGGTTGGAACAATAGTGGTGATGCGATTTGAAATGGGATCAGTGATCAGTCAATGACAGCAATACTGCAAGAACAAGTTCTCGAAGCAGAACCACAACCTTTGGAAGCGACTGATCTGCTGGTCGCCTATCTGGAACAAATCGGTGTCGAGTTTGTATTCGGTGTGCCCGGTGGCGCCATCGAGCCGCTGTACAACGCGCTCGCGCGCAGCGCCCGGCGCGGCGGACCGCGTCCGGTAGTGGCGCGCCATGAATCGGGAGCCGCTTTCATGGCCGATGGCTATGCTCGTGAAACCGGCCGGATCGGCGTGTGCTGTGCCACTTCCGGCCCGGGTGCCACCAACCTCATCACCGGTGTAGCCTGCGCTTATGAGAACGAGATTCCGCTGCTGGTCATCACCGGCCAGCCCTCGCTGCTTTTGCTGGGCCGGGGGGCATTGCAGGAATCATCCGGGGCCGGCATAGACACGGTCGCGATGTTTCGTACCTGCACCCGCTATAGCGCCCTGATATCCCATCCAGACCAACTGGAAAGACAATTGACCAATGCACTGCTGGGCGCATACCAGCCTACACCAGGCCCGGTTCACCTCAGCATTCCGGTGGACGTGCAGCGCACACTGTTAAAGAGTGGGCCGTCCTATAATCTGGCGCATCTGCTGCGGCCGCTGGCTGCCGTCGATGATGCGGCGGTTCGGGAATTGCAGGCGCAACTTGCGCAGGCAAAGAAGTTGGTGGTATTGATCGGCAGCGGCTGCGGGAATGCCATAGACCTCATCCTCGAATTGGTGGAGAGGATGGACGCGGTTTTTGTCGTCACGCCCGACGCCAAGGGATTCATCAGCCCGCGTCATCCTTTGTACCGTGGCGTGTTCGGGTTCGCCGGCCACCGGTCTGCCGTTGCGGCGATGGAGGATAAGGCTGTGGATCTGATTCTGGTAGTCGGTTCCAATCTGAGTGAATGGACCAGCAACGGCTGGAGCGAAGCGGTATTGAACAACCGGCTGGTGCATATCGATCCCCTGGAGGCGCACCTTGCGCGCTCGCCGATGGCGCGTCTGCATGTACGCGGTGGTATCCGCCCGGTGTTCGAGCGGCTGCTGCGAACGTTGCGCAGGGATGGTCCGGCAGAGATTTCCGCCGGCGAAAAGCTGAGATTCAAGAAAAGTACGGTTAACGATCCGTTCAAATCTGAAACCGCCGGCGCGCCCATCAAGCCCCAGTACCTGATGCGCGAACTCGGCTGGCGCAGTCCGCCCGATACGCGTTTCCTGGTTGATTCCGGCAACAGCACGACCTGGGCGATCCATGATCTGGCTATGCACGACCACCTGCACAGTGCAGGGGGATGGATGCGCGTCACGATGAATTTCGCCCCGATGGGCTGGGCCATCGGCGGCGCGGTCGGCACTGCGCTCGGCAACCGTGCGGTACCGGTGGTGTGCATCACCGGGGACGGCAGCCTGCTGATGAACGGCCAGGAAATGACCGTGGCTCTGACCGAGAAGCTCAGCGTGGTATTCGTGATACTCAACGACTCGGCGCTGGGCATGGTGAAGCACGGCCAGCGCCTGGCCGGTGCTGAGCCGGTCGGTTTCGAGCTGCCGGTGGTTGATTTCCGGCTGCTGGCCGAATCCATGGGCATCCCGGGCCATGTGATTCGCACCTCAGAGGATTTTGACAGTCTCGACCTGGACGCAATCCTGCGCCATCCGGGCCCGACTGTGCTGGACGTGCGCGTTGACAGGGAGGAAGCACCGCCGATGGAACTGCGGCTCAGGACGCTGGGGTCGGCGAGATAAATATGGAAACTATCCACACCCGCATCTGGCAGGAAGAAGCCGAACCTGATAACTCGTTCGCCGCGGCAACCTGTCATTGCCACGGCTACGATGTTTACGGCGACCTGCTGGTTCATGCAAGCTGGATTGAATACCTGTTCCTGCTGTTTCGCGGCGAAGCGCCGTCAACACAGCAGGCCAGACTGCTCGAGGGCTTGGCCATCGCACTGGCGAATCCCGGGCCGCGCGATGCGGCGGTGCATGCCGCGATGTGCGGCGGAGTCGGCGGTTCCACTTCGGCATCCTGTCTGATGGCCGCGCTAGCGGTGGGCGCGGGCGCCTCCGGCGGCGCGCGGGAAATGCGCCTCGCGATGGAAGACTGGCTGGCATGCGGCACCGACCTGGCGCTGTGGCAAACGGGGCTGGCGGCAAATCCTGTAGCTGATCCGGCGGATGTCTGGCCGGCACCCGGTCACCCGGCCGGTTTCGATCCGCACGGTGTGCGCTGCGCCACCCCGGTGCGGCAAACGCTGGCGTATCTCGCCGGATTGGGTTACGGGACTGCTCAGGATTGCGCACCGTCTCTGGCCTGGCTGCAAGCCAACCGCGCGTCGCTGGAATCCGCCGCCGGCCTGCCGCTGGCAATGCACGGCGTGGCGGCAGCGGCATTGCGCGATCTGGGATTCAGCCCGGCGCAGGGAGAAATGCTGCACCTGTTGCTGCGGCTGCCGGGTGCAGCGGTGCATGCACTGGAGCAAAAGGATTACGGCCACAAGAACTTTCCTTTCTTCCGCATCGAACTGGAAAACGATCCCGGCCCTGCCAATACCAGTCACGCAGGGGATGCGGCATGAACGGGCCGCAATTGCTGGAAGAACATATTGGGAGATTGGTTACCCGTATGGGAGCAATTTTCCCGGGCGAGCGCGCGGTGTTTCGCGGCCAGGACTTATTTACCTCGCTAGGCGACCTCGACTGGCTGGAACTCTATGCGTTCAGTATCACCGGCCGCCGCTATACGCCGCAGCAGATGCGCGTGCTGCACGTAATCTGGACTCACACCAGTTATCCTGATGCACGTCTGTGGAACAACCGCGTGGCGGCACTCGCGGGTACGGCGCGCAGCACCGGCAGTCTCGGCATCGCCGCCGCACTGGCGGTTTCCGAGGCGCAAATTTATGGCGGAGTTCCACAACTTCGGTGCTGTGAATTTTTGACCCGTGCCAAGATAATGGTGGACGAAGGCGCTGACCTGGAAGCATTGGTACACACGGAACTCAAGGAAAAGCGCGGCATCGGCGGTTACGGGCGACCGATTGTTCCGACCGATGAACGCATCGCTCCGACCATGGCGATCGTGCGTGAACAGGGTCTTGAGAATGGGCCGCATCTCAAGCTCGCCTTTGAAGTGGAGCGCATCCTGTTAGAAGGGCGCTGGCGCATGCACATGAATATTGTCGGGCTTGACGCAGCAATATGTGCCGATTTCGGCATGTCGCCGCGCGAGTTTAATTATTTTTTCATCCCTGTCTTTCTTGCCGGCATGCCGCCGTGCTATCTGGATGCGGCGGAAAAACCGGAAGGCCTGTTGTTTCCGCTGCCTTGCCGCGTTATGCTGTATGAAGGTGTTTCACACCGTCCTTGGCGGAGCAAAACACCGAATATCTGACTCTACCGGCTGATCGCAAACCTGTTACCGGGACGAGCATTAAATAAATATAATGATATTGGACGCTCATTTCTGTGCGTCCGGGGGCTAACATGAATAAATTGATTGCGCGTCTAACGGCCGTGGCACTGGCCGTGGCATGGAGTGCCGGCGCCGGCGCCGGCCAAGCGACGGAAGAAGAGGAATTGGCGCTGGCTTATGGCGACAAGTCCTTCGTCAGCATCGCCAGCGGCTCCCGGCAACCCATTGCACGGGCGCCGTCGGTCGCCACCGTAATTACCGCGGAAGACATCGCCGCGATCGGCGCGGCGGATTTGGACGAGGTGCTGGAAACGGTGCCCGGCCTGCATGTGTCGCACTCCCCGATTCTCTACAACCCAATTTATACGATACGTGGCATCCACACCCAGTACAATCCCCAAGTGCTGATGCTGGTAAACGGCATACCCATCACCGGCGTGTTCGTCGGCAACCGATCCCAAATCTGGGGCGGCATGCCGGTGGAAAACATCGCACGCATCGAAGTAATCCGCGGCCCCGGTTCGGCGCTATACGGTGCCGATGCCTTTTCCGGCGTGATCAACATCATCACCAAGACCTCCACTGACATCGACGGAACCCAGCCCGGTTTGCGCCTCGGCTCGTTCAACAGCCGCGATGCCTGGGTGCAGCACGGCGGCACTTGGGGCGGCCTTGATGCTGCCGCTTATTTGCGTGTCGGCCGCACCGACGGCCAGCACCAGATCGTCGCTGCTGACGCGCTGACTGGGTCATCCAATCCTACTCTCGCGCCGGGACCGGTCAACCTCGACCGCGATGCGATCGATGGCCGCCTCGATCTGTCGCGTGACAAATGGCGGCTGCGCGCCGGCTATCAGCAGCGCGAAGTCGGCACCGGTGCCGGGGTGGCTTCGGCACTGGATCCCGCAGGTAAAAATTACGGCGAGCGCATCTCCAGCGACCTCACCTGGCAGGACATCAACTTTACCCCCGACCTGGATGTGACCGCACAGGCCAGCTATCTGCACATCACCGAGAAATCCGATCTGACGCTTTTTCCTGCAGGTGTCAATCTTGGCTCGGGGGTGTTTCCGAACGGCATGATCGGTAACCCCTATAAATGGGAGCGCCACTGGCGCTTCAACCTGTCGGCTGCATATACCGGACTGCAGAACCACAAGCTGCGCTTCGGCACCGGCACGCAAAATGACAACCTGTACCGCACGCAGGAAACCAAGAATTTCGACGCAACATATACTCCGGGACCGTTGACGGACGTGAGCGACAGCGCGCCTTTCCTGCGACCGCACAGCCGCCGCGTGAACTATATTTACGCCCAGGACGAATGGTCTTTCATCCGGGACTGGTACCTGACCGCCGGCGTGCGCCACGACCGCTATTCAGATTTCGGCGCCACCACCAATCCGCGCCTGGCGCTGGTATGGGAAACCGCCTACAACCTGACCAGCAAGCTGCTCTATGGCCGTGCTTTCCGGCCGCCGTCATTCTCAGAGCTCTATAACATCAACAATCCGGTGGCGCTGGGCAATCCCAACCTGAAACCGGAAACCAACGAATCCGTGGAGCTGGCTTTTGCCTGGCAGGCAGCCAGCACCCTGCAGGCGAACCTGAACCTGTTCCGCTACCAGATGAGGGATATCCTTCGTTTCGTGCAGAACCCGGATACCAGCTATACCGCACAGAATGCCGGGCGGCAGCACGGCCAGGGCATGGAAGTCGAGCTGGTCTGGGAAGCGCGTTCCGACCTGCGGCTGTCGGGCAACTACGCTCAACAACGTTCAATCGATGAGACAACCAACCAGGATGCGGGCAACGCGCCCCGCCACCACGCCTATGCACGGGCGGACTGGCGCTTCATGCCGCACATGACGCTGGACACGCAACTCAACTACGTTGCCGGCCGCAAGCGCGAACCGTCGGATCCCCGCCCCGCGATCGCCGATTACCACACCGTGGACCTCACGCTGCGCAGCCAGTTGCGTAACAGCGATTGGGATTTTGCGTTCAAAGTGCTCAACCTGTTCGATGCCGACGCGCGTGAGCCGTCTCCGGCACCGGGCCTGATTCCCAACGACCTGCCGCTGGCCCCGCGCGAGTGGCGCTTGGAACTGACCCACCAGTTCTGATGGTTAATTTCGGGAAACGCAGATTTATTCACTCAATCCGTCATTGCGAGCGAAGCGTGGCAATCCAGTTGTTTGATATCAAACGAACTTCTGGATTGCCACGTCGCTACGCTCCTCGCAATGACGATTTAATCGGCGTTGCCCCGGTTTGCCCAAAGGCTTTGCATAGCCATTCGGCCAATCTATCAAAACATAATGGCATAAGCCGCCGGTTAACGGCAACCAAGTGGCCGGTTACAGGCCGGCAAACACCGCCAGCAGAGTCACTGCTTATGTTGCTTAGGGTCGTGCTGCTATTCCTCACAGCGCTAGTCGTCGCATCACCGGCATTTGCCGCCGGGAAAGATGCGATCGCAGTGATCTATCCCGACATCGGCGAGCCCTATCACGGGATATTCGAGAAAATCATCGAGGGTATCGAAGACAAGGTCGGCAGCCCGGTAGCCAACCATCCGGTGGGCGCCGACACGGATATCGGTGTGCTGAAAGCCAGTCTGCTCCAGCAGAATACCAAAGTGGTGATAGCCCTCGGCCGTCAGGGCATGAAGACTGCAACGGCACTGAACAACAATATCAGTATCGTGGTAGGCGGCGTGTTGACGGTGCCGGAGAACGAGGCGCGCGCACAACCGGTGATCAGTCTGACACCGGACCCCGCATTGCTGTTTGCGCGCATGAAGGCGCTGAAGCCGGCGACGAAGCGTGTGTTCGTCGTCTACGATCCCGGATTCAACGACTGGCTGATGAAATTGGCCAGGGAAGCCGCACACTCCCAGGAACTGGAGCTGGTGGCGTACGAGGCGCACGATCTGCGCAGCGCGGTACGGTTCTATCGGGAAATTTTTTCTGCGGCTGGCGGCCGCAGCGATGTCTTGTGGTTGCCGCAGGATTCCACCACGGTGGAAGAAAGATCAATACTGCCTCTGGTGCTGCAGGAATCATGGAATAAAAACCTTGCCGTTTTTTCCAGCAATTCCGCCCACGTCCGGCGTGGCGTACTGTTTTCGCTTTATCCTGACAACGTGGCGCTGGGGAAGAGCCTTGCCACTCTGGCGCAAGGCATATTGATCTCGGGCGGCTATAGAAGCCGCGGCATGATGCCATTGCGCGACGTGCAAAGCGCCGTCAACTTGCGCACTGCACAGCACCTCGGACTCAATCTGGGGTTTCAGCCGGGTTTTGACACGACTTTCCCGGAGCAATAATCGAGCTCGCCGATGAAGAAAAAGTTCAACGAGTTTCTCCAGAAGTATACTTTTGAGCGCCAGCTTGGCGTCATGGTTACGCTCGGCATACTTTTTCTGTCATTGTCTTCCTCTCTGGTGGGATCGTGGCAGAGTAACGAGCGGATACGCTCCGACCTTCTTGAGCAGGGTCAGCGCATCACCGAGAATCTGGCCCGCCAGAGCGCCCTGGCGCTGATTTACGGTTCGGCTGACAATGCCGCTGAGGCAGTGAACGCGACCATGGCATTCCCGGGCGTGGTCAGTTTGGAAATAAGCGACGTCAACCAGCGCACCTTGTTGATGCGCGGCAGCGCAAACTCCGCCGAATTTCCCGCCGTAGCCGGGGTTTCCAGGTGGACACAGGCCGGCGCCGTTCTCGATACGGAAAGCCCGCATGCATGGCGTTTTGCTGCACCGGTGTATACACAGCCTGCTGCAGAATCGCCATTCACTGTGCAGACAGCCGCGCCCGAGTTGCTCGGCCAGGTTTCGGTGGTGATGAGCAAGGAGGCGATGACCCGGACGTCCACCGACATTTTTGTCGTTAACCTGGCCACGTCGTTTTCCTTCGCGCTGCTGTTCCTGTTCATGATCCGCTTCCTGAGCAACCGCATGACGCGTCCGCTTAACCAGTTGTCGGCCAGCATGGGGCGTGCCAAGGCAGGCGAATCCGAGGTGCGAGCCGTGCTTGCCGGGCCGAAGGACATCTCCGATATGGCTCATGCCTTCAACAGCATGATGGAGGTGATGGAAGAGCGCGAGGCGGCTTTGCGTATTGCCGCCATTGCCTTTGAGATCGAAGAAGGCATGATCGTCACTGACAGTGATGAGGTGATCATTCGGGTCAACCAGGTTTTCACTAAACTGACCGGCTACAGCGCCGATGAAGCTATCGGAAAAAACCTGAGCATGCTCAAGTTCGACCGGCAGGATGCGAACTTTTACCCAAACATGCTGGAGATCCTGCATCGCGACAATTACTGGCAGGGTGAAATCTGGAACAGCCGCAAGAACGGAGAAACCTATCCGGAATGGTTGACCATTACTGCCGTTGTCGGCAAAGACGGGAAAATCACGAATTACATTTGCGGATTTTTTGACATCACCGAACGCAAGCAGGCTGAAGATAAAATACACAATCTTGCCTTTTATGACCCGCTCTGCCAATTGCCCAACCGGCGCCTGCTGTTTGACCGTCTCCATCAGGCCGTCACAACCAGCGCACGCAACCAGACCTGCGCCGGAATCCTGTTCATCGATCTCGATAATTTCAAAATATTGAACGACACCAGAGGACACGACATCGGCGACCTGCTGTTGATCGAAGTGGGCCAGCGCCTGCGAACCTGCATACGCGAGAGCGACACTTTGGCGCGTTTGGGCGGAGATGAATTCGTGGTGCTATTGGAGAAATTAAGCGGAGACTGTACGCAAGCTGCCGTGCAGGCGCGCGTGGTGGGAGAAAAAGTGCTCAAGGCCATTAACCAGCCCTATGTGATCAAGGATATCGAGCAGTACAGTTCGGCGAGTATAGGCATCTCCCTGTTTACCAGTAACAGGCAAAATATCGACGATTTGCTCAAACAGGCTGACACAGCCATGTACGCCGCAAAGAAATCCGGGCGCAACACCTTGCGCTTCTTTGATCCCGCAATGCAGGAAGCGCTGGAAATTCGCAGCCAGATCGAAGCCGGAATGCGCAAGGCGTTGCCCAAACATGAATTCAGGCTTTACTACCAGGTGCAGGTTGACAGCAATCAGCGCTTTATCGGTGCAGAGGCACTGGTCCGCTGGGTACATCCGGAACAAGGCCTGATCAGCCCCGCCAATTTCATTCCGGTTGCGGAGGAAACCGGGCTGATTCTGCCTCTTGGCCAGTGGGTGTTACAGACGGCCTGCACACAACTCAAGGAATGGGCAAGCAATCCGCTCACCCGCGAATTGTCGCTTGCGGTCAACGTCAGTGCGAGGCAGTTCCGTCAACCGGGTTTCGTCAAACAGGTGAGCGACATGATCGAGCTAACCCTTATCGATCCATCGCTGCTCAAGCTTGAATTGACCGAGAGCACGGTGCTCGAAAATGTTGCCGATACGATTGCCAAGATGCATGCATTGAAACTGCTGGGGGTGCGCTTCTCCCTGGATGATTTTGGAACGGGTTATTCATCGCTGGCGTATCTGACACAACTGCCACTCAACCAATTGAAGATCGACCAGTCATTCGTGCGCAACATTGGCGTTAAATCTGCCGATGCGATGATTATTCAGACGATTATCGGCATGTCCCATAATCTGGGCATTGAAGTAATTGCCGAAGGTGTGGAAACCCATATCCAGCGTGAATTTCTCTGGGGGGCTGGATGCAGGTTCTATCAGGGCTATCTGTTCGGCAGTCCTGTGCCAGTGGAGGAATTCAATGCCTCACTTGCATCGTTTGAACATCCGGATGTCGCGAATCAGAACGGCAACAGCAGTGAATGAAGGCCGCAGAACGATTACCCGGCAGACCCTGTCGCAAATAAAACCGAACCATCGCTGGGTGCGCCATGCTCGCCCTGCAGAATGATTGTCGTTTTTAACGCAAAGCGGAATTAAGGGAACCTCAAATAATTCTGCTTTCGTAGCCCGCATGAAGCTTCGCGAAATGCGGGGCGGTTCATGACTCCGCATTTTTCCGGATTCCGCGAGCTCCATCCGGGCTACTCCTGAATTTTTCGAGGTCTCTTAAGCGGCCTTTGTGCCGATCCTATTTCGCAAGACTGGCCCGCGCCCGCGCGATCGCCGCGGTGACCTGCTGCGGCGCGGTGCCGCCGGTATGGTTGCGGCTGGCAAGGGATCCTTCCAGCGTAAGCACCTGATACACATCCTCCCCGATCAGCGCGGAGAAATGCTGCAATTCGGCGAGGCTGATGCCGCTCAGGTCGCAGCCGCGCTGTTCGGCGAAGCGCACCGCCAGCGCCACCGCTTCATGCGCATCGCGGAACGGCATGCCCTTCTTCACCAGATAGTCGGCCAGGTCGGTGGCCGTGGCATAACCCTGCAACGCCGCGATGCGCATGGCTTCCGGCTTGACCCTGATGCCGCCGATCATGTCGGCGTAAATGCGCAGCGTTTGCGTCAGCGTTTCCACCGTGTCGAACAGCGGCTCCTTGTCTTCCTGATTGTCCTTGTTGTAGGCCAGCGGCTGGCCTTTCATCAGCGTCAGCAACGCGACCAGATGGCCGTTGACGCGCCCGGTCTTGCCGCGCACCAGTTCCGGCACATCGGGGTTTTTTTTCTGCGGCATGATGCTCGATCCGGTGCAGAAGCGGTCGGCGATGTCGATGAACCCGAAACGCGGGCTCATCCACAGGATCAACTCCTCCGAGAAGCGCGACAGATGCGTCATGATCAGCGCGGCACAGGCGGTAAATTCGATGGCGAAGTCGCGATCTGAAACCGCATCCAGCGAGTTCTCGCATACGCCGTCAAATCCCAGCAGGTCGGCGACATACTCGCGTTTGATCGGATAACTGGTGCCGGCAAGCGCCGCCGCACCCAGCGGCAGACGGTTGACGCGCTTGCGGCAATCCGCGAGGCGTTCCGCATCGCGTTTGAGCATCTCGAAATACGCCATCAGGTGATGCGCAAAGCTGACCGGCTGTGCGACCTGCAAATGCGTAAAGCCGGGCATGATGGTGTTCGTATGCTTTTCGGCAAGATCGAGTATCGAAATTTGCAGCGCATGGATCAGACCGCGAATTTCATCAATCGCATGGCGCAAATAAAGCCTCACATCCGTTGCCACCTGATCGTTGCGCGAACGTCCGGTGTGCAGGCGCTTGCCGGCATCGCCGACCAGGGAGGTAAGCCGCTTCTCGATGTTGAGATGCACGTCCTCCAGATCCAGCGACCATTCGAATTCGCCGCTGATGATTTCGTTTTCGATTTGCGCCAGGCCGCGCTGAATGTCTTTCAGGTCCTGCGGGGCGATAATGCCGCAGGCAGCCAGCATCTGGGCGTGCGCCAGCGAGCCCTGGATATCGAACATGGCCAGCTTGTGGTCGAAGCCGACCGACGCGGTGTAGCGTTTCACCAGTTCCGCCACCGGCTCGCCAAAACGCCCCGACCATGTATCTTTATCTTGCATCGCTGCCCCCACTTGTACCAGAATGAAGCATGAATGGAACCTGAAAAAACGGTAGGATTACCCGCCATGAATAAGTCGCGCAGTATAAAACAAAACGTTCGTCCCGATGCGTTGCCCAACTTTCGCAACCTTGGCGTCACGCTGCGCATTCTGCTGATCAGCAATGGTTTTGCGTTATTGCAGGCGATTTTGCTGGCGAATGCGTGGGGTGACGTGCCGCAGCGCATGATGGAAATCGCCACGATGCTTACGCCGATTCTGCTGGCCAGCCTGCTGTTGCTGTGGGCGGCTCAGCCGTGGTTGAACCGGCTTGGTTACTGGCGCGGTGCGCTGGCGGTGACCGCACTGGTGCTGGGGTTGACGCTGCCCACCTATTATTTCGGCGGTGAAGTGTATCGCCCGCTGGGCCGCGATGACGCCTATTTTGACGCGGTGCGTTTCATGTTGATCAGCGTGCTGATGTGCGGCATTTTGCTGCTGCATTTTCGCTGGCGCAGCCAGGTGCTGACGCGCGCTTTGTTCGATGCTCGTTTGCAGGTACTGCGCGCGCGCATTCGTCCCCATTTTCTATTCAACAGCATCAACGCCGTGCTCGGCATCGTGCGCGCCCAACCCAAACAAGCAGAAACCGCGCTGGAAGACATGGCGGATTTGTTCCGCATGGCGATGTCGGAAGAGGATGACCTCGTGCCGCTGCGCCAGGAGATTAAACTGTGCAAACAATATATCGCCCTGGAGCAATTGCGCATAGGCGACAGGATGCGTGCGGATTGGCATTTGCAGGATGTGCCGGACGACGCGCTGATTCCTCCGCTGTTGTTGCAGCCGTTGCTGGAAAACGCCGTGTATCATGGTATTGAACGGTTGCCGCAAGGCGGCTGTATCGATATCGTGCTGCGCTGCAGCGGCGATGAATTGCATCTTAACGTGAAGAACCCATACACATTGCGCAGCAATGAACCCCATCAGGGCAACAGGGTCGCATTGAGCAATATCCGTGAACGGCTGGATCTGTTATTCGATGTCGAGGCACGTTATAAGGTCGACAGCGGAAAAAACTATTATTCTGTGGAAATCGTGATGCCCTATGTAAAGGAGAAAACGACATGAGCGCCACCGAAACGGCCCTGCGCGTCTTTATCGTGGACGATGAACCACCCGCGCGCAATCGGTTGCGTGACCTGTTGAACGATTGCAGCGAACAGTTGCCGTTGATAATCACAGGCGAAGCAAGCAACGGCCAGGAAGCCCTGGACAAACTGATCGAAACACCCGCCGATGTGGTGTTGCTGGATATCCGCATGCCGCAAATGGACGGCATCGAACTCGCGCAGCATCTCAACAAAATGCCCAAGCCTGTCCTGAGCAAAGCCGAAGGGCCTGTCCTGAGCAAAGCCGAAGGGCCTGCCCTGGGCACAACCGAATTGGCTGCCGTTAACCGGATGAAATGGCCGCCGGTGATTATTTTCACCACCGCATACGGCGATTCCGCAATCAAGGCATTCGAGCTGCACGCGATTGATTACCTGCTCAAACCGATCCGCCTGGGGCGTTTGTTTGATGCACTCACCCGTGCACGCAATGCGGTTCCGGTGCAAACCGAAGTGCTGCGCGACTTGTTGCCCGAACCGCGCAAGCACCTCTCCATCCACGAGCGTGGCAGGATACATCTGATACCCATTGAGCAAGTGCTGTATCTGCGCGCGGAATTGAAATACATCACGGTGCGCACCGCCGAACACGAATATCTTCTCGAAGAATCCCTCAGCGCATTGGAAAAGGAATTTGCCGCGCGCTTCGTGCGCATCCACCGCAATTGCCTGGTTGCAAAAGAAGCGATAGGGGGCTTTGAGAAAGGCGCCGATGAAGCTGAAAGCGGATGGATGGTAAAGCTGAAAGGCCTGGATGAAGTGCTCGCCATCAGCCGCCGGCAGCAGCATATCGTCAAGGAATTCAGTTGACCCCAGGGTTGACCATGACAGCAACAAAAGAATATTGAACCCGATACCCGAAGTTTTCTGTAATTCGCCGGTACATCATCAATCGAACCTGATCGTTCGCAGTAACAGCAGTAAATCTAGCGGGTTGAAGTCCCGTCCGAGGAGTTGTCCGTGCGCCCCGGTAGCATGAGGAAGCGGC
>MGWZ01000071.1 GCA_001801175.1 Gallionellales bacterium RIFCSPLOWO2_02_FULL_57_47 | reverse complement strand
TGCTGTTGTAGCTGTTGTTTCCGCCGGGTAAAAAAGTCGTGCCGCGATACTGCACGGTGCTGTCGTTATAGGTGGTGTTGGCGCTGAGGGTGACCGACGGCAGCAGCGCGGAGCGGCCCTGCGGCAGTTTTTCCTGCCCGGCTTGCAGCGTGGCGCGCGCGGCGGCAAATACCGGATCGTTCGCCTGGGCGGTACGGTAGGTTTCCAGCAGGTCGGCAGCGTGAGTCAGGCTGGGCAAAACCAGCGTCAGCAGCAATGTGTACGATAATATTTTCATAATGAATTCGACCTTTCTATTACTTGGCAGCATTCCCATAGAAATTTGCAACAAATTCCGGACGGAAGGCCTGGTGGCAACCCAGGCAGGACAGCTGCAATTTCTGGAATAATGAAATTACTTTCTGGCCGTGTTTTTCCTGAGCGGCGGCTGCCATCTCACTTGCAGCCTCATGGGTTTGCTCGTCAAACCCCTTGAATTTGCTCATATTGGTTCCCATGAAAGTAATGATGCGCATCTTTTCCGGCAACGGAGGCTGAGGATGTTCGGCAATGAGATGAGATGTTTTTTCAACCAATGACCAGTCTTCACGAGAAATCCCGCCGGTGACTATTTCCATGCTTTTGCCCAAATCATTCATGATCTTCCGCAGCTCAAGTGGTTCTGCCGCCTGAGCATGAGCCGCAGAAAATGCGATGCCCATAAGGGACGCGACCAAGATTAATGGTTTTTTCATTGAAAATCCTTTGGTGGTAAATTCAACTGGGACAATATTTCCATCAGTTCATCGGGCTACTGCGAAACCGATGCGAAATTGCGTCGCTCCGTGTGGACAACTGACATCATCACCTGCGCCGCAATGCCTGGGTAGCCAAGGCCGCAATCACAACCCAAACCAGACTTCTGATGCTCATGGCGATCACCGTGCGCTGCTCGTAGGCCCCGCCGGAATTGATGTGCATGCCGAAAGCCGCGAACGCAAGCACTATTGCTGCGGCGATGGCTACTGCCAGCCAGACTGCCCAGCGTTGTTGGAGCCAAAGCCCGGCGCCGGCGGCGACATAGGCAAAACCGGACAAAAAATTGAACCAGAGCACGAACGGTACATAGTTGCCGGCGGCAACGCGCGCCGCTTCGTCACCGAACAGAATCGTGCCGCCTTCCTTGATGGTCATTAGACCGAACACGACAGCCACCAGGGAAATTGCCCAGGTCCGAAATCCGCGATGTTGTTTGGGTGTTGCCATGGTAAATCCTTTCGTGGGTAAACAAATCAGATGGAGCGACTGCGGGTTTTGATGCCATGCAAAAAAATCGGGAAGGTTTTTTCCGCTTCCTGCTGAAGGGAGCGTTTCCCGCCAAAAATTGAAGCTTGCATGACCAGCCCCTGGATCATGCCGATGTAAAGCACAGCGGCGCTTTTGCTATCGAGATCGGGAGGCGCCAAGGCCTGCTGTTTTGCGGCATCCAGCAATCCGGCGATCTTCGCTTCATAGCCGGAGATGATTTCCTGGATCAGGTCGCGAAGCTTGCTGTTCTTTTTGTGCAGCAGCTCGGAGAACAGCAGTCTCGGAATCGCAGGGTGTTTGCTGATGAAGGCGATGTGCGCAAAGAACATGCGCTCGATCGCATTGATCGGATCGGCAGCCTCCGCAGCGGCTTTTTCCAGCACTTTCATCAGTTGTTCGCGCACCCAGCGCATGACCGCAACCCAGATGTCGTCCTTGGTCACGAAATGCTTGAAGATGGCGCCCTGTGTTACTTTCATCGCATCCGCCATATTCTGGGTGGTGACGTTGTCCACGCCTTTTTCTGCGGCCAGGTCCACGGCGACACGGATAATCTCGTTTTGTCTTTCCTCCGTAGGCATGCGGCGTTTGATTGCTTCCTGATTCATAAGGGCACCTCTAAAAATCCAGATTTCATCCCAACTGCTGCGTTGCGTAAAATATTTCTTGCTTACATATCATCCATATGCGGCGCTGCGAAATATTTTCCGCGCCTTGCATTTGGGCGAACTCTGAATTTTTAGAGGCGCCCATAACTTTTCTCCCATGATATTTACGTTAGGCTTCACGGCCTTCTCCCGCTTCCTCGTAAGTGCGCCCATCACGGATATGGTAAATGCGCTTGAAGGTCGGGATGATCTTTTCATCATGCGTCACGACGATAATCGCGGTTTGGTACTGTTTCGCCATCTGGTTCAGGATACGCACCACGGTCAATGCGCGTTCGCTGTCCAACGGCGCGGTCGGCTCGTCGGCTAGAATGACCGGCGGGTGGTTGGCCAATGCGCGCGCAATCGATACGCGTTGCTGTTCGCCGCCGGAAAGTTCCGAAACCTGCGCACTGGAACGGTGGCCGACGTCGAGTGCGTCGAGCAATTCCTTCGCGCGGCTCCGCGCCTGCCCGTTCGGCACACCGGCCAGCATCGGCAACAGGGCGATGTTGTCGGTCACATCCAGGAACGGAATCAGATAGGGAGCCTGAAAAACAAAACCAATGCGGTCGCGCCGTAACGTGCGCAGGTCGTCGATCTTCCATTCCTCGTGATAAATCGTTTGCCCGGCAAGTTGCATTTTTCCCGCTGTCGGCGCGATCACTGCGCCCAGGCATTTCAGCAGGGTGCTTTTGCCCGAGCCGCTCGGCCCGACCAACCCTACCACCTCGCCGGGCCAGATAGTCATATCCACGCCCTTCAGTGCATCGACAGCGGTATCGCCCTCGCCATAGCGCTTCTTCAGGTTTTCGATATGAATTGCCGGTTCGCCCATCATCATCCTCCAATCGCAGTGGCTGGGTCGATCCGCAAAGCCGCGCGTATCGCGAAGATGCTTGCGAGGGAACAAATCAGCATGACCAGAACAAATCCCCAGAGCGCATCGCCCGGGATCAGCAGGACGTATTTCGGGAACAGCGGACCCCACAAGGTCGCTGCTATCTTGCCGACCACAAAGCCGATCAGCCCCAGGCCGAGCGCCTGCTGCAGGATCATTGCGCTGATCGTTTTATTGCCAGCTCCTACCAGCTTGAGCACGGCGATCTCGCGGATCTTGTTCATCGTCATCGTGAAAATGATAAAGGCAACGATAGCCGCGCTGACGATGGAAAGGATTACCAGGAACATGAAAATCTGCTTGGCCGAAGTCGCAATCAGTTTGGCGATCATGATTTCTTCCATCTGGTCTTTTGTGTATGCCTGCAGATGCTGCCAGCGCTTGATTTGCTTTGCGATCTTCTGATCGTCGTAACCGGGTTTGATGCGCACCAGCACTGTGTTGACCATGCGGCTCGTGGCCTGGCCTGCCAGAACGGCATCCAGCAATCCCGGGACGCCGGGGCGGTTGAATACCGGGTTTGCTGTTGTCCGCGCGCGCTCATTCAGCAGCGCATCATTGTCTTTCAGGAACTGCACTTCCTGGGCATCCTTGATTGGCACGAACACCATCGGGTCGCCGCTCGACGAGACCATGCGCTGCGTCAGCCCGACAACGGTGTACTGGTGGCGGCGAATCTGGATGCGCTCGCCAATTGCCAGTCCGGCCTTGATGTCGGCCAGCGCTTCATAATGCGTGCGCGTGATCGGGCGGCCAGCTACCAGATAGGACGGTTCGCCCGGCTTGCCCGGCTCGATGCCCACCAGCATGACGCGCACATCCTTGCCGCCTATCTCGATCTGCATCGTCAGGTACGCCACGTTGCCCGCGTCCATGACGCCCTCCTGGCCCAGGATGTCATGTATCACTTCATCGCGAATGCTGGAGGGTTCGGCGTAGGGGCCAAGCGTGTCTTTCTGGACCACCCAGAGATCGGCTCCGGCGTTTTCGATCAGCGCCTTGCCATCGTCCACCATGCCGCGGTACACGCCGGCCATCGTCAGTGTGACGCCGATCAGCAGCCCCAGCCCCACGCCGGTAAAGACGAATTTCCCCCAACCATGCAGGATGTCGCGGCTAGCCAGATTAATCATTATGGGTACCCATCGTCAGCTTTTCACAATTTTCGGGACGGTTTTTACTTTGAGGTCTTCTGCCATTGCCTTCTGGCTGTAGACAATCACCTCATCGTCATCGCTCAGCCCATCCAGGACATGTGTTCGTCCATCCAGGGTCGAGATGCCGGTTTTGATGGCTTTGAATTTGGCGCGATTATTAAGCAGCACCCATACGCCTTTTTGCTGGTTAATCTGTTTCACGGCCGCAGTGGGTATAGAACGGATATTTGCCAAACCGGGGAGTTTGATCGTGACTTCGGCGTATTCGCCCAGGCTGATATTCGATTCCGGTGCGGCAAAAGAAACATTCACGATGCGTTCCTCGGTAATCGCATCGCTGATCATGTCGACTCGTTTGACAACTCCCGGAACGGCGGTCTGCGGCTGCGAGCGCAGCACGATGCTCGCCAACTGGCCAGCACGGACCCCCCCCGCCTGCTTCTGGTCGATACGGGTTTTGATCCAGATATCACCCGGGTCGATCACTTGCAGCACCGTTTGTCCCGGAACAACCGTCACACCCTGTTCAACCATTCTTGCCGTGACGATGCCGCTCACCGGGCTGAACAGCAGGGTTTGATCGCGCAGTTTGGCTACGCCCGAGGCATCCGACTGCGCCTTTTCACTGTCACGCTTGACCGCCGCCAGAGAAGCGGTAGCGGCATCCAGCGCGGCTTGCGCAGCAATTTTTTCGTTCAGCTTGGCGTCCAGCATTTCCTGGCTGACATAGCCCTTCGCATGCAGATCGACAAATCTTTTGTACGTCGACGATACTGTCTTTTCCTGGCTTTGCGCCTGCGCCAGTTGGGCCTCGGCCATCCTGATCGAGTTGGCCGAGCGCTCCGCCATCAACCGGCTGCTGGTGAGCCGTTCATTGAGATCAATCGGGTCCAGCCTGGCCACAACTTGTCCGGCTTTCACATAATCGCCCTGATCGACCAGCATGCTGCCAACCCGTCCGGTCATCGTCGAGGAAACGTTATAAGTGTGCCGGGCTTCGGTGAGCCCAACGCCAAACACCTCGGAAGCAAGGCTTCCTGTCTGGATTTTCTCGGTAGTCACCTTGATTGGCGCCAACGGCCCCTGGGTAAGAACCACCCACGCAAAGATGGAAATCAAAAGAGTCGCCAATAAAATCAGCTTGAGTCTAAGTTTTGTCATAAGCCCGTCCATCAACCATGCAAGTAAGTAATCGAATACTATCTTAATGGCATGCAATAAAGCGTGTCAAGCCATTTCTGCGGCCAGCAGGATCAATGTGCATTATCGTAGGGCGGGTTCTACCCGCCAGATATAGCTGTCGGGCACAGCCCGACCTGCAAAATATTTCCCTCTGAAGGAGAAATGGAATTAACCCAAGGAAACGCAGATTAAATCGTCATTGCGAGGAGCGTAGCGACGTGGCAATCCAGAAGTTCGTTTGATATCAAACAACTGGATTGCCACGCTTCGCTCGCAATGACGATTTAATCTGCGTTTCCCCTAATGCAAGGCACGGAACAAGCTGGAGAAAAGAATGGGGCATCGCCTCCAATGGGACGTTTAATTCCCTGGCTTGCATAAATCCCGCACGTGTATCTACTGCATGTAGATACATTAAAGGAGGCGATCATGCGTACTGCAAAAGTATTCAAGAGCGGGAATTCGCAGGCGGTGAGAATACCGGCGGAGTTCCAGTTCGATACCGACGAGGTGGAGATTTTCCGCAGGGACGATGAACTGGTGCTGCGTAAAAAAGCCAAATCGCTGGAACAGGCGTTTCATCTGCTCGGTTCGCTGCCCGCCGATTTCATGACGGAGCGCCAGGACGACTTGCCGCAAGAGCGTGCGGGGCTGTAGTCATGCCGCGCTACCTGCTCGACACCAACATCTGCATCTACATCAAGAACCATCGCCCAGCCGAAGTGCTGGCGCGTTTTTCCAAATTGCCGCCCGGCAAAGTCGTCATGTCCGCCATCACCTATGGCGAACTGTGCTTCGGAGCGGAGAAAAGCTCTAAGCCCAAAGAATCGCGGCAAATACTGGAACAACTGATTACGCTGATACCGGTGTTGCCACTGGATGAAACCATATCGGCTCACTACGGGAAAATCCGCCAGCACCTGCAAACCAGCGGCAAACCCATCGGCAACAACGATTTGTGGATCGCGTCTCACGCGCTTGCCAGCAAATTAATACTGGTCACCAACAACGCGGCTGAGTTTGAGCGCGTGCCGGGCTTGCGGGTTGAAAATTGGGTTGATCAATCGCACGGGTGATGATCGACAAATAGGATATGGAGAGGATGGAAAACAATCCGACTATGGTTCGTTTGCCTGTTATTAAGAGGAGCTAGTCCGTTTGTTATATTGACGGAGTACGAATGAGGGAATAAGGTGCGTGCCAGCGACCTGAAAGTAAGGGAGCAAGATGAGAAGAGGTATTGGTAGCGTTGCGGTGCGGCTGGGGTAATGGGTTTCGTGGCTGTGTGGCGGCTACAAACGATCCGAGCCAAGCACCTTTAATCCAAGCCGACGATGGGTTTTCCGCCATTTTTAGGATGCCCTAAAAAATCGTAACAGGTGGAACGCAAAAGGATTATCCATGTATAAAGACAGCTTATCCATCGCCTTGATGCAATGTTTTGCGTCAAATAGGATGGCTATTTAACGTTCGGCTTCTGTGAAGCTGGAGCGCGAAAGTAAAGGCGGCAATGTGGGGAGCAATAACCAGGGAGGAAAGGAGTAGCTATGTCCGAAAACGTTCTTTGGGCCTACAACGGCTGGGCGATCCTCATTACAGTGTTTGGACCAATCTACATGGTGATCGATGCTGAACTTCGTCTGCGCAAGGGTATATTTCTTCTCCGATCACTTTCAGGGTTCGTCTACCTGGGCTCAATACTCCTGCTCTTCTTCGTAAGCGGTTGGATACCTGCTGCACTGTACATACCGCTGCTGTTTGTCGGTATCTCGATTGCCTCGATCATCAAGCATCGAGGGTTAGGCTGATGGCGACCATCCTTCGTCTCGGAAGTATCGAGCCCCACGCGCCACTTATGCGCATCCCGCTAGATGACCAACTGCTGTACAAGGTCATGACGGTTGAAAACTTATTGCGCTCGGTCACTGGCAATTATCTTTACTTCAACCGTGTCGATAGCTACCCGGACTATCCAAACGCCGATGAGAACGACGGGCGACAGTTGCCGAAAGATCAACCGGCAAATACCTCTGTGCGGTTTGAAAAGGCACCTGACTTTTCGGCGGCGCATTATTACGATCAATCGCGGGCGAGAACATATGCCTGCTGTTTTTCTACCCAGAACACCGACTACATCTGGAACAACTACGGCAACGGAAGTGAGAAGGGCAAAGTCTGCGTCGTGTTCGAGTTCGGGAAGCTGAGAGCCTTGCTCAATCGCGCGCTGGACCCTGAAGGGGCGGCGCTTTTATACGAAGGTAATGTCTGCCGCCAAATATTCGATGTAAATTACGGCCTAGTTAACTATGTCGATTGGGACAGCCATCGAACAAACGAGCACTACCTGTCCAATCCAATCCTTTACACGTACATCAAAGATGCCACTCGCTTCTGCGAAGAGAATGAGTTGCGCATTTCCCTATCTGCCATTGGCATTGGCCAGTTCGCGCTAAGAGACGGCACACTGATTCAATTTCCGCCCTCCTTGCAACTTGGGTTCGATTTCAGAGACGCCATCGCCAATGCGGCAATTCGAGAAATCCTGTTTGCACCAGAAGCCGACTCCGGGTTTCTCACGCAAGAGTTGAGCAAGCTCCGTATCGAGCCAGATCCCGTGCCCGCGAACACATGACGCCGAACCCATCATTCCACCGGACCTTGCGCATAAAGCCGCGCAAGGCCGGTGAATTCAGACGTTGGGGGTTATCGAATGAGCACTGAGGTTAAACGATATTTTATCTATGTTCATTTTCGCGATTCCTCAAAGATGCGTCTTGTGGAGTCAGCAAAGGCATTGCAGCTTGTGATGAAAGCATATTTTTCTGATGATTTTAATATTGCTTTCGTTACGCAAGACGCAATTGGTTTTTTTGTAAGAACATCCATGCACCCACACGGCATAAACTCCGCTTTGGTATCACCAGATAGAGAAAAAGTAAGATTAAGTGGCGACCCAATCATTTCCGACGATGAGTTGCTTGTCCTAGAAATAGGCGATGGGTTCTCCGTTAAAAATCTAGGTTCAGCGCAAGGCTGGTTGTCATCGAAATAAATCACGAACCTCATCCATTTGTTTATTTCTTATCCATATGCCAAGCCTTGCTATCCAGTCTGCAACTGTTGTGTTCACAAACCACCGTATCACTTTTTCCATATCCACCCCCAACCCTACGTTCAACCCGGACTCCGCAAAAGCGCGGAGCCGGTTAACTTTACGTTGACGCTGTAGAAAAACTAAAAATGTCAAAATTACCGCAATGTAAATCAATAAGTTACAAAGCGATTTTTTGCAGAAAACGGGTTTTTCTACAG
>MGWZ01000070.1 GCA_001801175.1 Gallionellales bacterium RIFCSPLOWO2_02_FULL_57_47 | reverse complement strand
GCCGCGATGCGCGGGCAGGCAGTGCATGAACAGCGCGTCTTTTGCGGCGACGCGCATCATGTCCTCATCCACCTGCCAGTCGGCAAAGTCCTTCATGCGCTCTTCGTTCTCCGCCTCGAAGCCCATGCTGGTCCATACGTCGGTAGTCACCAGGTCGGCGCCGCGCGCAGCCTCCATCGGGTCAGCGAATTCCTCGTAGTGATCCTCGCCGAACAATCCGGCTCGTTCCGGCTCGACTTCATAACCGGGCGGTGTAGAGACATGCACGTTGAAGTTCAGTACTTCCGCAGCTTGCAGCCAGGTGTTGCACATGTTGTTGGAATCGCCGATCCACGCCACGGTCTTGCCCCGGATGCTGCCGCGCTGTTCGATGTAGGTGTAGATGTCGGCGAGCACCTGGCACGGATGATATTCGTTGGTCAGGCCGTTGATCACCGGCACGCGCGAGTTGGCAGAGAAGCGTTCGATAATGGATTGCTCAAAGGTGCGGATCATCACGATGTCGCTCATGCGCGAGATCACCTGCCCGGCATCTTCCACCGGTTCGCCGCGCCCCAGTTGCGAGTCGCGCGTGTTCAGGTAGATCGCCGAGCCGCCGAGCTGGTGCATCCCCGCCTCGAACGACAGGCGCGTGCGCGTGCTGGCTTTTTCGAAAATCATCACCAGCGTGCGATCTTCCAGCGGCCAGTATTTTTCGTAGCGTTTGAAGCGTTCCTTGATGATGCGGGTGCGCTCGAACAGGTATTCAAACTCGTCGCGAGTGAAGTCCTTGAATTGCAAAAAGTGTTTTACCGGTACTGTTTTATTTGCTGACATGGGTCGTTACCAATCAGGATTGCACAAATTCTTTTATCAGCGGACACAGGATATCCAGCAACTGTTGCGCTTCGTCTTTTGACATGACCAGCGGCGGCAACAGGCGAATCACGTTGTCGGCGGTGACATTGGTCAACAGCCCCTGGGCGAGCGCCAGCTTGACCAGATCGCCGCACGGTTTGTCGAGTTCGATGCCGATCATCAGCCCCTGCCCGCGAATCTCCCTGACTCCGTTCAAGCCTTGCAAGGCGGCGGCGATGCCCTGCCGCAGAAATTGGCCAAGGTTCTCGGCATACGCCAGCAGCTTGTCCTGTTCAATGATATTCAGCGTGGTCAAGCCTGCCGTGCAAGCCAGCGGATTGCCGCCGAACGTCGAGCCGTGATTGCCCGGCTGGAAAATTCCGGCCGCCTTGCCTGTGGCGAGGCATGCACCGATCGGTACGCCGGAACCGAGTCCCTTGGCCAGCGTCATCACGTCAGGCAGGATACCGCTGTGCTGGAAGGCGAACCATTTTCCGGTACGACCCATGCCGCATTGCACTTCGTCCAGCATCAACAGCCAGTTTTGCTCGTCGCAAATCTGCCGCAATTGTTGCAGGTAATGAATGTCCAGTGTGCGGATACCGCCTTCCCCCTGGATTGGCTCGACCAGCACTGCAACCACATTGCTGTTGTGCTGGGCAACCAGACGGATCGCCTCCAGGTCGTTGTAGGGAACGCGCACAAAACCGCTGACCAGAGGCTCGAAACCGGCTTGCACCTTGCGGTTGCCGGTGGCGGAAAGGGTCGCCAGCGTGCGTCCGTGGAATGCCTTTTCCATCACGATGATCGCGGGAGATTCGATGCCCTGCTGGTGTCCTGCCATGCGCGCCAGTTTGATCGCGGCCTCGTTCGCCTCACAGCCGGAATTGCAGAAAAACGCTTCCTGCATGTTGGCCAGGCTGCACAGCTTGTCGGCCAGCAGTTCCTGCTCGCGTACCTGGTAGATATTGGAACAGTGAATCAGCTTGCCGATCTGTTCATTCAGCGCGGCGGTGAAGCGCGGATGCGCATGACCCAGGGTGTTCACGGCGATGCCGGACAACGCGTCCAGATAGCGCTTGCCTTCGGTATCCCACAGCCAAGCGCCTTCGCCGCGCACAAAAGTGACGGGAAGCCGTGCATAAGTGTTCATCACATGCGACATATGTAGTTCCTAAACAAAGACGGCGGACAAGCCGCCGTGTGCAAAATCTTAGGGGTGTATATTGAGCCAAACAGCCCCACAAAGCAAACAAGCCGACATCACTGCCGGCTTGTTTGCGGTAAATCAAAGTGGTCTGGCGTTTATGCCATCGCCTTGATTGCTGCAGACAAGCGGCTCTTGTGTCGAGCAGCCTTGTTCTTGTGAATGATTTTCTTGTCGGCGATGCTGTCCATGGTGCTGACGGAATCCTTGTAAACGGCTTGAGCGGCGGACTTGTCGCCGGCTTCGATCGCCTTGGCAACCTTCTTGATCGCCGTGCGCAATTCCGAGCGCAGGCTGCTGTTGTGAGCATTCTGTTTAACTGCCTGACGTGCACGCTTGCGGGCTTGTGCGCTATTTGCCATGACTACTCCTTGAAAATTCGGTACAACGGAAAGGCGCGCATTCTAGTGATTCGTGCCGGATTATGCAAATCTTTTTATGGGGCCAGGCGGTCAGGCGGGTCCGGGCTGGGATTATTCGGGGCTGAGCCTGAGGTCTTATTGAATTGCGGTAGGGTGCAGGAATGCACACCCTGCATTCGCTTCTTTCGGCTCAGCAGCACGCCGTTTCAAAATATCCACCGTTGTTTTTACAGGAGTAACTTGTATCCCCAGCGTACATTCTAATTGGGGCTTACAGTTTGACATGCTGCAATTTTTGAATTAGATTGAAATCAATTGTAAAGCAATGCAGCGCAACAAAGCTCTTTCTAACTCATTGAAGTAATTGAGGGTGTTTTTCTCAATAACCCATTCCGGAACTTTTGCGTAACCATGAAGTTTAACTTATAGAATTAAGGGGAAATGTCATGAATTCAGGCTTGTTGCGTTTGATAATGGTTGTGGGCGTTCTTTCGTTGTTCAGCGGCACGGCCGGCGCATGGGAAAAGGGTATAAAACGTATCGTAATCCCATTCGGCGTGGCGGCGAACCAGCTGCCCGATCCTCAAAGCAAAGGCGCAACGCTCTTTGCATCGTATTGCAGCCAGTGCCACAACCTCCCAAGCCCCAGGATGCATTCAACAGACGACTGGCCCATGAGGTTTGAAAAGATGATGGATCACGCCGTGCTTATGGCAGGAACTTCGCCTGATGTCAAAATGCCTGCCGACAAAGAGAAGACCGAGATCGTTGTCTATCTGGCAAAGAATGGATTCAAAGGACTCCCGGCAGATTCTCCATTACGTGGAGAATATCAGGTATTCAACATCATCTGGTTCTGCTCAGTGTGCCATGCCGTACCTGACCCAAGCCAGTATCCTGCAAAAGAATGGGCCAAGATCGTTGACAGGATGAACGGTTTTAGAAAGAAACAGGGCAGGGACGAGATGAGCAATGCTGACAGGAAGGCAGTAATCAATTTCTTGGCAAAGCAGTCACAGTAGAAATATCTGACAGCCATTGCAGGTAATAACAGGGGGTAACATGGTTTATTCCCCCCAACTAGCCGGCTCTCACCCCGCTTAATTGCGGCCTGTTGGTCAATATGCCGACATACCCAGATATGTGCATGAAATGCACCCTAGGCCCGCTTGCGCGAGGTTCATGTTGTCGCAGGTGTCAGGCCAGCAGTTTTGGCAATCTCCAGCA
The DNA here is from genome assembly GCA_001801175.1 of Gallionellales bacterium RIFCSPLOWO2_02_FULL_57_47. Classification (GTDB taxonomy): domain Bacteria; phylum Pseudomonadota; class Gammaproteobacteria; order Burkholderiales; family Gallionellaceae; genus Gallionella. Next base: position 4,191 of record MGWZ01000070.1, on the reverse strand, counting down.
GGCCCAGCAATGCCTCATTGACTGCGTGTCCATTCGGAAATGCTTTCGCCACCTCGGGATCGAGTACGACGACATTCGATTCCGCCTTTTCTTCGTCCCATTCAAATTTTCTCGCGCATTTCTGCCTTTGATATCCGTGGTCTGATCCTGATTATTCCAGTATCAGGCAGGGGATTTTGCACCTCCGCCCGGCAATTTCTGGCGGGTCAGCAATTCCATGAAATCCCCGGGAACCGGGAAGATGATGGTGTTGGTTTTGTCGCCGGCGATGCCGGCGAGCGTCTGCAGATAACGCAACTGCATCGCCTCCGGTTGGCGCGCAAGGATTTGTGCGGCTTGCAGCAACTTCTCCGAGGCCTGCAATTCGCCTTCTGCATGGATTACCTTGGCGCGCCTTTCCCGCTCCGCTTCAGCCTGTTTCGCAATGGCGCGCACCATTGATTCGTCGATATCGACGTGCTTGATTTCCACATTGGCCACCTTGATTCCCCAGGCATCGGTTTGCGTGTCCAGTGCCTGCTGAATGTCCAGGTTGAGCCGCTCGCGCTCGGCCAGCATTTCGTCCAGCTCGTGCTTGCCGAGCACCGCTCGCAGCGTGGTCTGCGCTAGCTGGCTGGTGGCATTGAGAAAGTCTTCGACTTCGATGACCGCCTTCTGCGGATCGATGACGCGCAAATACACCACCGCGTTGACCTTGACCGACACGTTGTCGCGCGAGATCACGTCCTGGGTCGGCACATCGAGCACTACCGTGCGCAGATCGACGCGCACCATCTGCTGGACGCCGGGAATCACCACCACCAGGCCCGGCCCCTTGACCTTCCAGAAGCGGCCAAGCATGAATACCACGCCGCGCTCGTATTCGCGCAGGATGCGAAACGATGCAACAACCAGCGCAACAATCACCAATGCGACGCCACTGAATTCGAACATGATTATTCTCCTTTAGTTTCTGCTTCCATGGATTTGACCTGGAGCACCAGGCCGTCTCGGGCCAGAACACGAACTTTCTGCCCACGCTGCAAGGGGGAAATGGTTTGCACGCGCCAGCGCTCGCCATGAACCCGCGCCCACCCTTCAGTTACGGCATCCTCCAACATTTCGCCAACACCACCGATCAACGCCTCGTCGCCACTCACCACCATGCGCCGCCGCGCCTTCAGTGCCATCCCGCCGACCAGCCCGATCAAGAGCGCGCTCACCACGGCGATTGCGACGATCAGTTCGAGCGGAATGCCGAAGGCCGGCAGCTCGGTGTCGATCAGGATCACCGCCCCGGCCACGAAAGCGGCAATGCCGCCGATGCCGAGCACACCGAAACCGGGGAAGAATGCCTCTGCGACCATGAACGAAATGCCCAGCAAGATCAGCACCAGCCCGGCGTAATTCACCGGCAGCAGATGCAGGGCATACAGCGCCAGCAGCAGACATATTCCACCGAGCACCCCGGGCACGCCGAAACCGGGCGATGTGAACTCGAAGAACAGCCCGTAGACGCCGATCATCATCAGGATCAACGCGATGCTGGGATCGGTGATGACCGTCAGAAATCTGGCGCGCCAGTCCGGCTCGTAGCTGAGCAGTGGCGCGCCTGCGGTCGCCAGCAGAATTTCCCGGTCGAGCACGCTCACCTTCCTGCCATCGAGTTGCTGCAGCAGGTGCGGCAGGTCGGCGGCGACGTATTCAATTACCTTGAGCTTCAGCGCATCCTCGGCCGGCAGGCTGACCGCCTCGCGCACCGCCTGCTCGGCCCACTCCGCATTGCGGCCACGCATTTGTGCCAGGCTGCGGATATAGGCGGCGGCATCGCTGACTTGCTTTCGGCTCAATGTCTGCTTGGTGGTTCCGGCCGGAGCATGGTCGTCGTCAGGTTGCGTCTTGCCCACGGCCTTTCCTGGCACGGGTTTGTCCGGAGCGGCAAAATCAGGCGGTACGCCGATCTGCACCGGGGTAGCAGCTCCCAGATTGGTGCCCGGCGCCATCGCAGCAATGTGGCTGGCGTAGAGAATGTAGGTGCCGGCGCTGGCGGCTCGCGCGCCGCTCGGCGCGACAAAGGCCGCTACCACCACCTCCGAGGCGAGAATCGCCTTGATGATCTGCCGCATCGAGGTATCGAGGCCGCCCGGCGTATCCATCTGGAGCACCGCAAGTTGCGCATGTTCAGCTGCGGCATGTGTCAGGCCGCGCACAACGTAGTCCGCCGTCGCGGGGCCGATCGCCCCTTCTATCTTCAGTGCCAGCACCGGCGGCGCAGCCGCCATCAGCCAGCCGGGCGCGAGCAGCAGCGCCAGGCAAAGTGCAGCTTCGCGTGCTCGTATTCTCATACCCTGACGGCTCTCGCCGTTGTTAAGAATAACTGGGACAGCATCTCGATCTCTTTCGCTCCGAAATCACCAGGCTACACCCTATCCCTTCGCAGCCCGCCGGTCAATATGCTGAACTATCCAGCGGATAGTGCGGAGTCCGGCACTTGGGTTGCGCGTCCATGCCGGGCGCAATGGTATGATGCGCGGCGTTTGCAGCGTAAACATACGACGAATGAACCTCCTTAAAGCCCTCGCTACCATCAGCAGCCTGACACTGGTTTCGCGCATCCTCGCGTTTGTGCGCGATGTGCTGATCGCGCGGATATTCGGCGCGGGGGCGGCAACCGACGCGTTCTTCGTGGCGTTCAAACTGCCCAACCTGCTGCGTCGACTGTTCGCCGAAGGCGCTTTCTCGCAGGCGTTCGTGCCGATCTTCGGCGAATACCGGAACCGGCGCGGGCACGACGAGACCAGGCTGCTGGTCGATCACGTCACCACGATGCTGGCGATCATTTTGTTCGTCGTGACACTGATAGGCATCATCGCCGCGCCGATACTGGTGTATATCAGCGCGCCTGGCTTCGTCAGGGATGCCGAGAAATTCGACCTCACCGTGCAACTGCTGCGCATCACCTCGCCGTACATATTCTTCATCTCGCTGGTATCGGTCGCGGCGGGCATACTCAACACCTACAACAAATTCTGGGTGCCGGCCTTTGCGCCCGTGCTGCTTAATGTCTGCTTCATCGGCGCCGCGCTGTGGCTGGCGCCTTATATCGACCCGCCGATCATGGCGCTGGCCTGGGCAGTGTTCATCGCGGGCTTCGTGCAACTCGCTTTTCAAATCCCGTTCCTGAAAAAGATCGGCATGTTGCCGAGCATCCGCTTCAGCCTGAAGGACGAAGGCATGTGGCGCGTCATCAAACAGATGGGCCCGGCGGTATTCGGCGTATCCATTGCGCAGATCAGCCTGATCATCAATACCATTTTTGCCTCGTTCCTGGTGGCGGGCAGCGTGTCGTGGCTGTATTACGCGGACCGGCTGATGGAATTCCCCGCGGGAGTTCTGGGGGTGGCCATCGGCACGATCCTGCTGCCGTCACTTTCCAAATGCCATGCCGATAACAACTTTGCGGAATACTCGAAGCTGCTGGATTGGGGACTGCGCCTGACGATCATGTTGACGCTGCCCGCCGCGCTGGCCCTGGGCATGATCGCCGTGCCGCTGCTGGCGACCTTCTTCCAGCATGGCGCATTTGCCGCACACGATGTGCTGATGACGCGCGAGGCGCTGCTCGGCTACAGCATCGGGCTGATCGGGATGATCCTGGTGAAAATCCTCGCCCCCGGATTTTACGCACGGCAGGATATCAGAACCCCGGTGAAAATTGGCATCGCCACGCTGCTCGCCACGCAAATGATGAACCTGTTGTTTGTGTTCGGGCTGGAATTGCATCATGCCGGCCTGGCGCTCGCCATCGGACTCGGCGCATGTTTCAACTCCGCGATCCTGTACCGCTACCTGCGCAAGCATGACATCTACCAGCCCGAACCGGGCTGGGCAATGTTCTTCGCCAAGGTGTGCCTCGCGTTGCTGGCGCTCGGCCTCGCGCTGTGGTTCGGCATGGGCACCGAGCAAAGCTGGCTGGCCAGCTCAGGCTGGCCGCGCATCCTGCGCCTGTCCGTGCTGGTCGCAGGCGGCGTGGCGGTTTACTTTGCCGTGCTCGCCGCGCTGGGTTTTCGTTTGCAGGATTTTTCCAGGCGTGCGGTGAGCTGAGTTCATCAATCCAGAAAAAGCAGTCAGTCCCTGAGGTCTCCCCACAAAACCCCATTGAATTTCAATAAACTAGGGCGTATTGTTCAACCCAAAACAGCACATGCAAGG
>MGWZ01000069.1 GCA_001801175.1 Gallionellales bacterium RIFCSPLOWO2_02_FULL_57_47 | reverse complement strand
GGCATGTTCGCCCAGCGGTTCGAGGCGGTGGAACAAGGCTTCATCGCCGCGCCGGGAGAGGCGATGGTCGAAAAAAATGTGGGTGGCTGCCAGGATCGCAGAACCGTACACATCGTGCTGAACCTGGCGGTAGGCCAGATTGCCGATGCGCACCGGTCCCATGCCGCGATAGCCCGTCAATGTCGGAGCTTCACGTTCCTCAAGCTCAGCCCGTCCGTCGATGCCATAGACCGGCTGCAACGGATTGTCGCCGGCATTGGCGGCAACATTGACGATGTAGCCGAGATAGCGCTCCATCGTGCGGGTAGCTCCCAGCCGGTTCAGGGCATTGACCACGAAATAGCCGTCGCGCAGCCAGCAGTAGCGATAGTCCCAGTTGCGGCTGCTGTCGGCCGCCTCTGGAATGGAGGTGGTCATCGCGGCGATGATTGCGCCGGTGTCGTCATAGGCATTCAGCTTGAGCGTGATGGCGGCGCGAATGACCGCCTCCTGCCATTCGTAGGGGATGCCGAGAAATCGCACCCACTCGTGCCAGTACTGCGCGGTTTCCTCAAAAAAGCGGCGTCCAACTTCGCCGGCGGCTTCGTGCACGGTTTCGTCCGCCCCCAGCAGCAGTGTAACGGTATCCTCGATAAAGAACGGCGTTTCCTGCTGGATCGCGGTCAGCGAGGCATCGGTGGTCAGCCTGAGTGTGAGGTTCGGCGCTACATAGCGGATATGATTGCTGCCCCGGGTAGTCTCCGGCCGCCCGGCACCGTCATTACAGGCGGGACGAAGGCGCAGCGTCACACGCGGGCTGCCGGAAAGGCGCTTGATCCGGCGCACCAGCATCATCGGTCTGAAGATGCGGCCGTACTGGCCGAAGCGGGGCGCGAAATCCGTGACCTCGATGGCGCCGCCATGACGGTCGTAAAGGCGCGTCACCAGGATCGCCGTGTTTTCCAGATAGTGCTGTTCGGTGCGCTCGCAATCCGAGAGTTCGACTGCAAAAAATCCGTAGTCGCCGGTATCCTTGAGCAGGGCGCAGAACATCGGGTCGCCATCGAAGCGGGGGAAGCATCCCCAGGTGATGTTTGCACGCGCATCGACCAGTGCGCCGACTGTGCAATTGCCGATCAGAGCCAAATCGAGAGTACTCATTTTTTTCCTTTCAGTGCATCTCCCAGCCAGCGTCTTACAGCCGCCACGTCGGGCAAGCGGAAGCGGGCGCAACTGGGGCCTTTTCCGACCTTGATGGAAATCCCGTCAAGCTTGTTCACCTCGGCGAAACCGTGTTCGTCGTTGAGATCGTCGCCGATAAACACCGGACGCCGCCCCTTGAAGGGGAACTCCGAAAGATACTCGGCCACCGCCGTTCCCTTGTCGATGCCGGAGGGCTTGACTTCTGCTACGCGTTTTCCGTGCTGCACTTCAAGTCCTGCATCAGCGTCGCTCGCCAGACGGAACATCAAACGCTGTGCATAGGAAGCCAGGTGCGGCGCCATTCGATAGTGCAGCGCCAGCGTCATGCCCTTGTCCTCGAGCAGGAGGCCGGGGTGGCGGGCCAGGACCGGTTCCAGCGCTTTCTTTATCGCAAACTTGGCAGCCGGCGGCGCGGCGTGAATCCACAGGCGCCCGGCGGCATCGCGCCGCTCCAGCCCGTGCTGACCGGCCAGCGGCAGGCGCGGCATGCCAATCCTGTTTTCTATATCCGAAATTGTGCGGCCGGTTACCAGCGCCACGCCGCCGCCGCTGGCACGGTGCAGGTGCGTAATCAGGTCGAGAAGCGCAGTATCGACGAAGACGGCGTCCGGTGTAGCGGCGATATCGATCAGGGTCCCGTCGATATCGAGGAAAAAAGCCCATTCGACACTGGCGGCTGGCGGAGATTTATGGCGCATCGTTACGTCTCCCGGTGCCTGCCTTCCCCGTCAGGCGCACGCGGCGGCGCATCGCGGCAGCATCGAGCAGCATGCGGCCCGCCCAGCGAAAGACGTTGAACTCGGCTACCAGTCCGCGCATCAGGCGCATGCGGTCGCGCTGTTCGGCATCCGGCATGGTCAGCGCCAGATGCAGGGCGGCAGCGCACTGGTCGGCATCGTACGGGTTGACAATCAGTGCCTCCGGCAGCTCGCGGGCAGCGCCGGTGAACTGGGAAAGAATCAGCGCGCCGCGCTCGTCGTCGCGCGCAGCGACAAATTCCTTGGCGACCAGGTTCATGCCGTCGTGCAGGCTGCTGACGAAACACAGATCGGCCGCGCGGAAATATTCATACACCTCATGCGGAGCGTGGTGCTCGACCTTGAGTATGATCGGCGGTGACCCGTGGCGTTCGAAACGCTCATTGATGCGCGCGGCCAGGGCACGAACCTGCGCCTCGTGATGCTGGTATTCGTCGATACCCGTACGCGTCGGTGCGGCGACCTGGACAAAGGTGAAGCGCCCGATCCACTCCGGGTTCAGTTCGAGCAGGCGCTCGATGGCGCGAAATCGCTCCATGATGCCCTTGGTGTAGTCGAGGCGGTCGACACCGATGCCGAGTTTATGTTCGAGCGGAAGATGGTGCATCTCCCGGATGTCGCTGCGGCAATCCGGCGCGGCCTTTCTCATCAACGCTTCATCGGGCGGCCAGGCAATGGAAATCGGGTAGCGGCGCACGGCGGTGAGTTTGCCGCCGAAGGAGACGTTGAAGGATTCCCGGTCAACCCGCGCCTCAAGAAAACGGTCTACCGTATCGACGAAATTGTTGCAGTGGAACTGGGTGTGGAAACCGATAATGCTGCTGCCCAACAGCCCCGCAAGCACTTCATCCCGCCACGGGCAGATGGCGAAGGACTCGGGGTTGGGCCACGGTATGTGCCAGAAGATGATGATCGTGGCATCCGGAAGTTCCTCGCGTATCATATTTGGCAACAGCGCGAAGTGGTAGTCCTGCACCAGGACGATAGGATCACGCGTCTTGGCTTCACTTGCGACCGCCCTGGCGAATTTGCGATTGACCGCGACGTATTGGGTCCAGTCGCCCGAGCGGAAGGTGGGCCGCACATGGGCGATGTGGCAGAGCGGCCAGAGTCCCTCGTTGGAGAAGCCGTAATAATAGCCAGCCTCTTCCTCGGCGGTCAGCCAGACGCGGCGGATCTGGTAGGCGGGGTTATCCGGCGGGACAGCGATGCGGTCATGCCTGTCGACCACATCCCTGTCGGCCGAGCCGCTGCCGTGGGCGATCCAGGTACCCGAACAGGCGCGCATGATCGGTTCCAGTGCCGTGACCAGCCCGCTGGCTGGCCGTTGTACCTCGATGTGATCGCCGCGATGCTGGTGGATATAGGGTTCTCGGTTGGAAACAACGATTACGTCCTCGCCGCGCAATTCGCTGTGAAGTATGGCTCGCAGTGCTTCGGGAGTCCAGGTGATCTGGTCTTCATCGCGCGCTCGCGTCTCCGCTTCAAGTTCATGGATCAAACGCTGCAGATCGCGGGCAATCGGTTTGAGCTCGGGCATGGGGGATTGTGTGCCTGCTGCAGGTTGCCGCAGCAATCCCTCGCCACGGAGAAGGGCACGCATACCCGACATCCAGCCGCGCCATGACAGTTGAGCAACAACAACCGTGATAAGCGAGACCACAATCGCCAGTCCCATAAACAAGTAGAACACATAGAGTTTTGTTTCCTCGCTGCGTCGGGCGACAAAACTCATGTCATGCACCAGCACCAAGCGTCCGTCAGGCGCGTTCTCACTGGGCATCGGCATCACGGACACATGCAAGGGACCTTTGGCGCTCGGCAAAAGGTGATCCTGCGAATCCACCCAACGTCCCAGATTCGCACAGTGAATATCCGGGGGAAGATTGCGTCCAACCAATGCCTTTTCTGTTGGCGAAGCACAGTAGCCGATGGCATAAAGTCGCTCGTCCTTGGTGATGCGATTGAAGAAATCAACGATCTTGGTTTTTTTTCCGGCCGCAAGCTGTTCCAGTAGAGGTTCCTGGATAGTGTTGGTGATCAGCGTTGAGCGCATGTCCAGATCACGTATGAACCAGCGAAGCGTCAATTGGTCGACCAGCGGGGCGACGGCGTAGGCAATTCCTGCCAGAACCAGCATCAGTGGTAAGACGAAGCGTAGCGAAAGTCTCATTTTTTACGTAGATTCCTCACAAGTGAATGAGACATGAATTTCTTGGAGGTTAAATGAGGTCATTCTGCTAAATATCACTACAAATCTGATAGAGGTTTATCGGCAAGCTTGGCGTCGCTAATACGTAATTGCCCAATTACCTCAATCAACGAGTTGTCTAAAGCAAGCAATGCTTCTTCAGGCATTGTTTGCAAAGCTTCCGGCAGAATGCCTTCCGCTGGGCCGGGTGCATTAATCAACAACTTTGAGGCTTCATCAGTCACTTTCAATCCAACTCGCCGCTGATCTTCCTTGCTGCGCTCTTTAGTTATCAGCCCGCGGGCCACAAGTTTCTCAACAAGCTGGCTACCGGTGGACTGGTGTATCGATAAGCGATCAGCCAGCTCGGATACCCCTATACCAGGCATATTTGCCACCTCCTGCAATATCCACATCTGCGATCCAGTGACGCCGCAAGTTTGTTCAATCTCGCGAAATTGCTGGCGAACGGAACCGTAAATAATGCGAAATTTCTTTAGAACTTGAAGTGAAAGCTGATTTTTGCTGTCTCTTGTCATATCAGTCCCTTTTGTGAGGGTTAATTTTGCCTTTTGTGAAATTGTATCACTTGACGATAATATAGATATAAATTACATTTACATAAATATAACATCTGAATGTTATGCAGGTATGGTTTTAGTCACGTTCAATTTTTCAAAAAGGAGATAACGAATGAAAAAAATAGCTGCTGTTTTGGCTTCCATATTGCTTGCTGCCTGTGCTTCTACGCCCAAAACAGACTCTTCGCAAGCATCCCCTTCCAAGGAAAAAATAAATGGTTCGCCAGTCGCAACCAAATCTGAGGCAACCATCAGCAGCGTTGCCGAAACAAATGTTTCTCTTTCTTCATCTGAAATAGAAGCGAATAAATTAGCGGCTGAGTTGCAGGAGTTACAGAAACAGAGCGTTTTCTTTGACTTTGACAAATATGACATCAAACCAGAGTATCGGGATGTTATTCAGAAGCAAGCTGAATTTATCAAGGCGCATGAAAATGACGTTGTCACAGTGGAAGGTAATTGCGATGAGCGTGGAAGCACTGAATATAACCTTGGTTTAGGCGACAGGCGTGCCAACGCAGTTCGAAAGAACCTGGGTTTGTTAGGCATTCCTGCATCACAAATCAAGGTTGTAAGCTTTGGTGAGGAAAAACCCCGACTACCATGCCATGAAGAGAAGTGCTGGCAAGAAAATCGTAGAGGAGATTTTGCCCATAAGCTTGATTAGTGACAAAACTAGAATCAGGAATTAGCAATACTTTCGATTCAATTTGGGCGATAGCTACGGCATGCAAAAGGATGAGGCAATAGCGGCAAGCAAACCTGAAGCTCCCCCACCGGTTGAATCTGAAGCTCCACCACAAGGAAAA
>MGWZ01000068.1 GCA_001801175.1 Gallionellales bacterium RIFCSPLOWO2_02_FULL_57_47 | reverse complement strand
TCGATCGCCCGGCAGATATTGTTCGATTTGGGGGGCTGGTTTTACCTGACCTTGCTGCTCTTGCCCTTGCTCGGGTTCCCGCTCGCGGCACCTGCTTACCTGCTGCCTGCGCTTCCAGACCTTGCGGCTAACCTGCTTTCCGCCAACCCGATGCCCAAGAGCGTGTTCGCCTACCACAGCGTAAGCTTGGTTCCGGTGCTGATAGTTGCCGCAATCTATGGCGCTGCACGTATTTCCAAGTGGTTGGCATGGTTATCCAGTGCACAAATCAGCGGCTTGGCGCTCATCGCGAGCTTGATCATAGGCTATACCTTGGCCCCCTTGCCCATCCCGGGCTCCAACAATTTATGGGCACCCACCCGTCTCTCGATTGCGCCCGACCCGGTACCCGCCACCATCCGGGCGATATTGGGCATCGCTTCCATTTCCGTTCAAGGAAATATCGGCGCGCAATTTTCCCAGCGCAGCCAGATTTATCTTTATCCGAGAAAACTGGATCATGTGGAGGCAGTTGTCCTCAGGCTGGAGAGCCCCACAAGGAATCTTTTCCCGAAGGAACCCGGAGGCACTGCTTCCCTTGCGTCGCATCTGCAAATGCGACCGGCGGAGTACCTCGCCTCGATCGAATGCCTGCTTTCCAGGAAAGAATATGGGGTATTGTTGTGGCAGGATCCATGGCTGGCGCTAAGGCGGGGCGCGACAACCAATCCTTTTTTTGACGACAGCATCAGGCAGAAGCTCCAGCGCCTTCGGGTCGAATGGCAGGTTGAAGCGAGTGCATACCGAGAGGCCCTGCAACGGTGTGGGAAGCCTAAAGAGTCATGAAGAAATTCGTGTTCTGGGAAAGTGCTTTCTGTGGTCGGTTTAGGCCGCTTCTTTTCCCATTGGCGGTATTTAGTGTTTTTGCGGGATTAACGCTTGCGCCATTGTGGGGTCAGGCAGGTTGGCCGCTAAACCATGAACTCAACATGTTCGCGCAAAGAACTCAAATCTACGCACAGCACTATTCTTTCCTTGATTTTCTGCCGATTTGGTCGAGCGTGGATAACGAGGGATTTGGGTCGCCACAGCCCTTGTTCTATCACAAGCTATTTTATGTGGTTTCTGCATCGCTCCTGAATTTTACCGGGGCAATGAAGGCTGCCTTGGTGATGGCAATACTGATTTTCCTGGTCGCAGGGGCATTCGGAATGTATTGCACTCTGCGCGCACTTGGAGCCAGTCGTGATGCAGGTGTGGCAGGTGGATTATCCATTATCGTTGCAAAGTATACCGTGACGAACTGGCTAATCCGGGGTGCTCTGGCCGAGTTTTCCGCCGCGATGCTGGTGCCGTGGGCGCTACTCTATTTCATACGCACGGTGCAAGAAGAACGGGTTCATCCGGGGTTTGCCGTTAGTCTTGGCCTGATTTTTCTCGCCCACTCGGTTATATGCTTTTATCTGGTTCTGCTGTTTTCCGTGACCATCCTGGTATTGCTGGCGGTTCGCCGGATTCGGCTTGGCATTCTCTCGGCAAGGTCGCTGTTGTTGCCAACAGCAGTTTTTTTGGCGCTGGTTGGGCCAAGTTTACTTGCCATGTCAGTGCTCAGCGGCGACTACGATATGGGGCGAATTGTCCCCGATCATTACCATCCCAATAGCCAGTTTCAACCGCTTGGCCGTTATTTCTGGGACGGTTTATGGTCATTCGGAGATATCCCGAATGGGTTTACCGTTCAGATTGATTTACCTCCGATGCTCCTGATAACCGCAGGGCTTTTCGGCATCCTCCTTAACAACCAAACGGGCTTATCAACCTGGGGGCAGCGGCGGGCAACTCTGATGCCTGTATTGCCCTTCTTCCTCCTGGGCGCCTTGGCATTTGTGCTTCAATTACCTATTTCGGCCCCGTTTTACGCTCATTTTCCGGGGGCGAAATTTATTCAATTTCCATGGCGCTTGCTCGCTGTCATTACGCCGATTGTCATAGTTGTTGGGCTGTATCTGACTGAAAAGACATTTTCGCTACGGTTAACCGGGGTTGTCCTCGCCATATATTTGGTGATCATGGTTATAATCTGCGGTGCTTTCGCACCAAACAAATATCAAGGGTTGCAAAGTTTGGATTATTCGCCTGGCCGCGTGATCTTCAGCCTTTTCGATGAATATGTGCCCAAGGCGGCCCCCCTTCCCTCCCCCACAAGAGAGCGCGTTTTAGCTGGTGCCGAAGCAGCAGGCTGTTATATCGATCACAGCCAAGCTATTGAGGAAGTTAACCGAATGCAATTTCGCATTAGCTGTGTCAGGCCGGCTTTACTTGCATTGCCTATTTTCGCATCCCGGTTGCACAGCATTGTAGTTTTTCATCCCGACGGAACATCGAGGCCCGGCACCTGTGAAGCCGCACTAGGCTTTCCCGGATTGTGCGGGGTATGGATGCCCGCAGGACAGAGTCAGATTCAAGTTGAAATGCCAAGTTATCAGTCAATTGTGAGATGGCTGATTGGATGGCTATTCATGGGAAATACATTATGATTGAAAAAGCCATTCAATTTCTGACGTCGCTTTTCTGCACGTTACAATTTGATTGAAGAATCGTAAAAAGAACTCCACCTATGAAAGATGTCTGAAATGGGCCCACGACATGGATTTGGCAACATGAAAACAATTTTCGTTAGTAAATTGGCCACATCTAAAAAAAACACCAATGATCGTCCAATTTGCCAGCTTCGCCTCTGCAGGCGCGCTCGGTACAATCGTTCATTATCTAATTTTACTGGGTCTTGTCGGTATTTTTTTATCACGCCCTGTTACCGCCTCGATTCTGGGGTCTCTGGCTGGGGCTATAGTCAATTACTTGCTCAGCCGACGTACTACAACCATAAAAAACTTCACTCGGCACTGGGCTATATCAGCCCAATGAAGTTCGAGCAAAACTGGTTTGCGGCGCAGTTGAAGGATGCCGCATAATGAGCACGTTAAGAGATACGGATTACAGGGGCAAGGTCACTGCCGGGGTAATGGTATTCCTTGGAGCTTTTCTCGCCTTCGGCATGGAGCCCATCGTCGGCCGCATGGTCACCCCGTTCTTTGGCGGGGCTGTGCATGTATGGACCACCAGCCTGATGGTGTTCCAAGGCCTGCTGCTTCTGGGATACCTGTACGCCCACCTGGTGGCACCGCGCATCGGCGCGGCTCATCTTCTGGTATTGCTTCTGCCTCTCCTGCAATGGCCGCTTGGATTCGTGTCGGAGATCGCGCCCCAGGCATCGGTTGCAGTACTAATCGCCGAACTCATGAAGCAAATCTCTCTACCCTTCGCCGTGCTGTGCACCACTGCGGTGGTGGCCCAGAGTTGGTGGAGCCGCTCACTTTTAGGCAGAGCCGGGGAGCCTTATCCACTTTATGGCATTTCAAATGTAGGGGCGCTTACCGCGCTGCTCGCCTATCCTTTCATGGTGGAACCCATTATGGGAGTGAACATCCAGCGGTGGGTCTGGAGTGCCGGGTATCTCCTGTACGCGGCTGTAGTTGCCTGGACATGGCACCTGTTGCGCTCGGTGCCCGATAGCGTTGCGCCGGTGAGTGCAGGACAGACGGAAGATGAGTCGCTCCCAAAGCTAACGGTGCTGCGTTGGCTCATGCTGAGCGCAGCGCCGTCAGCCCTATTATTGGCGGTCACCAACGTCATCGCTACGGAAGTCGGTTCCTTTCCCTTGGTTTGGGTGCTTCCTTTGGCTCTGTACCTTGCCAGCTTCATCGTCGCATTCCGCGACAGGGAGGGCGTATTCGAACGTCTGGGTGAATATTGGCCTGACCTGGCAGTGTTGGCCTTAGCAATCTACGTTTTCGGCGTGAATTGGGTTACCCTTCCCTTAATCTTATTCGTCTTCTTCGCTCTGTGTGTCTCGGCACACAAGCAACTCTACCGTCTCCGCCCCCATCCACGCCGGCTAACAGGCTACTACCTAGCCTTGGCCGTAGGTGGCTGGGTAGGTGGCGTGCTGGTGAGTTTGGTGGCGCCAATGGTATTTTCCGGGCTGTGGGAATATCCCCTGGCGGTTTTGGCAGTGGCTGCCGCCCGTTGGCAAAGGAGCGTATCCAGTCCGTTGCACTGGTGGAAGGAGGCGCCTATCTGGAAGGGCGGACCACGACTCGCCGGCCTAATGATTGGGGGCGCAGTGCTGTGCAACCACTACTGGAACGTAGCCGTATCTTCTCCGGATGTCTACGCACTGCGCAATTTTTACGGCGTCTCCCGTGTCCTCACAGTCCCTGAGGAGAGAGGAATGCCCTCCTTCCGGGTATTGATCCACGGAGCGACGGCACATGGCATGCAATACTTGGCACCGGGGCGTCGGGTCGAACCTTTGGGATACTACTATCGGGGCGGGGCGCTGTACCAAGCGCTTTCGCTACGCCAAGTGCCGTCTCGGGTCGCCATGCTGGGCCTTGGCGCCGGAGGGGCTCTGCCTTGGTTTGACGCAGGTGAGAGCATGGATATCTATGAGATTGACCCAGACATTGAATGGATCGCGCGTAACTGGTTCACTTACCTCGAAGATAGTCCGGCGCAGGTGAGGGTGCGCATCGGAGATGCCCGCCTCAAACTCATGGAGGAGGCGAAACGGGGTGCGGCTGGCTATGACATAATTTTTCTCGACGCCTTCGCCGGCGACGGTGTGCCAACCCACCTGCTCACCACCGAAGCACTAGATATCTACTTGGGACTGCTGGCAAAGAACGGCATACTGGTGTTCCACATATCAAACCGCTTTTACGATTTGCGTCCGGTGCTCAAGGCAGCGGCACAGATGCACGGTCTGGCGGCAGTGTACACGTCGCGACTCGTGGAGCCCACGAACATGATGGGCACTCCAACATTGGTCGTAGTCATGGCGCGCCACAAGGAACGGCTTGCCCCATTGCTGGAACAGAAGGGATGGGCACGCATGGGCGAAGGGGACGGCTTGTATGTGCTACACCCCTGGACGGATGATTATGTCAACATCCTGGCTCCTCTATTGGCGAAGTGGACTGGGTAGCGCACCTTTCACTGACGGTCAAGCTTCCTAGCAGGCTGCTGAAAACCCAAGCATTTGTGCAGCCTGATAAAATCGCACCATCAAAAAAACGGGGTGATTGCGATGCGAGGGATAGACGTTCAACCGATGAATCTGTTCAGTTTTCAGGATGCCTATGGCACACCCTGATGTAGCACAACTTGGAATAAACTGAAATTGTCGCCACTGTCGACAAGGCGCAGATTTGGCTGAGAAAGCAAGGTGAAAGCAGGCTGCGTACGATCTATTAGCACGTAATCAAAATTGTTAAATAAATGTGGTGGCAGGCCCTGCATGTCTTGGAAACGCCAGCCTGCAGTTTGATTCGCAAGTTCCCGATAGGGTTGCGTAAAGCTAACGGGTTGTTGCGTAGGAAACGCATATAAGGATGGAACAAAGGCAGCCTTTTTTATTATGGCCCAGCAGGGAAAATTCGCCATTGTTACATAATCGTACCAATTATTTTCATCACCGCTGTTGGTG
>MGWZ01000067.1 GCA_001801175.1 Gallionellales bacterium RIFCSPLOWO2_02_FULL_57_47 | reverse complement strand
TTCAATCATTTTTTCCATGGCGTAACCGAAGACCACGGCGGCGACCTGGTGTATTTTCAGGGGCATTCCTCGCCCGGCATGTATGCGCGAGCCTTCCTCGAAGGCAGGCTCAGCGAGGAGCAGATGTACAAATTCCGCCAGGAGGCGGACGGCAACGGATTGTCCTCTTACCCGCACCCCTGGCTGATGCCGGATTTCTGGCAGTTTTCCACCGTATCGATGGGGCTGGGCCCGCTGATGGCGATTTACCAGGCGCGCTTCATGCGCTATCTGGAACACCGCGGCATCGCGAAAACCGCCGGGCGCAAGGTGTGGGCATTCCTCGGCGACGGCGAAACCGACGAGCCGGAATCGCTGGGCGCGATTTCGCTGGCGGGGCGCGAGGCTCTCGATAACCTGATCTTCGTCGTCAACTGCAACCTGCAACGTCTCGACGGGCCGGTGCGCGGCAACGGCAAGATCATCCAGGAACTGGAAGGCGTGTTTCGCGGAGCGGGCTGGAACGTTATCAAGATCGTGTGGGGCAGGCACTGGGATCGCCTGCTCGCCAAGGACAAGAACGGCCTGCTGCAGCAGCGTATGCAGGAAGTGGTGGACGGCGAATACCAGACCTATAAATCGAGGGACGGCGCGTACGTGCGCGAGCATTTCTTCGGCAAATATCCGGAATTGCTTGAAATGGTCGCCGACATGTCCGACGATGAAATCTGGCGGCTGAATCGCGGCGGCCACGATCCGTACAAGGTATACGCGGCCTATGCCGAGGCTGTCAAACACACCGGCCAGCCGACTGTGATCCTCGCCAAGACGGTGAAGGGGTACGGCATGGGCGCATCCGGCGAGGCGCAGAACCCGACCCATCAGCAGAAAAAGATGGATATCGATTCGCTGCTCAAATTCCGCGACCGTTTCAATATTCCGCTGACCGATGCGCAGGTGGAAAGCCTGAATTTTTACCGTCCGCCCGAAGACAGCCTGGAGATCAAGTACCTCAAGGAACGGGGCAGGACGATGGGTACGGTCCCGGCGCGCAAGCCGGTCGATGAGTGCCTGATGGTGCCGGGGCTGGATGCGTTCGACGTGCTGCTGAAAGGCACCGAAGACCGCGAAATTTCCACGACGATGGCGTTCATGCGGCTGCTCGGCATCCTGGTCAAGGACAAGAACATCGGCAAACTGGTCGTGCCTATCGTGCCGGACGAGTCGCGCACTTTCGGCATGGACGGGTTGTTCCGCCAGATCGGCATTTTTTCGCAGGTCGGGCAGCTTTATACCCCGCAGGATGCCGACCAGCTGATGTTCTACAAGGAAGACAAGAACGGCCAGATTCTGCAGGAAGGCATCAACGAGGCGGGCGCGATGTCCTCGTGGATCGCTGCCGCCACGTCCTATGCGAACCACGGCGCGGCGATGATCCCGTTCTACATCTATTACTCGATGTTCGGCTTCCAGCGCGTCGGCGACCTGGCCTGGGCGGCGGGCGACATGCTGGCGCGCGGCTTCCTGCTCGGCGGCACCGCCGGACGCACTACGCTGAACGGCGAAGGTTTGCAGCACCAGGACGGCCACAGCCATTTGCAGGCGGCGATGATTCCCAACTGCGTGTCCTATGATCCGACCTTTGCGTATGAACTGGCGGTCATCATCCAGGACGGCATGCGCCGCATGTATGTGAACCAGGAAAACGTGTTCTATTACGTCACGGTGATGAACGAGAATTATGCGCATCCGGCCATGCCGAAGGGCGTGGAATCGGACATCATCAAGGGGATGTACCTCTTCAGGAGCCAGGAATCAGGAATCAGGAATCAGAAAAAACCTGCTGTTCAATTGCTTGGGAGCGGGACGATTTTGCGCGAGGCGATTGCTGCGGCGGAGCTGCTGGAAAAGGATTTCGGCGTTGCATCGGACATCTGGAGCGTCACCAGCTTCAACGAGCTGCGCCGCGAAGGAATGGATTGTGAGCGCTGGAACATGCTGCACCCGGAAGCCAAACCGCGCGTCAGCCATGTCGAACAATGTCTCGCCAAACACGACGGCCCGGTGATCGCCGTCACCGATTACATCAAGAGCTATGCCGACCAGATTCGCGGGTTTGTGACCAAATCCTATACTGTGCTGGGCACGGACGGTTTCGGCCGCTCCGATACGCGCAAGAAGCTGCGCAGCTTCTTCGAGGTGGATCGCTACTACATCGCCGTCGCCGCATTGAAAGCCCTGGCCGATGAAGGCACGATCAAGGCCGGCGTAGTCAGCAAAGCGATCAAGTTATACAAGATCAATCCCGACAAACCCAACCCGGCAACTGTTTAAGGTCAGGGGGAGATACACGTGGCAGACATCATACAAATACTGGTGCCGGATATCGGCAACTTCAAGGACGTGAAGGTCATCGAAGTGATGGTCAAGGCGGGCGACACGATCAGCGCGGAAGACAGCCTGATCACACTGGAAACCGACAAAGCGGCGATGGATGTGCCGTCGCCGTACTCCGGCGTGATCAAGGAAATGAAGGTCAAGGCCGGCGACAAGGTGTCGCAGGGCTCGGTGATCCTGTTGCTGGAAAGCAGCGATGCGGCGAGCGCGACTGCCGCACAGCCGGTTACCGCAACGGTGGCGCCAGCAGCCGCACCGGTAGCGGCCACTCCGGTTGCTCAGCAGACAATAGCCGCAAAACCGGCTGCTGCAGCCGTGGCAGCAATGACCGTCCAACCGGTCGCGCCTCGCGGCAGTGCGCACGCCAGCCCCGCGATCCGCCGCTTTGCGCGCGAGCTCGGCGTGGATGTGGCGCAAGTCAAAGGCAGCGGCGAGAAGGGGCGCGTCACCCGGGACGACGTGCAGAACTTCGTCAAGGCCGCCATTGCACAACCGCGCGGTGCGGCGGGTGGCGGCGGCCTCCAGGTTCTCGCGATGCCGGAAGTAGACTTCGCCCAATTCGGCACTGTCGAAATCAAACCGCTGTCGCGCATCCAGAAAATCTCCGGTGCGAATTTGCATCGCAATTGGGTAAGCATCCCGCACGTCACGCAATTCGACGAAGCCGACATCAGTGAAATGGAGGCGTTCCGCAAGCAGATGGGCGAGGAATATGCAAAGCAAAATATCAAAATCACCCCATTGGCATTTTTGCTCAAGGCTGCCGTGGCGACGTTGCAGAAATACCCGGAATTCAACGCTTCGCTGGATGCCAGCGGCGAAAATCTGGTGCTCAAGCAATACTTCCACATCGGCGTCGCGGTGGATACGCCGGACGGTTTGATGGTGCCGGTGCTGCGCGACGTGGACAGGAAAGGCATCGCTCAACTCGCCAAGGAACTGGGTGAAATCAGCGCCAGGGCGCGCGACAGGAAGCTGGCGGCAGCCGACATGCAGGGCGGCTGCTTCACGATATCCAGCCTCGGCGGGATCGGCGGCACCGCGTTTACGCCTATCATCAACGCGCCGGAAGTGGCGATACTCGGCGTATCACGCGCCAGCATGAAGCCGGTATATCAAAACGGCGAATTTGTGCCGCGCCTGATGCTGCCGCTGTCGCTGTCCTACGACCACCGCGTGATCGACGGCGCGTCTGCCGCACGCTTTACCGTTTATCTCACGCAAGTGCTGGCGGACATTCGCCGCCTTGCGCTGTAACCCCCGGCAGTCCAATCAGTGAGCAATCAACCTATCGGCATTCTGGGCGGCACCTTTGATCCGATTCATTACGGGCATCTGCGCCTCGCCGAGGAAATGCTGGAACTGGCAAATCTCCGCCAGATCCGCTTCATCCCCACCGGTATGCCGCCGCACCGCGATGCCCCGCAAGTGTCCGCGCAACACCGCAGCGCGATGGTGCGACTGGCAATTGCCGATCAACCCGCATTTGTGCTGGATGAACGCGAAGTCAGGCAAGCTACGCCGTGTTATACGGTGGATACATTACGCGAATTGCGCGCCGAGCTGGGGGCGGTGCAGCCACTGTGCCTGCTGATGGGCGGCGATGCCTTCCTGCAATTGCATACCTGGCACGAATGGGAACAATTGTTCGGGCTGGCGCACATCGTCGTCGGTTATCGCCCCGGCTTTACCATTGAGGAACGCATCCACAGCGCTCCGGAGAAATTGCGCCAGCACTATCAGCAACGCCTGTGTTCTGTCGATGATTTATCGCAGCAGCCGTCAGGCGGGGTTGTCGAACTGGTTATTCCCAAGCTGGAAATTTCCGCCACGCTGATCCGCAGCCGCGTTGCACAAAACCGCACGATACGCTACCTGCTGCCCAACGCGGTCGCAAACTACATTCATCAACATCACTTATATATACCATGCTGACTACCGAAGAAAAAACCCAAGCCGTTGTTGCCGCACTCGAAGACATCAAGGCCAATAACATTACCGTGATCGACACCAGCAAACTCAGCACGATGTTCGAGCGCATGGTCATCGCCAGCGCCAACTCCACCCGGCAGACCAAGGCGCTTGCCGATAACGTGGTGATCAAGCTCAAGGAACGCGGCGAACAGATTCTCGGCCGCGAAGGCGATGACAGCGGCGAGTGGATACTGGTGGACCTTGGCGAAGTGCTGGTGCACATAATGCAGCCCGCGATCCGCGATTATTACAACCTCGAAGAATTGTGGAGCAAGGCGCAGGCGGCGCGCCCCAAGCTGGCTCAAGTGCCAAAAAAATAAACGTGAACCATGATTGCCTATCCTCCGTAGGAGCCCGATTCATCGGGCGATTATGTGGGCAAGCTATCGCGCAATGAATTGCGTTCCTACAAGATTTCAAAAATGAAACTCCTCATCGTCTCGGTTGGGCACAAAATGCCGGACTGGATCACTGCGGGCTTCAACGAATACGTCAAGCGCATGCCGCGCGAGGCACAGATCGTTCTGCTGGAAATCAAGCCCGAGCCGCGCAGCTCCGGCAAGACAACGATGCAAATCATGGAAGCAGAAGCGCAGCGCATTCTTGCCGCACTGCCGCAACATTGTCTGCGCATCGCGCTGGATGAACGCGGCATGCAACCGACCACCAAACAGCTCGCCGCACAGATGCGGAACTGGATGCATGAAGGGCGCGATGTCGCTTTCATCATCGGCGGTGCGGACGGTTTGCACGACAAGGTCAAACAGGCCGCCAAGCAACTGCTGGCACTGTCCGCACTCACCTTGCCGCATGCTTTTGTGCGGGTGCTGCTGGCCGAACAGTTGTATCGGGCGCACAGCTTGATGCACAATCACCCCTACCATCGAGAATAAAGACCTTTATCCGCAGATTACCTCGAAGAGGTTTTTGTGCCCTTGGGTACGCAGATTCACCCGGACTGGTCATGGCACAGTTTTTTTCGGCGCTAATCCGAGTAATCTGGTGAAACTGACAGCCGACAGGCTTGCAGACAGCTTTGCATAGCCATCTGCACAAGTTGGCAAACCGCGCCAGTTAATTGATTGGTTAACACCCATCAAACCGCTGGTCATGCGGATGATTGTTTTATTGGCTCTTTTGAAAAACGAATGGATTAAGCGGCATGAGGGTTGAATCTTTGAAAATTGAGCTTGCCAGCGATGAGAAATATC
>MGWZ01000066.1 GCA_001801175.1 Gallionellales bacterium RIFCSPLOWO2_02_FULL_57_47 | reverse complement strand
CGTTGTGCAGGATGTTGGCGGCCTCGGTCATCTCGACCATGAAGGTGGAGCGTCCGCTGGCGAGGTCGTCCGATGCGCCGATGCGCGTGAAGATCTGATCGATCTCGCCCAACACGGCCTGCTGCGCGGGGACGAAACAGCCGACATGCGCGAGCAGCGCGATGATCGCGACCTGGCGCATGTAGGTGGACTTGCCGCCCATGTTAGGGCCGGTGATCAGTAGCGTACGACGCGCGTCGTTGAGCGTGGTGTCGTTTGGTGTGAACCGATCCACTTGTGCCTCGACGACCGGATGGCGACCCTGAATGATGCTGATCTGCGCATTGTCGCTGAATTGCGGCGCGCTGAAGTTTAATGTCGCGGCGCGCTCGGCAAAAGTGGCGAGCACGTCCAGTTCGGCGATCGCGGCGGCGATGCGTTGCAGTTGCGGGATGAAGGGTGCTAACTGGTCGAGCAGTTGTTCGTAGAGGAATTTCTCGCGCGCCAGCGCGCGCTCGTTCGCGGACAGCGCCTTGTCCTCGAAGGTCTTGAGCTCCGGCGTGATGTAGCGCTCGGCGTTCTTCAGCGTCTGGCGGCGGCGGTAATCATCCGGCACATTGGCGCTCTGCGCGTGCGTCACCTCGATGTAGAAACCATGCACGCGGTTGTATTCGACTTTCAATGTGGCGATGCCAGAGCGTGCCCGTTCGCGCGCTTCCAGCGCCAGCAGAAAATCGCCGCAGTTGGTCTGGATGCCGCGCAGCTCGTCCAGTTCGGCGTCGAAGCCGTCGGCGATCACGCCGCCTTCGCGCAGGACAGAGGAGGGTTCGGCACGCAGGGAGCGCTGCAAAATAGCGACGAGTTCATTACCTTCCGTTCTGGCTGAGCCTGTCGAAGCCTGTATGTTTTCGGGTTCGCCGTCGCTGCGCGACGATCCTTCGACATGCTCAGGACGAACGGGCAGGTGGAGTGCGTCGGCCAGAGTCCGGATCAGCGATGAGTCGCAGGCGGCCAGCGCGGCGTGCAGTTGCGGCAAGGTGAGCAGCGTGTCGCGCAAGCCGGACAGGTCGCGTGGGCGCGCACTGCGCAACGCGATGCGGGCGGTGATGCGTTCTACATCGACGCAGGGTTTGAGGTGGTCGTGTGCTTTGTTGTGCAGGTCGTTCAGTTGCTCGACAGCATCCAGCCTGGCTCTCAGGGTGGCACGGTCGCGTAGCGGATGGTGCAGCCAGTGGTGCAGCAGGCGGCTGCCCATGTTTGTGGCGCAGGTGTCGAGCAGCGACAGAAGGGTGGGGGCAGGTTCGCCGCGCAACGTCTGGGTGATTTCCAGGTTGCGCCGCGTCGCGGCGTCCATGCGCACATAGCGATCCGCGCTATATACCTGCATGCTGCGGATGTGGCTGATGGCCTGGCCCTGAGTGAGCTTCGCGTAACCGAGCAGTGCGCCGGCCGCTTCCAATCCCACGGTAAAATCATCGCAGCCGAATCCGGCGAGGTCGAGCGTGGCGAACTGCTGGCACAGCGCGCGGCGCGCCGTTTCCAGCTCGAAGTGCCAGTCGGGCAGTGTCTTGAAAGCAGTATGGATACTGGCTTGCAGGCTGGCATTTTCGGTGTGCAATATTTCCGATGGCTGCAGGCGTTCCAGTTCGGCGGGCAGATCTCCGGCAGAAGTCTCGCAGACGAAAAATTGCCCCGAGGCGAGATTCATCCATGCCAACCCGACCTTGCCGCTGCGCTGGTGCAGCGCCAGCAGCAGGTTGTCGCGCTTCTCTTCCAGCAGGGCGGAGTCGGTGACCGTGCCCGGCGTAACGATGCGCACCACTTTTCGTTCGACCGGCCCCTTGCTGGTGGCGGGGTCGCCGATCTGTTCGCAGATCGCCACCGATTCGCCGAGCCTGACCAGGCGCGCCAGATATTGCTCGGCAGCGTGATAGGGCACACCCGCCATCTTGATCGGCTGGCCGTTGGACGCGCCGCGCTGGGTCAGCGTGATGTCGAGCAGCTTCGCGGCACGTGCGGCATCCTCATGGAACAGTTCGTAAAAATCTCCCATGCGGTAGAACAGCAGCATGTCGGGATGCTGTGCCTTGATGCGCAGGTACTGCTGCATCATCGGGGTGTGTTGGACACCTGCCTGCTTTGCGATACCTGCAGCAGCATCGCTGCCTGTGTCCGGAAGTTGCGCTGCCATTGCCTGGCTTTTAGCCTTTCAGGGCAGGGGTCAGGTGCGGCGCAATTGTTTGCAGCAGCAGCGGGTGGATGTTGGGATTGCCTGCGCAGATATGTCCGGTCTTCAGGTAAGTATCCGAGCCGCGCAGGTCGCTGACCATGCCGCCCGCTTCGGTGATCAGCAGACAGCCTGCGGCCATATCCCACGGTTTCAGCCCGATTTCAAAGAAGCCGTCGTAGCGGCCCGCGGCCACCCACGCCAGATCCAGCGCGGCGGAGCCGGGGCGGCGCAGGCCGGCGGTTTTTTGTATCAGGTCTTTGAAAATGCCGATGTACGCATCCATGTGTTCAAACCGGGTATAGGGGAAGCCGGTGCCGATCAGGCTGTCGGCAAGTTGCAGGCGTTTGGTGACGCGCAGGCGTTTGTCGTTGAGGAACGCGCCGCGTCCGCGGGTGGCGGTAAACAGTTCATTCTTGACCGGATCGTACACCACCGCCTGGGTGATGATGCCTTTGTGCTGCAACGCGATGGACACGGAATATTGCGGGAGCCCATGCAGGAAATTGGTAGTGCCATCCAGCGGATCGATGATCCACAGGAACTCCGACTCGCCTTGGCTGCCGCTCTCTTCTGCTAGAATCGCATGGTCTGGATAGGCATCCAGCAGTGTCTGGATGATGGTTTGTTCGGCGGCGCGATCCACTTCGCTGACGAAATCCGCGTGGGATTTTCTGGTGATGGTGAGATGATCGATCTTGTCGGCGGAGCGGTGAATCAGATTGCCGGCGCGACGCGCGGCCTTCACCGCGATGTTGAGCATGGGGTGCATAAGTACGACCTTTTTAATGAGCTGGGGGAATTCAGCGCACATTTTAGTTGGAATTACACTTTGTATAAACAGAATATTATGGAGAACGCCATTTTATGGAGAACATAAGGGTCGTTCTCAGCCACACCACCCACCCGGGCAACATCGGGGCGGCGGCGCGCGCGATGAAAACGATGGGCCTGCGCCATCTGTATCTGATCAATCCCAGGTATTTTCCCGACCCGCAGGCCGATGCGATGGCCGCCGGCGCGGATGACATTCTGCGCGATGCAGTGGTGTGCAGTTCCATCGATGAAGCCTTGCAGGGCGTGGTGTTCACGGTGGCGATGACCGCGCGGCTGCGCGATATTTCCATCGAAGTAAAGAGTCCGCGCGAGGCGATGCCGCTGCTGCTGCAACAGGCCGCACAGCAGCCGGTGGCGTTGCTGTTCGGCACCGAAATGTCCGGCCTGACCAACGAGGAAATGGGCAAGGCTCAGATGCTGGTAAATATTCCCGCCAACCCGGATTTTTCTTCGCTCAATCTGGCTGCTGCGGTTCAGGTGATGGGTTACGAGTTGAACGTGGCGGCGCAAAGCTATGTGCCGGTGATGCCGGAAGTCCGTCCGGCGCCGCATGAACAGGTGGAGGGTTTTTTCGCGCATCTGGAAAAAACCCTGTTTGAGATCGGCTTTTTTACCACGCAGAACCCTGCGCGCCTGATGCAGCGCCTGCGCCGTTTGTATGCGCGGGCGCGGCTGGAGGGTGAGGAGGTCAATATCCTGCGCGGCATATTGAGCGTGACAACCGAGTACAATGCGCGGCTTAAAAAAAGCTATTTGGAAGAGCACTCAGATGTTCAATAACATTAGAGAAGACATTGCCAGCGTTTTCGAACGCGATCCGGCAGCGCGCAGCACTTTCGAGGTGTTGACCTGCTACCCGGGTTTGCACGCGCGTGTCATACACCGCATGGCCAATACCTTGTGGCACGCTAACCTGAAATGGCTGGCGCGTTTTGTGTCGCATATCGCGCGCTGGTTTACCGGCATCGAAATTCATCCCGGCGCGACCATTGGGCGGCGCTTCTTTATCGACCACGGCATGGGCGTGGTGATCGGCGAGACTGCCGAGATTGGCGATGATGTCACGCTTTACCACGGCGTTACCCTGGGCGGCACCTCATGGCGGCACGGCAAACGGCACCCCACCCTGGGCAACGGCGTGGTGGTGGGGGCGGGAGCCAAGATACTCGGCCCGATCACCATAGGCGACGGCGCGAAAATCGGCTCGAATGCGGTGGTGGTGAAAGATGTCCCGGCAGGAGCGACGGCGGCCGGTATACCAGCGCGTATCCTTGATGAAGAGAAGAAAATTGCCGGCGGCTTCAAAGCCTATGGTATTGGCAATGACCAGGACGATCCATTTTCCAAGGCGATACACGGATTGCTCGGACATAGCGTAACGGTGGATCAGCGCATCGAGTTTATTATGCAACAGCTCGAGAAGATGGGTGTGCCTGTGGATGATGAGCGCGCTACTGCCGACAAGTTCGACCCCAATCACTTGAACAAGATAGTTGATTGAAAAGCTGGGGTATTCTATCATCCGCAAATCAGTATTCACTGCGTGCATTTAGCGCAGTTTTGCTTTATCCGTATTCTTTAAATGATTGGAGAATGACATGCGATTAACCACTAAAGGACGTTTCGCCGTAACGGCGATGGCTGACTTGGCAACGCGCGGCGAGAAAAGCCCGGTAACGTTGGCTGCCATTAGTGAGAGGCAAAAAATTTCGCTGTCCTATCTGGAGCAATTGTTCGGCAAGCTGCGCCGCAGCCAGATCGTGGAAAGCGTGCGCGGTCCGGGCGGCGGCTATTATCTTGCCAGAACTGCGGAAAAAATCACGATAGCCGAGATCATTTTAGCGGTGGATGAGCCGCTGGATGCGACCAGATGCAGCGGCAAGGGCAATTGTCGCGGGGAACAAAATTCTTGTATCACCCATGAATTGTGGATGGGTCTGAACGAGAAGATTCTGGAATATCTGAATGCGGTTACTCTGCAACAGTTGGTCGACAGCCATAGCAAGAGTATCACCGGGGTGTCGGACGCTGGCTTGAAAAAAGCGGTCAGGTTATAGAAAATCCAGGTCTGGATGGAAGTGATGCATGAGGCGGAGGAACTGAAGCTGCTGCTTTGGTAATGCAACTCTGCAGTCGCTTCGCCGTTGGCGGAAAAGTGATTTTCTAATCTCGCCGAAAAGTTCGGCAAGCTGCGCGATCGGTAGCTTGCAGTGTTTCCGGTCGCAATTATTTGGGAAAGCCGTATATCCATGTGCAAACTTTGGCGCACCATTTCCAATCGCTGGCTATATCTGGCAGGTGCGCTTTTTGCCAGCGGTTTGATGGGCTTTGGCTTGTTTCTGCAATATGTCGAACATCAGGATCCCTGCCCATTGTGCATGGTGCAGCGGGTGGTTTTTATCGCCATATTGGTTGTGTTTGCCTTGGCAGCCTTGCACGGCCCGAAACGCGTGGGTGAGCGCGTCTATGCTGCTTTAATCGTATTTCTGTCTCTGTCTGGCGTGGGTGTCGCGGCGCGCCACATCTGGATTCAGTATCTGCCAAAAGACCAGGTTCCTGCCTGTGGCCCCGGTCTGGACTACATGCTTGAAACCATGCCGATGGCTGACGTGCTCAAGCAGCTCATGCACGGATCGGGAGAATGCGCGGCAAGAGGCTGGACTTTTCTTGCTCTTGGTATTCCTGAATGGTCGTTGCTGTGTTACATCGCGCTGGGCATATGGGCACTGGCGATAGCGTTCAGGAAGTAATATTTGTCGTTTGATAATTCCGGGATTGAAACGAGCGTGGCAACCGCGATCCAGTATGAAAGCTCCCAGATTTTCAGCAATTTACGGGCTCAATCTAAATGAAAATATTGCTGTAAAAAAATACTTGATAAAAACACTCGCAATATATACTTGACACATTCTGTCGGTTGGAACAATATTCCTATGCGCGGCAAATTGTCGCAGAGCAATCGCGTGAAGCACGTCGCAAATATAATACAAACGGGAGGTCATCCAATGGAATCATCCAAGATTGGGAGCGCGCCAGTTCCCTTTGTGCAGCAGATGCTGCATAACAATATGTTGATGTTAACCGTACTGTTGGCTGTCAGTGCTGCGGCTTACTTCGGCATCGGTCTTTTCATGCTGCTCAGCCATTAAAAAACGCCTTGATCTGGAATTTCCAGGATGTCTTTAAAACGGCAGCTGGAATATCCGCGTGGGTAGCAGGAAAAAACCTGTTTTTTTTTAGATTGTTTTGTGTCAACTTTCAATGGCGTCAGCCATCAATTGTTAAGGGAGGAATAAACGATGTCAGAACCAACTTTAAAAAGTGCAAGCCCCCATTTCATGCAAAAGGCATTGGACAATCAGTGGCTGATGTTAGCGCTGGGAATATTGACACCTATGGTGTTTTATACTATTTGGGGTTTATGGGACGTAATCAACATACCAACGGCTCCGTAACAACGCCGCTTTTGTTTAAATAAATATTAGGGAGAAAAATAGCTATGGGAACGTCTTATACCCCCCCAACAAATCCTGACTGGTGGCGTGAACCAATCGAACGCACCGAGATATGGTGGATTGTTCTTGCTTTTTCATGGTGTGTGTTCATGTTCGTCTGGATGACCGGCTGGCATTTTTTCGGCCCGCAGAACATGAGTAATGAGACCTACAAGACCACGCCTGAGAAGTTTTCCAAGCAGGTAGCTGAGATGCAGGCGAAGTACACTGTCCGCAAGGATGAGGCTACCGGTGAAGATGTCGTGGCACCACCACCCGGCAGCGATGTCTATCTGGCCGCCATGTCTTGGCAATTTCGTCCCATCCTTGAGCTTCAAAAAGGGCAGAAATATCGCATCCATCTTTCCTCTCTGGATGTGGGCCACGGTTTCTCGTTGCAGCCTGAGAACATCAACTTTCAGGTTTATCCCGGCTACGAGCAGGTTACTACCATAACCCCCAATAAAACCGGCACTTTTGCCATAGCATGCGGTGAGTACTGTGGCGGGGTTGACGCCATGGGACATCACACAATGCTGGGCAGAATTTACGTAAAGGAGTAGAAAATGGCGACGACAACAATGTCTGATTTCCGCATTGATCCGGTGTCCGGTCTCAAGATTCACCGAACTGCCAACAAACTGGTACAGTGGAATGCGTTTGCAGCAGTCGTGTTCCTGCTGGTCGGTGGCCTGTTTGGTCTCGGCGTGGCGCTTACCCGTATGCCGAGCGTGCAGCTGCTTTCACCAGAGATTTTTTACCTGGCATTAACAGCCCATGGTCTGGTTAACCTGGCGGTGTGGATCATATTCTTTGAAATGGCCGTGCTGTATTTCCTGGGGGCGCATGTGCTGGGTAACCGGATTGCGGGACCAAAGTGGGCCTGGGCGCAGTTCTGGCTCATGCTTGTCGGCGCAGCCTTGGTTGCAGTAGCAGTGTTGGGTGGCAAGTCGAGCGTGATGATGACTTCCTATCCGCCGCTGCAGGCACAACCGCATTTCTATCTTGGTTTGATCCTGTTTGCCGTGGGTGCGCTGATCGGCTGTTTCGTGTTCTTCGCCACGCTGGTAGTTGCCAAGAGGGAAAAAACCTATAACGGATCGCTTCCGCTGGTGGTATTCGGTGGCGTGACGGCCGCCGTAATTGCTGTTTTCACCATCGTTTCCGGCGCGCTGATCCTGATCCCGACTTTCTTATGGTCGATAGGGCTGATCAGCTACATTGATCCGATGATGTATCGGGTTATCTGGTGGGGTTTTGGTCACTCCTCGCAGCAAATCAACGTGGTTACCCACATTTCCATCTGGTATCTGATTGCATCGCTGGTATTCGGCGCCAAGCCGATGTCCGAGAAGGTCAGCCGTTTTGCGTTCCTACTGTATATCCTGTTCCTGCAACTGGGTTCCGCGCACCACCTGCTGTCCGACCCGGGATTGACTTCGGCATGGAAGATATTCAATACCAGCTACATGATTTATCTGGCAGTTTTGGCCAGCATGATCCACGGTTTGACTGTCCCTGGTTCCATTGAAGTCGCCCAACGCAGGAAGGGGCTCGATACCGGCTTGTTTACCTGGCTCCGCAAGGCGCCTTGGGGCAATCCGATCTTCTCCGGCATGTTCCTGTCGCTGGTCGGTTTCGGCTTCATCGGAGGCATCACCGGCGTGGTGATGAGCGTGGAGCAGATCAATATGATCATCCACAACACCACGTATCTGCCAGGCCATTTCCATGGCACGCTGGTAGCCGGTACTACCATGGCATTCATGGCGGTAACTTACTGGCTGATTCCGGTGGTGTTCCAACGCAAGATCGCTCTGGCCGGGATGGCGAAATGGCAGCCCTATGTATTCAGTCTCGGCGCATGGGTTTTCTCGATTGCCCTGATGGGTGCAGGCACGTTGGGTGTGCAGCGCCGTCATGCGGACATTACCTTTGCCGGTCAACCATTGGCTTATGAATATCCGGAAATCGCCAAGGGGTTGATGGACCTGGGTGAGATCTTCGCTGTGATCATGACGGTTGGCGCGGTTATGTTCATCTTGGTCGTGCTGGCCTCCATCTTTGCGGGTGAGCGCATTCCGGAAGGTTCCGCACCATGGCCGAAAGTGGAAGATGCCGATGTTGCGGCCGAGAAAGCTGGAAGAAAACACATTGGAACGTGGGGTATGGAAGCACCGGGAACTTTTGTGCTCGCCATGATCCTGTTCGTGACCATCGTGCTGTACTACTTTATCAACTTCAAGTATCTGTCCACCGTATGGGGCATGTCCTAAAGTAGGATGATGGGAGGGATGCCTGGCATCCCTCCTGATTCCTGCAGGATTTAAAGTAGAGATTCTGTTAGAGGGAGACCTCTAACCTAAGCCTGATATGTTCCTTTGTGGCCTATGCACACAATTGTCTACGGTGGGTAGTGGTAACACTGCAAGCTGACATGGTTTAGGTTAGAAGTATTCACAGGCAAAAGCCCGGAAAATATCAACTAACAACTTTTCATGAAAGTGGAGAGATTAAGGATACGGACGTAAGATGATGATGTTCAAACAGTATATTAATCTTTTCAAATTACGCATCGGTGTAGTAATTACGCTCGCGGCATTGGGCGGCATGGCAATTACCCCGGGGCAAGCACTGACCAGTTGGCAAGTTATTATTTTGTCGCTGACGGTTATGGTTGCATCTGCAGCTGCGGGAGCCTTCAACCAATACTTTGAACGCGACATTGATGCAAAAATGACGCGTACCAAAAACCGTCCTTTTGTAAATGGTTTTTTTCAGCACAGTCGTAAGTGGCTGGTGATAATCGGGATGATGCTGGCGATTGCGGTGACATCCGCCGCCCTCGCATTAAATGCGATGACGGCACTGAATATTTTTCTCGGTGCGTTTACCTACGCTATTGTTTATACAGCCTGGCTGAAACGGCGCACTTGGCTGAATATAGTATTTGGCGGTTTGGCGGGGAGTTTCGCGGTGCTTGCCGGTGCGGCTGCAGTCGACCCGTCATTTGGCCCGCTTCCCGGGCTGCTGGCGTTGGTGCTGTTCTTGTGGACCCCCCCGCATTTCTGGAGTCTTGCAATCGTCATTCGCGAGCAATATGCAGCAGCAGGAGTGCCCATGCTACCGGTGGTAAAGGGCGATAAAAAAGCGGCTCGCATTATTCTGGGGCACACCATTCTTCTGGTGCTGGTTTCACTTTTGCCGGTGTTTTACGGTTTAGGCTGGATTTATCTTATTGGTGCCTTGGCGGGAGGGATTTATTTTATTTTTAAAAGCGTGCAGTTGGTGCGCGATCCCACTAAAAAGGCAGCTATGGCTAATTTTGTGGCATCGCTGGTGCAGTTCAGTGTGCTGATGTTAGCCTTGATGCTGGAAGTGAATTTCGCCGCCTGATTTGCATTGCTCAGATATATAGCCTGCCTGATATTTGAGCAGGCTGTTTTTTTTGGGGGCTTCGCATTAATTACAGACTAAACAACCACCGGCTAAAGCCGGTGGGTTTGAATTACGGACTGAAAGTCCGGATACGCGTCGCCTAAACGACGCGTCTTAATCTGGCTCCATTTTGAAATCATCGTTCGGTCTCGGCTCAAAGTGATGCTCCAAATACTGCTCTATCATTGCTTCCGTCATTTGGCCTACCGTGGCACAGAAGTACCCTCTTGCCCAGAAATGCCTGCCCCAATATTTCTTTTTCAGATGCGGAAATTCCTCGAACAGCTTGCTCGACGTGCGCCCCTTGATCCGCCTCATGATCTCGCTCGGTGCCATGGTCGGTGGGCAACTGGCCAGAATATGCACATGACCCTTACTCACTACGCCCTTGACTATCCTGATCTCAAAGGCTTCGCAGGTCTCTCTCACCAGCCCCCGTATTCGCTCCGCTATCTCTCCGCTCAGTACCTTGTATCGGTACTTCGTTACCCATACAAAGTGGTACTCAATTTGAAAAACCGTATGACTTCCGTACCTGTATTCCATGCCGCACCTCCTTTCGTGCAGCATAT
The DNA here is from genome assembly GCA_001801175.1 of Gallionellales bacterium RIFCSPLOWO2_02_FULL_57_47. Lineage (GTDB taxonomy): Bacteria > Pseudomonadota > Gammaproteobacteria > Burkholderiales > Gallionellaceae > Gallionella. The sequence goes on along the minus strand of MGWZ01000066.1, from coordinate 10,917 downwards.
TGTCGCAGCTAAAGCTGACCGGCTAAAGCCGGTGGTTTAAACCCTGTGATTGATAATTAATTGCGGGAGCGGCTTTAGCCGCAGAACCAAAATGCATCACGGCTATAGCAGCTCCAATATCCGGCAGAATTTTTGTCGTTATTAACGCAAATGGGAATAAGCCGTCTGCTAACGAGTAAGCCTGGTAAAGAATTGGTGCTCGTTCTCGGAGGGTGTGCTCCGGATGCACTCAATGAATCTTTGCCTAAGATTGGGTCAACCTGAGCCATGCAATTTTTAAGATACACAGAAATTAAGGTTGCGCTTTTGGTATATATTATTAAAATAGTCGGGTAATTTTTAAACATATCTGCTTAAGCAAAACGACTGCATTCCATGCTTGTGTTGGACTATTTCGAGAAATTATAGACACATCAATATGCAAATTATGCATCATCTGTTAATACCGCTGAGTTTAGCTGTTTTATTGTCTGTTTCATCCCCTTCCGTGGCGCAGGGTCACAATATCAGCGGTGCAAGTCTGTATAAAAACACAGTTTTGACGGCAAAGTTGCAGGTGCAACCTGAAGAGGTGGCCGCCCAGGTTTTTGATGAAAAACAGGCCCTGAAAGCAAGCCAGGACGCGATAGGCAATCGGCTTGGAGATTACACATTTAAGGATCGTAGCGGACGCACCGTGCGTTTGTCCGATTATCTGGGTAAGCCTCTGGTCGTCAGCATGATTTATACCCATTGCCCGATCATCTGTGCGACCACAACGCGCAGTTTAAGTGCGCTCAAGCTGTCTCAAGACGCGCTTGGTGCTGACAGCTTTGGAGTGCTGACGGTTGGTTTTGATACAGAAAATGATATTCCAGAGACGATGGGTGATTTTGCCAAACATATGGATGTGAACTTGCCAAATTGGGAATTCGTTAGTTCTGACCCGGATACGATCAATAAACTAAGCAAAGATTTGGGGTTTACCTTTATGCCGTCTGCTGATGGGGGCTTCAATCATATAACTCAAACTACTTTTATTGATGGTGAGGGCAGGGTATATCTCCATGTATACGGGGATGAGTTTGAAAACAAGACGCTGCTTCAGCCGCTAAAGGACTTGATTTACAACATCAAAACAGCAAAACCGGGAATTGCAGGCCTGACCAATAAAGTGAAGCTCTTTTGCACGGTGTATGACGTGAAAACGGGAAAATACAAATTAGACTACAGTTATTTTTACGGAACCGGACTGGGTGTTTTAGCCACTCTGCTTATTACCTGGTTGATCGTGCTTGAATATCGTCGCAGCCCGAAGAGGAGCTACCCAAAAAATGAATGACACATGCAAAGCTGCCGTATTGGTTTGCGCACAATCCGCATTATCAGATTTCTTTTTTAAGAATTTGCGATGATCGAACTCATGCATCGTGTAGGTCAAGGTATTTTTCTGCGCCTGGAAAGTGTCCTCAATAGCGTTTTTGGGCCAAAACTGAACCCTTTCTATTACCTGGGCGCGATTGCATATTTGATGTTCTGGATCATCGTAGTCAGCGGTTTTTATATCTACGCTTTTTACGATACCGGCGTGAATGATGCTTTCAATTCGGTGGAGCAGATCACCAACAAGCAATGGTATCTGGGCGGCATCATGCGCAGCCTGCACCGTTATGCTTCCGACGGGTTGATATTGTTTGGCGTCTTGCACTTGCTGCGCAACTTTGTCTTTGACCGCTACCGGAATTTCCGGTGGTTTTCATGGTATACGGGCATCCTGGTGCTGTGGCTGATTTATGTGGCGGGCATAAATGGCTACTGGCTGGTTTGGGATAAGCTGGCACAGTTTTCCGCAGTGGCGACTGCGGAATGGCTGGATGCGCTGCCAATTTTCAGTGCCCCTCTGGTGCGCAATTTCCTGGAGCAGGGCAGTGTAAATGATCGCTTCTTCTCGCTGCTTTCATTTATCCACCTGGGTGTTCCGCTGGGTACTTTTGGACTCATCTGGATTCACACCCAGCGTGTACCTCAGGCTAAAACTTCTCCGCCAAGGGAACTTACAGCCGGGTTGATTCTATCCATGCTGGTGCTTTCGCTGACCTGGCCTGCATTAAGCCAGGGGCAGGCGGACCTTGACTCTGCGCCATTTGTTTTGAATCTGGACTGGTTCTATTTGTGGAGTTACCCGCTGTTTTATTCCTGGGGGCCGGGCAAGGTTTGGGTATTGGTAGGGGGTATTACTAGTATTCTGTTGTTGTTGCCGTTTTTGGGGGGGAAGAAGCGCGGCAAGGGTGAATACGAGATCACCACAGTTCCAGGGGGGGAAACGGTGATTTCCAGAGAAGGCGAAACCGTACTGGAAGCTGCACTGCGCCAGGGATTGAATCTGCCCTATGTCTGCCGCGACGGAGCCTGCGGCGTCTGCAAGGGCAAGATACTGAGCGGCATGGTTGATTATGGCACTTACCAGAAAGGCGCACTCACCGATGCGGAAAAAGGAGAGGGCAAAGCCCTGTTCTGCTGCGCCAAGCCGCTATCCAATCTGAGCATAGAATATGAGGAAGCCGATGAGTTGAAAGGTTTCCCGGTCAAGACCATGAAGTTCAGGGTGCAAAAAATGGAGCGGGCAACACCGGATGTGATGCTGCTCGATTTGCGGCCGGAAGGCGAGGAGCGGATGAATTTTGTCGCTGGACAGTATGTTGCCGTGCATCTGGATGATGGCACCAAACGCAGCTATTCCATCGCCAATGCCCCGCATGAATCGGATCATCTGCAACTGCACATCCGCTTGGTGAAAGGCGGAAAATTCACCAGCCATGTCTTCGACGGAATGAAGGTGGGCGATGTGCTGCAAGCGGATGGTCCGCATGGCGCTTTCTTCCTGCATGAAGAAGGCGACAAACCTATCATCTTCATGTCGGGAGGGTGTGGTTTCGGCTCGGTCAAGGGTATGGCGGAGCATGCCTTTAAAATCGGGTTGAACCGTCCCATGACGCTGTACTGGGGCGCCAGAACACCAGCCGATATATACTCGAATTTGCCGGAAAAATGGCAGCGGGAACATGATAATTTCAAATTCGTACCGGTTCTGTCCGAACCCAAACCGGATAATGGCTGGCAGGGCAGAACCGGCCTGGTTCATGAGGCCATCCTGCAGGATTATCAGCAACTGGACAATTGTCAGGTATATGCCTGCGGTTCGCCTGAGATGGTCGACGCGGGTCGTGCGCCTTTCGTCGCCAAAGGATTGCCGGAAGATCAGTATTTTGCAGATAAATTTTCGATTGCATGCCACATCGCTCCGGTTGCGGATACATCAATACCTTCCGGGGAGGTGAAACATGGCTAAGCCATTACAATATATCGGTCAAGGGTTGTTTTATGCCTTGTTTATGGGGGTGATCGGCTATTTCTCTGCTCTTCCGGCATACACTCACCTGCCCCCGGATGAAACATTGATCAAACTGAGTTTCAGGCATGCCGGGCAGCCCGTGGGAGAGTGCCGCGATCGTACCCCTGAAGAGATTGCCAAACTGCCTGTATACCAGCGCAAAGGAGCGGACAATAAAATATGCCCGCGCGAACGGGCTGATTTGGTCGTCGAGCTGGAAATGGACGGGAAGCAACTCCTTCATGAGGTGTTGAGGCCGACCGGGCTGGCGCACAGCAGTAATGCCAACATTTACCGGCGCATCCCGGTGAAGGCGGGAGTACATACCCTGAAGGCAAGCCTGAAGGACCATCCCGGGGACGACTTCAATTATGTGCGCGAGGAAACGGTCAACCTTGCGCCGGGGCGCATCATGGTGATCGATTTCAAGGCGGCGACCGGCGGATTTATTTTCAGGAATAAAAACATCACAACCAACACGCAATCAGAAGGCAACAAATGAGTTCAACATATCAGCAAGCAGATGCCGGACAAGGCGTGGATGCGGCCGGGGATGAAATACACGGTGGCGGTTTTACCCTTTCCATGCCGTCGGCTGCCAACCGCAAACTGGCTTCAGGCTGGCTGTGGCTCGGCATTGCATCGCTGGTAGGCGCAGGGCTGTTCGCCATCCTGCTGGTGCTGTCGCGCACCCCTTATGTGCAGGATATTTTTCCCTGGGTTGATTTCTTCCACACTGCGCTGGTGGTGCATGTGGACTTGTCCGTGCTGTTATGGTTCATGGCCTTTGCCGGGGTGTTGTGGAGCCTGAATTCTTCATCCCGTTTCATCGGCATTGGCTGGCTGGCTCTGGTGCTGGCTTCGGTCGGCGCCGCGATAATTGTCCTGTCTCCCTTTGTTGCAGTCGGCAAACCATTGATGAGCAATTATGTGCCGGTCATTCAAAGCACCTTCTTTTTTACCGGGCTGATTGTTTTTGCCGTTGGCGTCGCCGTTCTGGTGCTGCGCAGCCTGATAGCGGTGCCCTCTGCAGGTTTGTGGCAGGGAGGCGAAGGTTCAATACGCCTCGGCTTCTATGCCGCTTCCATCTCCACGGTGTTTGCCCTGGCTGCTTTCGGCTGGTCATATGACATTATTCCGGACGTTTTTGAAAGCACGCAGTATTACGACCTGCTGTTCTGGGGCGGTGGCCATGTGCTGCAGTTTACCTATTCGCTGTTGATGCTGGCCGGCTGGCTGTGGCTGGCGGATGCCTGCGGTGCGAAAATCCCGCTGACCCCGCGCTTGGCATCAGCCTTTCTTGTGCTGGGTCTGTTGCCGGTATTCTTCATTCCCGTGATTTATCTGTCCTTTGCCGGGGATATGGGTGCCTATATGGAGCAGTTTACCCAGTTGATGAAAATTGGCGGTGCCTTCGCCCCCGTGCCGCTGGGCTTGGCAGTACTTTATGGGCTCGGCGCGGCAGGAAGCCCGCCGGCGACAAAGCCGCAGCGTGCAGCACTGCTTTCATCAATCGTATTGTTTGCCGTCGGCGGAGGGATTAGCCTGGCAATTGGGGATAGCAATACGATCATCACTGCGCACTATCATGGAACCGGAGGGGCAATCAGCCTGGCCTTCATGGGATTGACTATCCATCTGCTGCCGCGCCTCGGCTACCGTGAGCCGGAGTTGAAGTGGGCAACATTGATGTCTTACATATACGGTGCGGGGCAATTGCTCCACATAATCGGGTTGCTGTGGTCCGGCGGATACGGCGTGCAGCGCAAGGTTGCGGGAGCCGCGCAAGGACTGCATGGCTTTGCGCAGACGGCGGGTATGGGATTGATGGGTTTGGGCGGGTTGATAGCAGTGGCTGGCGGAATAATGTTCCTGGTCGTGGTTTTCAAAGCCATGCGCCGCCCAGCGTAGGATAACTGTATGCATCCGCTTTCGTTATTCGGGCAGGCTTCAAGGCGGCTGAACAGCCGCTCAACCGTTCAACCACTCGCGGCTTTGTGGCCTGCTTGAGGTGAATGACTACACAGCGCAGCCCGCACACTGCATCCTGCAAGGCCAACGGCGAGGAATACCATGCCTGCCGAAATGGGCAATGACCCCATTATTGAGAGGCTACCTCCGAGGTAAGCAGAAGATACTTCATGAGGCTGAAAGAGATAAATGCCAGTGTCAGGATGATGAGAAAAAAGATAACGCTGCGGTTTTTGAAGCGCTCCCCGCGCGAAACCTCGATGCGGTCAAGTATCCAGTCTGACATGAAGTAGAGGCCTGTAGCCACCAGAGTGTAATAAATAACTTCCACGCTCATTCCCCATTAATATTTTATGACCTGCTTATTATATTATGCTGTCGCGCTTTGAACGGATGAATTTATCCGGTTATATGCATAATTGGTTGCTGACGGCATTGATATAAGGATTCCCTTGACTACTTCCAGCCACAACGAGTCTGTTGCGCGCAAGATGCTGCTCCGGTTTGAAGGCGTTCTGAATAAAATTTTCGGTAACGACCTCAATCCTTTTTACTGTCTGGGCGCGCTGGGGTTCTTTTTTTTCTGGGTAGTTGCTGTCAGCGGCGCCTATATTTATGCCTTCTACAAGACCGGCATACAATTGTCCTACCCTTCCGTAGAATATCTCACGCACGAGCAATGGTATCTCGGTGGCATCATGCGCAGCCTGCACCGCTACGCTTCCGATGCGCTGGTGGTGGTGATGGTGCTGCACCTGTTGCGTGAATTCATCCTCGGGCGCTACACCGGGGCGCGCTGGTTCGCATGGTTTACGGGTGTGCCGCTGATCTGGCTGATATTTGCCTCCGGCACCAATGGCTACATGATGGTTTGGGACATGCTTGCCCAATATTCCACCGTGGCTGCGATGGAATGGTTAGACTGGTTGCCGATATTCGGCGAACCGATGTCGCAGAGTTTTGTTACCCAGGAAGTCCTCAATGACCGGTTCTTTACGCTGATATCGTTTGCCCATGTGACCATTCCGCTGATTATAGTGTTCCTGCTCTGGGTGCATATCATGCGCATCAGTTATCCGGTGGTTAACCCGAGGCGCGGACTTGCGCTCGGGATGCTGCTGGCTTTGCTGGTTCTGGCGCTGATCAAGCCGGCATTGAGCCAGGGGCCGGCGGATATGGGGATTGAGCCGCGCAATATCGGCATTGACTGGTTCTATCTGTTTATTTTTCCGCTGCTGGATACCTGGTCGGCAGGCCATGTATGGGCATTGGTCATGGGGATCACGCTGCTCATCAGCGTACTGCCGTGGCTGCCAAGCAGAAACAAACAAATACCGATTGCCGAAGTCAGCCTCAAGGATTGCAGCGGATGCAGGCGCTGCGTCGCCGATTGCCCGTATGAAGCAGTGGTGATGCGCCCGCGCAGCGATGGTATGCAATTTCCGGAAGAGGCTGTGGTCGTGCCGGATCGCTGTGTCAGTTGCGGCATTTGCGTAGGGGCATGTCCCTCCTCGACCCCTTACAGGAGCGATGCCGAATATGTCAGCGGAATCGAAATGCCTTCCATGACGATGGCCGGGCTGCGTGCCGCAATGACGGGCGACCTGGCAAGGCTGGAAGGCGATGCGCGGGTCATGGTATTCGGTTGCGATAACGCGGCTGATGTTGAAAGATTGCGCAGTGCAGGCGTGGCCGTAATGAGCCTGCCATGCACTGCGATGCTGCCGCCGTCCTTTATCGAATACGCTCTGTATGAGCATCAGATTGACGGTGTATTTATTACCGGCTGCCGCGAGAACGACTGCTACCACCGGTTGGGAGGCTTATGGACGGCGCAGCGGCTGAACAGAGAGCGGGAACCGCGCCTGCGCGGCCGCGTCGAGCGCAAGCACGAGCGAGTCAGGCTGTTCTGGGCATCTGCCGCCGATATCAAAGAGCTGGCCATGGAATTGGAGTTATTCCGTTCAGGCCTGCGCAGCCTGAACGAGAGGGATAATGCAGCAAAAGAAATATTGAAGCGGGAATAAGCTACAGAAATTTGCCGGATATCTGGTCCTGATGATGTGCGGCAGGCAAAATTGTTTTATTTTGACTGCCGCTATTCCACCGACCAGCTCGGTACTGCATTCGCGACCATATAATCGACAGCTGCTTTTACTTCGGCCCCTGATAGCTTGGGGTTGGAGCCACGGGAAGGCATCGAGCCTTTGCTACCCCTGTATCCGTTTATGGCGCGACTATAAAGAACTTCGTTGCCTTGGGCGAGGCGTGGCTCCCAATCCTGCTTGCTGCCCATGCGTGGCGCCCCGTTCAGTCCGGATTTATGACAAATGCTGCAAGTGCTTTTATACACCTTCTCTCCGATAGCCAGGTTTGCCAAGTCAGGGGCGGCAGCAGAAACCGGTTGCGGTTGTATGGAGGTTTGAGCTGGAGCCGGAGCCACGACTGCCTTGGGTGTTTGTGCAGCGGAAAGCGTGTGCGTGGGCGAGACAACTTCTTTTTCCTTGCGGTCGCACCCGGTAAGCAGTGCACCGGAAAGAAGTAAAAAAAATGTGACAAAGATCAGTAGCTGTTTTTGCATGGTTAGAATTGCCTTTTGAATAATGCGGTTTCAAGTTTGAAGCGCAACACCCGACTTGAAGGATACCTGATTAGGTGCCTCGAATCCAAGTCTCCTTCTCCGGAAACCGGAAACCGGGGTCAGGCCTAGAAACCGGAAACCGGGTCAGAAACCGAGAAACCGGGGTCAGGTCTAGCAAAATAGCAAATCCCCTGTTATATTTCTTCCATCATGTCCCGCCCCATCCGAATAGAATTTCCAGATGCGCTCTACCACGTCACCGCGCGTGGCGACAGGCGCGAAGACATTTTCGAGAACGATCATGATCGGCGGGAGTTTCTTTCGATATTGGAGCAGGTCATCACCCAGTTCAACTGGACTTGCTACGCCTGGTGCCTGATGGATAACCATTACCACCTGCTGATACAGACACCCGACGGAAATTTATCCAAAGGCATGCGCCAGCTCAACGGCGTATTTACGCAAGCCAGCAATCGGCGGCATCTGCGTGTCGGGCATTTGTTTCAGGGGCGGTTCAAAGCCATTCTGGTAGACAGCGACGCCTATCTGCTGGAATTGGCGCGGTATGTTGTGCTAAACCCGGTTCGCGCAGGCATGGTGAAGACACCGGCTGACTGGGCATGGAGCAGCTATCGGGCAAGTATGGGGCTGGAGCCATTCCCGCCTTGGCTCGCGATAGATGGATTGCTGGCGTGTTTTGCAAAACGGCGCAGCCTGGCACAACAACGGTACGCGCAATTTGTACTAGAAGGAATCAAGGCGGATTCGCCTTGGGCTAACCTCAAGGGGCAGGTATTTCTGGGCGATGAACAGTTTGTAAATCGCATGCAAGCTCATATCCAGACGGGCAAAGATGATGTGCAAATCCCCCTGGCGCAGCGTCGCCCCAAGCCGCCGCCGTTTGCAGAGATCGAGAACCGCTCGCCAGACCGAGACACCGCCATCATTGCGGCTTACGCGACAGGAGGTTACTCTTACCAACAAATCGCCGATTACTTCGGGGTGCATTTTACGACGGTGGGAAGAATTGTTCGGGGAGAGCGTAGCGAGGGGGGCGCAGTCGGGTGATGCGTGTTGAAGAGGCGTGCATCTTTGCTAGACCTGACCCCATTTTTTATTCGGGTTTCCAAGGGGCTGCGTATGATACAGATGAATTGAAAGAGGCATCGCTTGCCAACACCCCGCTTGACCCGTCGCACCCAGAAATGGGCACTAGGCTGGCCAACATGCCGGACATTGATGCCTACAACGACAAGCGATGGAGCCTGTCCAACGCCATTTATCTGTCTGGATTTTTATTGGGTGATAGAGATAATAATCAAAAGGCCGCCTTGCATGAATTCCTGTCGCTCTATGCGCTGACCCAAGTCGACACGGCTGCGGGCAACGGCACTTGGACGCATTTGCCGGTCAAGAACGGCGAGGCGGTGCGCGCCGCCCTGTTCGGCAGCGGTGCCAAGATTGGTGGCCTGATCTCCGGGGTACATATCGGCGATGGCAACCGGAACTCCTATAAGGACATCCGCGAGATATTGGACCGGCTGGGGATATACGCAACCCCTGAGGATGATCACCAACACCATTTCCATATCTACCTGAACCCGCCCGACCCATTGGAAATCGGCCCATCGCTGCTGCTGTCCGGCAACCCGCTGGCGATGTCGCCAGATACGGCATCGGGTACGGTGGCGCTCGCCGCGACAACGCAAGCCTTGTTCGATTACACCCAGACCCTCATTACAGGAGATGAACTCATGTTTACCATGGATGTGCCCTATGTCCCACCGCAGGATGCTCCTATTGTCTTGGCGCAAGCCACAAATACATCATCCCCACCCGATTACCTACTCAAGACTTGCGATGAGGTGCCGACGGCGGGGGGGGCGGTCACAGCCATGAACTTGGTGAATCCTGCTGCCTGGCTGGTAGGTGAGTTGAAGAGGCCACAAAATGGCCCCCAAGTGTTAACACAAAGTCAATTAATGGCATTGGTTGCTTCCGTTAAACTCACCCAACTGCAAGGCGTTACACATGGGCAATTGATTCCCCACTCAGCTGATGGAACATCTGATGGAAGGGTGGTTTACGAGTACCGCTCCGAACCGGGCTATGTGGGCAAGGACCAAGCCATCTTCATGGCCGAATTCGAAGGCAAACGCTACAAGATCATCGCCAATGTGGTCGTCTCCATGACCATCAACGAAAACGATCCGCAGTGCCCCGCACCGCAACTGATCAAGGTCACCAAACCCTCAACAGGTGATTCCGGTTATGGCACGGGCTACAACTTGGCTTCGGTTTCGGTGAATTTCGCCGACCTTCCCGGTGGCGCAGTCGGCCAAGCCGTAGGCAACACCATCACCCTCGACACCAACGCCGCCGGACACAACTGGTTCATCGACACCACTCCCGCCGACAACAGCGAATACCTCCCCACCTCCAATCCCTATGAGTGGTTGGCGAAAGAAGGCACTGCCGCCTACGGCAAAATGGACATGCTCAGCGTATTGCTGCACGAATACGGCCATGCGTTGGGGATAGAGCACAGCGCCGACAACCACGACTACATGGCCACCACACTGACCCCCGGCGTGCGCCGCATGCCGAGCGCGGAGGAGCTGGCGTTGATGCAGGAATTGATTGCGCAGGCGAAGGGGGAGATGGTGGAGGGTGTTACAGGTTCTACCCCCACCCCAGCCCTCCCCCTGCAAGGGGGAGGGGGTCAGGATGTGCCGCTGCCGATCCCGCTGGGCGCGGGCTTTGGCCTGGCCTTCCTTGGCCGCTTGCGCAGCAGCCGTTATGGCGGCATGAGCATCGCTCCAGACTACAGCACATTCGTCACCCAATACGCTGTTGCCGCCAATGCGACATTCACCAACCTCAACACGGCTGGTGGCTGGAACACCCAAGGCAGCGTGGACATTGCTCCTTCGACAGGCTCTCAAGAAACAGCTTTTTAATATTCATAAAAACAAATGGTTGCAACATGCTCGAT
>MGWZ01000065.1 GCA_001801175.1 Gallionellales bacterium RIFCSPLOWO2_02_FULL_57_47 | reverse complement strand
ATGGCGGCATTCCCGCCACGCGAATTTCGTGAAGCTCTAGATCGACTGCGATATGATCATCCTGCGCTGCAACTTTGAGGGGAGACCTCAGCCTCTGTGTACTCCGTGGCCAACGGTCTTTCTAGAATGATCCACGCCCGTTTTGATCTCTCCTATCCCGGCTTCGAGCTGCACGCGGATTTGCAGTTGCCTGCGCGCGGCATCATCGGGCTGTTCGGCCCGTCCGGTTCGGGCAAGACGACCTTGCTGCGCTGCATCGCGGGGCTGGAACGGACACCCAACGGGAAGCTGCAGGTGAAGGGCGAGGTGTGGCAGGACGGCGCGAATTTTCTGCCGGTGCACCGGCGTCCGCTGGGTTATGTGTTCCAGGAGGCCAGCCTGTTTCCGCATCTGTCGGTGCGGCAGAATCTGGAATACGGCCTGAAGCGCATCCCACCCGCGCAGCGCAAGGTACAACCGGAGCAGGTGGTGGAGTGGCTCGGCCTGAACTGGCTGATCGGGCGCGACAGCCCGGCCGGCCTGTCCGGCGGCGAGCGGCAGCGCGTCGCCATCGCCCGCGCGCTGCTCACCAGCCCGCGCCTGCTGCTGATGGACGAGCCGCTCTCGGCGCTGGATGCCGCCAGCAAGCGGGAAATCCTGCCGTATCTGGAAGTCCTGCACAGCGAGCTGGAAATCCCGGTGATTTATGTCAGCCACGCGCTGGAGGAAGTGGCGCGGCTGGCCGACCAACTGGTGTTGATGGAGCAGGGGCGCGTCATTGCCAGCGGCGCGCTCAACGAAATCCTGGGGCGGCTGGATTTGCCGACGGCGCATCTGGACGATGCGGGGTCGGTGATCGAAGCCGGCGTGGCCGGCCATGACGAGAAATATCATCTTAGCCGGCTGGGTTTTTCCGGTGGCAGCCTGTGGGTGAGCAAGGTGGAACGCGCCATCGGCAGCATGGTGCGTGCCCGTGTGCTGGCTCGCGACGTGAGCATCGCCACCGCTGCGCCGCAAGGTTCCAGTATCAGCAACATTCTCGCGGCGCGCATCGACGAGATTCGTGACGAGGGGGCGGATCGCGTGAATTTGCGCCTGTCAGTAGGCAGCGGACAACTGCTGCTGTCGCGCATCACCCGCCGTTCGCGCGACCAGCTCAATCTTGTCGTCGGGATGGAAGTATTTGCGCAGGTGAAGAGCGTGGCGTTGATTGCGTAATCTACATAGCGACATAAATCTACTGCGCGACTCCGGGGCGGGGTCGGGCGGTGCTGGTTCCGGCATAACATGCTGCGCATATGAGCCTACACCGCAACTTCGTTGTCGCGCTCCTCGCATACTGCGGTGTATGCTCCGGGCGCTGCGCTTCGGCCTCCCCCGCCCCAAAGCCGCTCGCTACGATTTCTGTTGCTATGTATATAATGCGGCGCAATGATGCATGGAACGCACTTTCCGCGTGCTTATCGGATTTCGTCACCTGGAGTTAATTGAAAATGAGCCGTTTGCTGTTTCTGATCGCCATCGTATTTGTAGTTTACCTGCTGATCAGGTCTTATCGAAAAAATACGCCCCGGCAAGACAAGCCCGTTGTCGAGAATATGGTGCGTTGCGCACACTGCGGTTTGCATTTGCCCAAGGATGAAAGCGTTCAGGCTGACGGGCAGTTCTTTTGCAGTACCGAACATCGCGATGCCTATCGGAAATAGGCATTGCGGTAAAAGCGGTTATCCGAGAGGCTTACATTGAGTGTGAACACGGGTGATCTTACTGCCAAGATTTCCATAGTCGACTTCTGGCGTTCCCTGCGCTATTTCAATCTGTACCGGCTGGCGCTTGCCAGCCTGTTTGTTGTTCTCGCCGGAGTGTTCGGCCCTTCTGTATCGCTGGGCGAGCATGACCGGGCAATATTCTTCGTGGCCAGCGTGATCTATGCGGCAGTGGTGTTGCTTTCCTTTGTGCCGCTGCAATTGCGCTGGCCGTATTTTTCCTGGCAATTGGCCGTCCAGGTTGGCGGAGACATTGCAGGCCTGACAGTCCTGTCTCATGCCAGCGGGGGAATACAGAGCAATATTGGACTTTTGCTGCTGGTTTCGCTGGCGGCCGCCGGAATGATCAGCCGCGGAAAAATCACCCTGTTCTTTGCCGCGATGGCCAGCATCGCCGCACTGCTGGAACATTCCTATGCCGTGCTTTATGACCATGCCGATGTGGCGCTGTTCGTCCAGGTTGCATTGTTGTGCGTGTCTTATTTCGCTGTGGCCTGGCTGGCGCACTCTCTGGCGAAATATGCCGTGGACAGCCAGGAGCTGGCGCAGCGCCGGGGGCGCGAACTGGTCAACCTGTCCGAGGCGAACCGGCTGGTGATGCGCGACATGCAGGATGGCGTGCTGGTGGTGGATGGGCAGGGCGTGATCATGCAGATGAATCCAGGCGCGGAACGTTTGCTGCGCCACAGCGCTGCCTCGGGAAGCTTGCTGGCGGAAAGCTTTCCAATCCTGTTCGGGCAATATGCGTTCTGGAAGCAAACCGGGAGCGCGAATCAGGGCAGCTTGCAGCTGGATGTTGGGGTGCAAGCCAGACTCCGCTTCGTTGCAATCGGACGCAATACTGCACGCGGCACGGTGATCTTTCTGGAAGATATGCAGCGCGTGCGGGCCGAGGCGCAACAGATCAAGCTGGCCGCACTGGGGCGCCTGACAGCCAATATCGCGCACGAAGTACGCAATCCATTGTCGGCAATCAGCTATGCAACGGAATTGATGCAGGAGGAACAGGGTGATGCCAAACAGCAGCGGCTGTTGCAAATCGTGCTGGACAACACGCAGCGCATCAACCGGATCGTGCAGGACGTGATGCAGCTGAACCGGCGCGACCGTGCGCAGCCTGAGGTATTTGAACTGGATGCAATGTTGCGCACTTTTGTGGAAGAGTTTAATTTGGCGGAACGGCTGGAGCCGGGTGTGATGGCGCTGGCTGGAGTGCGTGGAATAGAGGTTCCCTTTGATCGCGGCCACTTGCGCCAGGTACTGTGGAATTTATGCCGCAACGCGTTGCGCTTTGGCCGCAAGTTGCCCGGCAGCCTGGCTTTGACGATGAGCGTGATGAACGGGCGGGTGATGCTGGACGTGCAGGATGACGGCCCGGGCATCTCCGCAGAACACCAGGGCAAGTTGTTCGAGCCGTTCTTCACTACCGCAACCGACGGCACCGGTTTAGGCTTGTATATCGCCAAGGAGTTGTGCGAAGCAAATGACGCATTGCTGGAATACCATGGACAGGAAGGACTAACCGGGGAAGGGCAAGCGGGCGCCTGCTTCCGGATAACTTTCGGAGCGCAACATGAATATGACGGGGGAACATGAGCATGGCGGGTAACCATCTGGCGAAAAATGCCACCGTGCTGCTGGTGGACGATGAGCCGGACATTCTGGAATTGCTGGAACTGGCGCTGCGCAAGATGGGCCTGGGGGTGGACAAGGCCGGCAATGTGCGCGAGGCGCTGGCGAGGCTGGCGGCGCGCCGTTATGACTTGTGCCTGACCGATATGCGGATGCCCGATGGCGATGGCCTGCAAGTGGTACAGCACATCGTGCAAAACAATCTGGATGTGCCGGTGGCGGTAATTACCGCGCACGGCAATATGGAAAATGCCATTACCGCGCTTAAGGCGGGCGCATTCGATTATCTGTCCAAGCCGGTTTCGCTGGATCAGTTGCGCGCCCTGGTGAAATCCGCGCTGAAGCTGCCGCAGGCGGGCCCGTCCGGCGACAAGACGTTGCTCGGCCATTCGCCTGCAATGCAGAAAGTGCGCGACCTGATCAAGCGTGTGGCACGCAGCCAGGCGCCGGTACATATCAGCGGCGAATCGGGCAGCGGCAAGGAATTGGCGGCGCGCCTGATCGTGCAAAGCGGCGCGCGGCACGATCAGCCGTTTGTCGCGGTGAACTGCGGGGCAATCCCGGGCAACCTGATGGAAAGCGAATTTTTCGGTTACAAGAAGGGCGCGTTCACCGGGGCGGACAAGGATCGGGACGGGTTTTTCCAGGCGGCGCACGGCGGGACTCTGTTTCTCGACGAAGTGGCCGATCTGCCGCTGGACATGCAGGTCAAATTGTTGCGTGCGATACAGGAGAAGTGCGTGCGCAAAATCGGCGGGGCCGGTGAAGAGCCCGTGGACGTGCGCATCATCAGCGCTACGCACTGCGATTTGGCCGAATGCGTGCGCCAGGGTAAATTTCGCCAGGATCTTTATTACCGCCTGAATGTGATCCCGATCCAGATGCCCGCGCTGCGCGAGCTGCGTGAGGATTTACCGGAAATCGCACAACGGATACTGGAGCGTTTGCGCGGCGATGCGCAAGTGGGTTTTTCCGAAGACGCCTTGCATGCACTGCAAGGCTACAGCTTTCCGGGCAACGTGCGCGAACTGGAAAATATCATCGAAAGGGCATTGGCGTTGTGCATGGGAGGGGTGATCGAGGAGCAGGATTTGTTGCTGGTGCCTGTAGAGCATATTCAATCCGGGAATGCGTCCCTCAGCAGCAAATACCCGCTGCCGGAGTATCTGGACCGTATCGAGAAGCAGGCCATGCTCGAAGCGCTGGAGCAGACCGGGTTCAATCGCACGGCAGCCGCCAAATTGCTGGGAGTGACGTTCCGCACCATGCGTTACCGGATGGAGCGCCTGGGCATCAAAGGCCCAAACGGTGCGGACGATGCGGATTGATGCGCAAGGGTTGCTGGTTGGCGGTGAATATATTCCGTCGCCGAACTGCGATGACCGTCCGGCAGGCGCAATCGAGCTATTGGTGATACACAACATCAGTTTGCCCCCCGGCGAATTTGGCGGCGATGGTGTACAGCGGTTATTCACCAACACTCTGGACGTGACAGCCCATCCTTATTATCAAACCATTTCTGACCTGAAGGTATCGTCGCACTTCTTTGTGCGCCGCGATGGGCGGCTTATCCAGTTTGTTTCCTGCCTGAAGCGCGCATGGCATGCGGGTGAATCCTGCTGGCAAAGCAGGTTTCGCTGCAACGATTTTTCCGTTGGCATAGAGCTGGAGGGCAGCGACACCGTGCCGTTTACAGATGCGCAATATGCCGCATTAAACCGGCTGAGCATGGCATTGCGTGCAGCCTACCCTGCTTGCGGCATTGCCGGGCACAGCGATATAGCGCCACAGCGCAAGACCGACCCCGGTCCGTATTTCGATTGGGTGCGCTACCTGTCGGGATTGTGCAAGCAATAAATTTTTCTGTAGCCACTTGCAAAATATTTTATTTTTTGCTTGCATTATTTTTGTTAATTACTACAATTAGCCCCGTTCCTGAAAAAATCTACTAGATGTAGTAGTTCACGAGTTCCTCAGGGTTAACGGTATTTAAAGTGGGAAGGGTTTGGAACATATGCAGCATGCCGCTATAGACAGCAATTCAACGGCTCCAATGCTTACTGGCACCTCTTTCTCCTCGATTTCATTCTTTTCCTCTTTCCGCCCATTCAATCAATACAAAGCAAATGCCATTCTGCGCAGCGTGCTCGGCCCGGATTTCAGCGTGCTCAAGGAATGTTTTAGCGTTGTTGCCAACCATCGTTGCCGCCAAATCAGTGTGAATGCGTTGTGTCCGGGTTCGGGTAATCCATTGCCGTGGACGGCAGAAATAGTCAATCTTTGGGATAAAAACTTTTGTAAACCCGTGCCGTCAGATCGGTGGCGCGTTGCTCCGGGGTTTGCGGGGCTTAGGGAAACGGCTTTAGCTCATGCTTGAAGTTTAGCGCGGGTTGAGGGTGCAGGTGCAGTAATCGCAGTTGTTGTATTTTTTAACTTTCATTCTTGCAAGGAGAAATAAAATGGCAGAAAAAAAGAAAGCTAAACCAGCAGCGAAGAAGGCTGCGGCAGCTAAAAAACCAGCAGCTAAAAAAGCGGTAGCGGCGAAGAAGCCGGCAGCAAAGAAAGTCGCTGCCAAAAAGCCGGCAGCTAAAAAAGCGGTAGCTAAAAAAGCGGTAGCGGCGAAGAAGCCGGCAGCCAAGAAAGTCGCTGCCAAAAAGCCGGCAGCCAAGAAAGCGGTAGCGGCGAAGAAGCCGGCAGCAAAGAAAGTCGCTGCCAAAAAGCCTGTTGCTAAAAAAGCGGTAGCGGCGAAGAAGCCGGCAGCAAAGAAAGTCGCTGCCAAAAAGCCTGTTGCCAAAAAAGCGGTAGCGGCGAAGAAGCCGGCAGCAAAGAAAGTCGCTGCCAAAAAGCCTGCTGCTAAGAAAGTGGAAGTTAAACCGGCAGCTCCAGCGGCAGTCAGGCCAGCAGCACCAGTCCCTTCCGCTCCGGCACCTGTGCGTCCGGCTGCAACATGGCCTTTTCCTACACCGGGAATCGGCAAGCCGAATTAATCGGGGGTACCGCTGTGGGGGTAGCCCCTGATGTCCTGGCAGTAAGGGGCTTACCGCAGTAGAACCGGTTTTGGGGCGCACAAATTTGTGCGTGCGCCTTTTATTTCACTAACACAATGTTGGTGAGTTTTTTATCCTCGTTGCAAGCCGCCTGGTTTGCGACAGGCTTTGTGCCCCCCGAATTTTGTTGCTGCTCCAGGAAAGTTGCACGCTATCAATTTTATAAATTGATTCTGTCGCTGATGCAATTTCCACTGGTCAAATGTTCGATATCTTTGCTGGCCTTGGCAGGTGGCGAGGGCGTCACGACGGTAGCCATTCCGCAAGTAAGTCCTGATTAAATAAAAACCGCCAACAGTTACCTGCTTTTTCCAGGCTGGTAAATCTGCCCAACCTCCCAAACAACACTTGAAAACCTGAAAACGAACACCATTTACTAGGCTGATCTTTGCAATCGACTGAAGGGACTTGTATGACCGAAAATATTGCTGCCAATCGTGAAACCATGGGATTCCAGACAGAAGTTAAACAGCTTCTGCAATTGATGATCCATTCGCTGTATTCCAACCGCGAGATTTTCCTGCGCGAACTGGTATCCAACGCGTCGGATGCCTGCGACAAGCTGCGCTTTGAGGCGCTGCACAACGCGACGCTGTTCGAAAACGATACCGATTTGCATATCCGCGTCAGTTACGACAAGGAAGCAAGAACGCTGACAATCAGCGACAACGGCATAGGCATGAACCGTGATGAGGTCATCAATAATCTGGGCACGATTGCCAAGTCGGGCACACGGGAATTTTTTTCCAGGCTGAGCGGCGACCAGCAGAAGGATGCAAACCTGATCGGCCAGTTCGGTGTTGGTTTTTATTCCTCTTTTATCGTGGCCGACAAGGTCGTTGTCACGACTCGCCGCGCGGGCGAGCAGGCTGACCAGGGCGTGCGCTGGGAATCGGATGGCGGCGGCGAATTTTCCATCGAAATGCTTGAGAATGCCGCGCGCGGCACGTCAATTACATTGCATTTGCGCGCCGATCAGGATGACTTGCTCAGCGGCCACAAGATTCGCTCCATTATCCACAAATATTCGGACCACATCGTCCAGCCCATCCTGATGAAAAAGGAGGAATGGAAGGAAGACGGCCAGGCCATCACCGACGAGGATGAAACGGTGAACCAGGCTTCCGCATTGTGGGCGCGGCCCAAGAATGAGATTTCCGACGACGAATACAAGGCGTTCTACAAACATGTCGGGCACGACTATGAAGAACCGCTTGCTTGGATTCACGCGCGTGTGGAAGGCCACCAGGAATACACGCAGTTGCTTTATATCCCGGCACATGCGCCATTCGACATGTATGACCGCAATACCCGTCACGGCGTCAAGCTCTACGTGCGCCGCGTGTTCATCATGGACGATGCCGAGCAGCTGTTGCCGACCTATCTGCGTTTTGTGCGCGGCATCGTCGACTCCAGCGACCTGCCGCTGAACGTATCGCGCGAAATACTCCAGGAATCGAAAGACATCGAGGCGATTCGCGCCGGCTGCACCAAAAAAGTGCTTGGTCTGCTCGAAGATATGGCGGCGAATGACAAGGATAAATACGCCAGGTTCTGGGATGAGTTTGGCCAGGTGTTGAAGGAAGGTGCAGCGGAAGACTTTGCCAATAAGGAAAAGATCGCCGCTTTGCTGCGCTTCGCGTCGACCCATGCCGATAACAACGAAGCAACAGTATCGCTGCCTGATTACATCGCCCGGATGAAGGATGGCCAGGACAAGGTTTATTACATCACCGCCGAAACTTTCAATGCGGCGAAGAACAGCCCGCATCTGGAGGTGTTCCGCAAAAAGGGCATCGAGGTGCTGTTACTCTCCGATCGCGTGGACGAATGGGTGGTGAGTTCGCTGACCGAGTTTGCCGGCAAACAGCTGGTATCTGTGGCCAAAGGCGGACTCGACCTTGGCAAGCTGGAAGACCAAGCCGAGAAACAGGAACAGGAAAAGCAGGCCAGCGACCACAAGGACCTGACCGAAAAAATCAAGGCCAGCCTCGCGGAGCGCGTCAAGGAGGTCAGGGTGACGCACCGCCTGACCGATTCGCCCGCCTGCCTGGTGGCCGACGAGCATGATATGGGCGGCAACCTGGCGCGCATGCTCAAGGCCGCCGGGCAGAAGGCGCCGGCCACCCAGCCCATCCTGGAAATCAATGCTAACCATCCGGTGGTAATGCGCCTGAAGGAAGAAGAAAAACACTTTGATGACTGGGCCGCCGTGCTGTTCGATCAGGCTTTGCTGGCAGAGGGCGGGCAACTGGACGATCCGGCGGGGTTTGTTAAACGGATAAACCATCTGATGCTGGAAATGCGGGCTGGTTGAACAACCAGCTGTCTTTAGAAATTCATCAATGGGTTGCTGGAAAGATAAAAAGGAGAAATAAGTCGCTTCCAATCTGAAATGAGTATGAAGAGGTTGCGTGTTCCCGGCATGAAATGGTCTGGGAGCTCCGCATTGATGAACACTCTCTAATCCGCTATAATGCGCGCCAATCCAAGGCGGGATGAACACGTTGTTCGTCCCGCTTCTTTATGCCATCCGAGCGGTCAGGCTGTTATCTTTGGGAGTATTTCCGGTGTCACAAACGAACCACGCCATTCTTGTGCTTGCCGATGGGACGGTGTTTCGGGGCGTTGCCATCGGTGCTTCCGGCAGCAGTGTCGGAGAGGTGGTGTTCAACACCTCGATGACCGGCTATCAGGAAATTCTCACCGATCCATCTTACTGCAAGCAAATTGTCACGCTGACCTGCCCGCATATCGGCAACGTCGGGGTGAATACCGAAGACGTGGAATCGCGGCAGGTGTTCGCCAGCGGTCTGGTCATTCGCGATCTTTCGATGACGGTGAGCAACTGGCGCAACACGCAGTCGCTGCCTGATTACCTCAAAGCCAACAACGTGGTTGCGATTGCCGGGATCGATACGCGCAAGCTGACGCGCATTCTGCGCGAGAAGGGTGCTCAGAACGGTTGCATCGCCACCGGTACCGATAAAGCGGCGGCACTCGCGGCGGCGCGCGGCTTTGCCGGATTGGCCGGCATGGATCTGGCCAAGGAGGTTTCCTGCGCAGAATCCTACTCATGGACGCAGCGCGAGTGGGAGTTGGGCGTGGGGTACGAGGATCGAGGATCGGGGATTGAGGATCGAGCAAAAAGCGTTGCAGCGGATTCCCCTCAATCCTCGTTCCACAATCCTCGCTCCTACCATGTGGTGGCTTACGATTTCGGCGTGAAGCGCAACATCCTGCGCATGCTCTCCGAGCGCGGTTGCCGCATCACTGTGGTGCCGGCGAAGACCCCGGCTTCAGAAGTATTGGCAATGGAGCCGGACGGTGTATTACTGTCCAACGGCCCCGGCGACCCTGAGCCATGCGATTACGCGATCGACGCGACGCGCAAATTCATCGACGCGGGAATTCCGCTGTACGGCATCTGCCTCGGCCACCAGCTGATGGGCCTGGCGGTGGGCGCCAGGACGGTGAAGATGAAGTTCGGCCATCGCGGCGCAAACCATCCGGTGCAGGACTTGCAGAGCAAGCGAGTGATGATCACCAGCCAGAACCACGGTTTTGCGGTGGATGCGGCTACGCTGCCGGCAAATGCGCGCGTGACGCACGTCTCGCTGTTCGACGGCACGTTGCAGGGTTTCGAGTTGACCGACAAACCGGCATTCTGCTTCCAGGGTCACCCCGAGGCGAGTCCGGGTCCGCACGACGTGGATTATTTATTCGACAAGTTTATTGATTTGATGGAAAGAGCTGGTAGCTCGTAGCCAGTTGCCTGTAGCCAACCCCGCGCCTACAGGGCGCGACAAAACCGCTACCGGCTCCCCGCTACCAGCTACAAGCTGAATTTATGCCAAAACGTAACGATCTAAAATCTATTCTCATCATCGGCGCCGGCCCTATCGTCATCGGGCAGGCGTGCGAGTTCGATTACTCCGGGGCGCAGGCCTGCAAGGCGCTGCGCGAAGAGGGCTACCGCGTCATTCTGGTGAACTCGAATCCCGCCACCATCATGACCGACCCGGAGATGGCGGATGCGACTTACATCGAGCCGATCACCTGGCAGATGGTGGAGAAGATCATCGCCAGGGAAAAGCCCGATGCGATCCTGCCGACGATGGGCGGACAGACCGCATTGAACTGCGCGCTGGATCTGGCCAAGCACGGCGTGCTGGAAAAATACAACGTGGAGATGATAGGCGCGTCGCGCGAGGCCATCGATATGGCAGAAGACCGCGAAAAGTTCAAGCAGGCGATGACCAGGATAGGTCTTGCATCGGCGCGTTCTGCCATCGCGCACAGCATGGAAGAAGCGTTGCAAGTGCAGCAGGTGATGGGTTTCCCGACCATCATCCGTCCGTCGTTTACGATGGGCGGCAGCGGCGGCGGCATCGCCTACAACCGCGAGGAGTTCATGGAGATCTGCGAGCGCGGTCTGGAAGCCTCGCCGACGCGCGAGCTGCTGATCGAGGAATCGCTGCTCGGCTGGAAAGAATACGAAATGGAAGTCGTGCGCGATCGCAATGACAATTGCATCATCATCTGTTCGATCGAGAACCTCGACCCGATGGGCGTGCATACCGGCGATTCGATCACTGTCGCGCCTGCGCAGACGCTGACCGACAAGGAATACCAGATCATGCGCGACGCTTCGCTGGCAGTGCTGCGCGAAATCGGCGTGGATACCGGCGGCTCCAACGTGCAATTCTCCATCAATCCGGAAGACGGGCGCATGGTGGTGATCGAGATGAACCCGCGCGTGTCGAGATCAAGCGCGCTGGCGTCCAAGGCCACCGGCTTCCCGATCGCCAAGGTGGCGGCGAAGCTGGCAGTGGGTTACACGCTGGACGAACTGAAAAATGACATCACCGGCGGCGCCACGCCAGCCTCGTTCGAACCCTCGATTGATTATGTGGTTACCAAGATTCCGCGTTTCGCATTCGAGAAATTTCCGCAAGCCAATGACCGCCTGACCACGCAGATGAAATCGGTGGGCGAAGTGATGGCGATAGGCCGCACTTTTCAGGAGTCGTTCCAGAAAGCCTTGCGCGGGCTGGAAGTCGGCGTGAACGGACTGGACAGCAAGTTCACCGACCGCGAGGCGATTTGTGCCGAACTTGGCAGTCCGGGACCGGAGCGTATCTGGGCAGTGAGCGACGCGTTCCGTCTTGGCATGAGCGTGGCAGAGGTATTTTCACTGAGCAAGATTGACACCTGGTTCCTGGCGCAGATAGAAGACCTGATCCGCCAGGAACAATCGCTGACCGGACGCACGCTGGAAAGCCTGGACGCGGACGATCTGCGCACATTGAAACGCAACGGTTTTGCCGATGCGCGGCTGGCGGCGTTGCTGGGTACCGATGAAGCCGCGATGCGCGCCTACCGCCATGCACTCGGTGTGCGTCCGGTATTCAAACGCGTGGATACCTGTGCCGCCGAGTTCGCCACCAACACTGCCTACATGTATTCGACTTACGAGGAAGAGTGCGAAGCGCAGCCGACCGGCAACAAAAAGATCATGGTGCTGGGCGGCGGGCCGAACCGTATCGGGCAGGGCATCGAGTTCGATTATTGCTGCGTGCATGCCGCGCTGGCGATGCGCGAGGATGGCTATGAGACCATCATGGTGAACTGCAATCCCGAAACCGTGTCCACCGATTACGACACTTCGGACCGCCTGTACTTCGAGCCGCTGACGCTGGAAGATGTGCTCGAAATCGTGGCGGTGGAAAACCCGCACGGCGTGATCGTGCAGTTTGGCGGGCAGACGCCGCTCAGGCTGGCCCATGGCCTCGAAAAGAACGGCGTGACTATCATCGGTACTACACCGGACATGATCGACTGCGCGGAAGACCGTGCGCGCTTCCAGCAGATGCTGCACCGGTTGAACCTGAAGCAACCGCCCAACCGCATCGCCAGCAACGTGCAGGACGCCATCGCCGGTGCAGCCGAGATCGGCTATCCATTGGTGGTGCGTCCTTCCAATGTGCTCGGCGGGCGGGCGATGGAAATAATCCACGCCCAAACCGATCTGGAACGCTACATGCGCGATGCCGAGGAGATGTCGAAGACTTTTCCAGAGCGTATGCCGATCTTGCTGGACCGCTTCCTCAACGATGCGATTGAAGTGGACGTGGATGCGGTGTCCGATGGCAGGCAAGTGATTATCGGCGGCATCATGGAGCACGTCGAGGAGGCAGGCGTGCATTCCGGCGACTCGGCTTGTTCCTTGCCGCCGTTCAGCTTGTCGGCCAGCATGCAAAACGAATTGCGCCGTCAGACTGTGGAAATGGCCAAGGCGCTCAATGTGGTCGGGCTGATGAATGTGCAGTTCGCCATTCAGGGTGACACCGTGTTCGTGCTGGAAGTGAATCCGCGCGCCTCGCGCACCGTGCCGTTCGTTTCCAAGGCAACCGGTGTGCCGCTGGCGAAAATCGCGGCGCGCTGCATGGCAGGACAAAGCCTGGCGCAGCAGGGCATTACCAGGGAAGTGATTCCGCCTTATTATTCGGTCAAGGAAGCGGTGTTCCCGTTCATCAAATTCCCCGGCGTGGACACGATACTTGGCCCGGAAATGAAATCTACCGGCGAGGTGATGGGCATCGGAGAAACCTTCGCCGAGGCCTTTGTGAAGTCGCAACTGGCCGCCAGCATCAAATTGCCCAGGGACGGCAAGGTGTTCATCAGCGTGCGCGAAGCGGACAAACCGGGCGTGGTGGAAACCGCCCGTTCGCTGGCGCAGCTTGGTTTTACGATATTGGCAACACGCGGTACGGCAGCCGTAATCAGTGCGGCGGGTGTTGCCGTGACGGTAGTAAACAAGGTGGCGGAAGGGCGTCCGCACATCGTGGATATGATCAAGAATGGCGAAGTCAGCCTCATCATCAACACCGTGGACAGCAAGCCTTCCGCGATGCGCGATTCGTATTCCATCCGCCATGCTGCGTTACAGGGGCGGGTGACGTATTACACTACGCTGGCCGGCGCACGCGCCGCTTGCGTTGGAATGCAGCACCTGACCGAGTTGCGGGTATATGATTTGCAGGGTCAACACAAAAGGCTAGTCGCTAGTCGTTAGCCGCTAGTTGAAGCAAAACCCGCCCTTCGGCTATGCTCAGGACAGGCTCCGCGCCAACACCAACTAACGACTAACGACTAATAACTGAGGAAGTACCGATATGAGCACAACTCCTTTGACTGTAGAGGGCGCAGAAAAATTGCGTCAGGAACTGCATAACCTCAAGACAGTAGAGCGCCCCGCGGTGATCAATGCCATCTCCGAAGCGCGCGCGCAAGGCGACCTGTCGGAGAACGCCGAATATGAAGCTGCCAAAGAACGCCAGTCATTCGTCGAGGGGCGTATCGTCGAGCTGGAAGGCAAGCTGGGCAGCGCGCAGATCATCGACCCCAAGACAATTAAAGCCGATGGACGCTGTGTTTTCGGCGCAACGGTGGTATTGGAAGATGTGAACAACGGCGATGTGGTCACCTACCAGATCGTCGGTGATGACGAGGCAAATATCAGGCACCGGAAAGTCTCGATCAGCTCACCGATTGCGCGTGCGCTGATAGGAAAATACAGCGGTGATGTCGCCGAAGTGCAGGCTCCGGGCGGGGTGCGGGAATATGAGGTGGTGGAGGTTCAGTATATCTAGCTTGTGGTCTGCAGCTTGTAGCTAACCGGTTCTGCTACAGGCAACAAGCTACCGGCTACCCAGTTGCTTCTTGGTCAGCGGCTTCTTGCCCTTGTGGCGCGGCATTTTCCTGATTTCTATTTTGTGGGCGTCCGGGTTGGGTTGATAAACGACCAGGGTTTTGCCGATGTGCTGTACCGGCGCCGCGTTTAATTGGGTGCAGATAGCTTCCAGCATCGCTTCGCGTTGCGCGCGGTCATCGCTCAATATACGAATCTTGATGAGTTCGTGAATTTTCAGGGTCAGCGCAATTTCTTTCAAAACCGATTCAGTCAAACCGGCATTGCCTATCATCACCGTGGGTTTCAATGCTTGCGCGCGGCCTTTCAGGTCGAGTCGTTCAGATACGGTAAGAGATAACATAATGGCCTTTCAGAATAGGCACGGATTCTATCAGGTTGTTGCTGATATCAAAAAAAATGTAATTGTTTTTTATAAACTTAATTAGGCACATGCACGATGTAACGAGCGAAGCTGAAACAAGGCGAAAATTGGCGAAGTGGGTTTGGCAGGGATGGGCGGCTTGACGTTACCGCACAACTCGCAAAAACCGCAATGTATTATTAAATACATGAGGATTTTGAGCCGATTTTCAACGCAGTATCAGCAAGCGCATAACCAATGACTTAGCTGGCGTTAACCAGCGGCTTATGTCACCGTATTCGGGTGGCTTAGCCGAATGGCTATGCAAAGCTGTTTGCCAGCTTAGTCAGATGGCTAGTTGTTCTATCAGTAATTGTGCATGGGCCTTTGATCACGATGAAGCCTTCCAAGACCAGCAAACAATGGATGCGAGAGCATGTAAATGACCCTTTTGTGCAACAGGCCAAGAAGGAGGGCTATCGTTCGCGTGCCGCTTACAAGCTGCTCGAGATCGATGCCAAAGACCATTTGCTCAAGCCGGGCACGGTGGTGGTGGATTTGGGCGCGACCCCCGGTGGCTGGTCGCAGGTGGCAGCGGACAAGGTGGGGCGTGGCGGAAAGGTGATCGCGCTGGATCTGCTGCCGCTGGACCCTCTGGCCGGGGTGGAATTCATTCAGGGCGATTTTCGCGATGATGCAGTGCTGAAACAATTGGAAAATATGCTGCACGGCAAGCCGGTCGGGCTTGTAATTTCGGATATGGCCCCCAATATCTGCGGCATTGCATCCGCCGATCAGGCGCGCGCGATGCATCTTGCGGAACTGGCGATGGAATTTGCGCTCGAACATCTGAAACCGGAAGGCAGCTTTCTCGTCAAGGTTTTTCAGGGCGAGGGGTTTGAGGCTTTTTACAAGCTGATGCGCAGCCGTTTCGCCAGGGTGGTTACGCGCAAGCCCAAGGCTTCGCGTGATCGAAGCAGCGAGTTGTATCTTTTGGGTAGCGAAAAGAAGTAATACATAGTCTAATAGCCAGCTTCGGAGGTTGTTTGGAGCGTTGTTTACAGGAGTAATTTTGAATAATTTTAAGAGTATTGCAATCTGGATGGTCGTCGCTTTGGTGTTGATGACTGTGTTCAATCAATTCAACACCCGCCAGCAGCAGACTGCGCAGGCACAACTCGACTATTCGCAATTCCTTGATGAAGTCAAACAGGGGCATGTCACCAAGGTGACCATTGAGGGGCGCACGCTGAAGGCGACCACCACCGAAGGCAAGCGTATTACCAGCTATGCGCCGAGCGATATCTGGCTGGTTTCCGATCTGTTGAAAAACGGCGTAAGCATTGAAGCCAAGCCGGAAGAAGAACAGTCTTTCCTGATGAGTATTTTCGTATCATGGTTCCCGATGCTGCTGCTGATCGGCGTGTGGGTATTCTTCATGCGCCAGATGCAGGGCGGCGGCAAGGGTGGCGCGTTTTCGTTCGGCAAGTCGCGCGCGCGCATGCTGGACGAAAACAAGGAGCGTTTCACGTTTGCCGATGTGGCGGGCTGCGATGAGGCCAAGGAGGAGGTATCCGAACTGGTGGACTTTTTGCGCGATCCGTCCAAATTCCAGAACCTCGGCGGGCGCATTCCGCGCGGCGTGCTGCTGGTGGGCAGTCCGGGCACCGGCAAGACGCTGCTGGCCAAAGCGATTGCCGGCGAAGCCAAAGTTCCGTTCTTCTCGATCTCAGGCTCCGACTTCGTGGAAATGTTTGTCGGTGTCGGCGCGGCTCGCGTGCGCGACATGTTCGAACAGGCCAAGAAACACGCCCCCTGCATCGTGTTCATCGATGAAATCGATGCGGTCGGACGCCAGCGTGGCGCAGGCCTCGGCGGCGGCAATGACGAACGCGAGCAGACCCTGAATGCGTTGCTGGTGGAAATGGACGGCTTCGAAGGCGCCAGCGGCGTGATCGTGATCGCCGCGACCAACCGCCCCGACGTGCTTGATCCGGCGTTATTGCGTCCGGGCCGCTTTGACCGCCAGGTGGTCGTGCCGCTGCCGGATATTCGCGGCCGCGAACAGATACTGATGGTGCACATGCGCAAGGTGCCGGTTGCCCAGGACGTCAAGGCCGACATCCTGGCGCGCGGCACCCCCGGCATGTCCGGTGCAGACCTGGCGAACCTGGTCAATGAAGCCGCCTTGTTCGCGGCGCGACGCAGCAAGCGTTTTGTCGAGATGGACGATTTCGAGGCGGCCAAGGACAAGATCATGATGGGCACCGAGCGCAAATCCATGATCATGCCGGAGGAAGAACGGCGCAATACCGCGTATCACGAGTCCGGCCATGCGGTGGTCGCGAAGCTGATGCCCAAGACCGATCCGGTGCACAAGGTCACCATTATCCCGCGCGGCCGCGCACTGGGCCTGACCATGCAATTGCCTGCCGAAGACCGCTACAGCCTGGACAAGGAGCGCATCCTGTCGACCATCGCGGTATTGTTCGGCGGACGCATTGCCGAGGAAATCTTCATGCACCAGATGACCACCGGTGCGTCCAACGACTTCGAGCGCGCCACCGATATGGCGCGCAAGATGGTCACCCAATGGGGCATGTCGGAAGCGCTGGGGACGATGGTGTATGCCGAAAATGAAGGCGAAGTATTCCTGGGTCGTTCGGTGACTACCCACAAGAACATTTCCGAGGCGACCATGCAGCAGGTGGATGCCGAGATTCGCCGCATCATCGATCAGCAGTACGCGCTGGCGCGCCGCCTGATCGAGGAAAATCGCGACAAACTCGAGGTCATGGCCAAGGCCCTGCTGGAATTGGAGACCATCGATGCCGACCAGATCGACGACATCATGGCCGGCAATCCGCCACGCGCGCCAAAGCCAAGCCAAAGCGCCCAGCCGCCGCAGCCACCGCAGGATGCTGCGCCAACCGCGCCAGCCACTGCGCCTGTGCAGCCAGCGCAGGAAACATGAAAGCAGGATTGAGGATCGGGGATTGAGGAGCGAGTAAACGCCGTTCGATCCTCGATCCTCGATCCCCGATCCTGATGTTCTTACACTGCGGCCAATTCCAACTCGATCTTTCCCGCCCTCTCGTGATGGGCATCGTCAATGTCACGCCCGATTCGTTCTCGGACGGCGGGCAGCATCTGCAACACGCAGCCGCACTGGCACATGCGCAACAACTCATTGCCGAGGGCGCGGACATACTCGACATCGGCGGCGAATCCACACGCCCGGGAGCGCAACCGGTCAGCGTCCAGGAAGAACTGGATCGTGTATTGCCGGTCATCGAAGGCTTGCGCGGCGCGCCGGTGCCGGTTTCAATAGATACCTGCAAACCTGAAGTGATGCAGGCGGCGATCGCCGCCGGTGCGCAGATGGTCAACGACATCAACGCGCTGCAGGAGGATGCCGCATTGCAGATAGTCGCCGCCGGCAATGTCGCGGTATGCCTGATGCACAAGCAGGGCAGCCCGCAAACCATGCAGACGCAGCCCCAATATCAGAATGTAGTGTCCGAGGTGAGCGCGTTTTTGCGCGGGCGCATCGCCGCGACGGAAGCTGCCGGAATCGGGCGCGAGCGCATCGCGATCGATCCGGGCTTTGGATTTGGCAAGACGCTGGCGCATAATCTCGACCTGTTGCGTCATCTGGACAAACTGCGCGAACTGGGTGTGCCGGTGCTAGCGGGGTTGTCACGTAAATCGATGCTCGGCGCGATTACCGGACAGGATGTGGATCACCGCGTATCAGCGAGCGTGGCAGCTGCCCTGATCGCAGTGCAGCGCGGCGCATCCATCGTGCGCGCGCACGATGTGCGCGAGACGGTGGATGCGCTTAAAGTATGGAGCGCAGTAAATCAATAGCATCCCATCTCCTTGCAAGGGGAGGGTTAGGGAGAGGGTAGAAGCCTTGTGGCACACCCCCATCCTAACCTTCCCCCTGTCAGGGGGAAGGAATCTAGGTGCAGAGAGAACTGTTTAAAGAGGTTTGCAATGAGCAGAAAATATTTCGGAACCGATGGAATACGCGGGCGGGTGGGTGAACATCCCATCACGCCGCAATTCGTGATGCATCTGGGTTATGCAGCAGGCAAGGTGCTGGCTTCAGGCTCCAGCGATATGCGCGGTGAACGCACCGGCGTGCTGATCGGCAAGGACACGCGTATCTCCGGCTACATGCTGGAATCTGCGCTCGAAGCGGGGTTGATCGCGGCAGGCATCGATGTCTACCTGGCCGGCCCCGTGCCGACCCCGGCGGTCGCCTATCTGACGCGAGCGTTGCGCCTGCAGGTGGGCATCGTGATCTCCGCCTCGCACAATCCCTACGAGGATAACGGCATCAAATTCTTCTCCGGCAGCGGCACCAAGCTGCCAGATGAGACCGAGCGCGCCATCGAAGCGGAACTGGACAACCCGATGCAGACCAACGCCTCGGACGGGCTGGGCAAGGCCAAGCGTATCGACGATGCGGTCGGGCGCTACATCGAATTCTGCAAGAGCACCTTCCCGGCCGAGATGAACCTGCGCGGCCTGAAGATCGTCGTGGACAGCGCGCACGGCGCGACCTACCACATCGCACGCAACGTGTTCCACGAACTCGGCGCGGACGTCGTCGCCATCGGCGCGCAGCCCGACGGCAAGAACATCAACGACGGCTACGGCGCGACCGCACCCGCGAATTTACAGAAGGCCGTGATTGAACATAAAGCGGATATCGGCATCGCGCTGGACGGCGACGGCGACCGCCTGATCATGACGGACAGCAAAGGACAGCTCTACGATGGCGACCAGCTGCTGTATGTGATCGCCAGGCACCGTCAGGCGCAAGGCACGTTGCATGGCGGCGTGGTCGGCACGCTGATGACCAACCTGGCGTTTGAACATGCGATGCAGAAATTGGGCATCCCGTTCCTGCGCGCCAAGGTGGGCGACCGCTACGTGATGGAGTTGCTGCAGCAGCAAGGCTGGCAGCTCGGCGGCGAAAATTCCGGCCACATCATCTGCCTCGACAAGCACAGCACCGGCGACGGCATCGTCTCGGCCCTGCAGGTGCTGCAAGCATTGCGAGCCAACGGGCAAAGCCTTGCGGACGCTACGGGCGATCTGCACATGTATCCGCAGGTGCTGATCAACGTGCGCGTTGCCGACGCCAAGGCGTGTCTCGCAAGCGGCAAGGTGGGTGCGGCGGTGGCGGAAGCTGAGGCTGTGTTAGACGGTAAGGGACGCGTGCTGCTGCGCCCGTCAGGCACGGAGCCATTGTTGCGGGTGATGGTGGAGGGGGAGGATGGGAGGTTGGTGAAGCAGTGTGCGGAGGGGATTGCGGGAGTAGTGAGGGGAGTGGCTTAACGTAGCTAAGGGGCGCGCGCTTTTGCATCGTCATGCTTGAGCGCAGGGTTAGAGCCCATTGCCATATCGGCGACGAAGCCAGCAATTTAAAATGGAGCGGTTCTTTTCATTGGGTTTGGTTCACTTGTTTTCCCTGCACCGCAACTGGGCGAAATGTCTCTCGCACCACGACCGACCTGAATTGGTTAGCGTGGCCATGTACTCTGGAAACATACCGCTACCGGTTCGTTGGTGCGGATTCGTGGGCATTGAAACCAATTCTCGTGCTTCAAGCGCGATGGCGGTTGAGTATGGAATGAAGTCCGCTTGGCCGTTTGTCTCGTAGAGACGCTCGAGAGCCAAGACCATTTTGGGTGATAAACGCAATGTTGGTATGGAGGGTTCCTTTCTGCGCGGCTTTTCGCGTAGGTTCGGTGAAATAAAACATTAGAGGACATTAATAGCACGTTGTGTTCACGGTGTTCCCGTACGCAGTCGAGTTGCAATTCAGGATTCGTGGTTGCTGCTGCTGTTGCTGCTGTTTAATTGCATTGTAGCGCTGCCAAATAGCTTGATCTTCCTGCGCTTTCGCTTGGCGCTGCATTATGGCTAGCTTCTGTAGTTCAAGGGAAAAACGAACATCCGCTTCACGGCCCGGATAGTTCTCGGGGCGAATGAAAGTAAACTGTTGGTTGTACCCCGTTGAAAGATCTGCGCGGAGCGATGAGATGGTTGCCGATGCTCCGCTTGCCCAACGAACAGTTGTGCCTCGAAGGATTGTATACCCTCGTTTTTTATCCTCATCAGTTACCTTGTAGTTGAGAGTGGTCGGCGCGTATCCGAATTGTTGATTCTCCTGATATAGAACTGCCCCAGGGGGATCAGAGTGGTAGGTGACTTTCAATGTGTTCGCACATCCACTAAGCATGATAAAAGTGGCCAACATGATGCCTTGAAATAGTCGTTGAATCATAAATATCCCCTTTAATAACATCCAACAGAGTGAAGCAAGGGGCTGCGTGTTTTTGCGCAGGCCCGCTTGAGCGTAGGTTTGGGCATTACTTAGGGAATGCCTTCAAGTATTCGTCCCATATATCTTTGATACTTCTCTCTTGTGCTGTGAACCAGTGTTCAGGCCCACGGTATGAGTTGTTATCGTAGCCTTGGATTTTCATGAGATCGCGTGCAAGGGCTGACATCGATTGTATTTGCCCCTTGTACTCAAGATTATTGCCACGAATATGTGCCTGTACGCCGCTGATCTTGGTGCCTCGGTAGTCATGAAGGTAGAGAACTTGCCCTTCTGAAAGGCTCCCGACGCGAACCAAATCTCGAAGATTTGCCTTTGGGGCTTTGCCTCTCTTTGCGCCGGCCTGTGGTGACTTTGTTTCAACAGATTTCGATGCTTGTGGATTTGGAGTGCCAATACCAAGGAGTCGCCTAAGAACGACATTTGGTGAGTCACCAAACCCCTGAACCTTGCTTTCAAGAAACTGGTAGACGCTGTCATCGACTTCAATTTTTTGCATGGTTAATCCCCTTATCAAAGAACAACAAGGATAAGGATACCCTTAAAATACTTATTGTCAAGGATAAGAATAAGGGCGTCGTGCGGTTTGGTGTGATGCCCAGCGTGTGATAGCACGGTAGGATGGGTTGAGCGACGCGATACCCATCGATTGCGGTAATTGTTGGGTATCGCGTCGCTCAACCCAACCTACGATGGCATTTGAGTAAGTAGGATGCGGTGAGGCACGAACCGCATCAATCGCGAACGATGCGGTTCCTTTGTCACCGCATCCTACGAATAGTCGTAGGTCGGGTTAGCGTTGCGTAACCCGACCTGCTGTTCATATTGGTGCGGGCAACTGCCTACATCCCTTCAACCTCTCCGGTTGCCAATGCGCCACCGCCCACCCCAACACCTCCTCCACACTCCCCTGCCGCAACTCGGCCGGCGGTTGCTGCCGCAAAAATTCCAGCACTTCTATCAGCGTCGCAACCACATCATCGGTTGCTATTGCAGGCGCGAGTGTCTGCTTGCCGAGTTTCTCTCCCTGCGCATTTACCGCGATGGGCAGGTGCATATAATGCGGCGTGGGCAGGCCTAGCAGCCGTTGCAGGTAAATCTGGCGCGGCGTGGAATGCAGCAGGTCGGCTCCGCGCACCACATGCGTGATGTTCTGGAACGCATCGTCCACAACCACCGCGAGCTGGTAAGCGAACAGCCCGTCGGCGCGCTTCACGACAAAGTCGCCGATTTCGGTTTCGAGGTTTTGCGTGATGTGGCCTTGGAGGGCGTCGTCGAATTCGATTATTGATCCGTTCGCCCTGAGCCAAGTAAGCCCCGCATACGCGAGGCAAGGCGTGAGCAGGAAACAGTATGCGGTGCGAGGAGTTTTCGCTTTGGCTATCAT
>MGWZ01000064.1 GCA_001801175.1 Gallionellales bacterium RIFCSPLOWO2_02_FULL_57_47 | reverse complement strand
TGTTTTTATGAATATTAAAAAGCTGTTTCTTGAGAGCCTGTCGAAGGGCGGTTCGCTTAACCCGTTGATCTGATTAACCCCACCATTCATGGATCGACAGGCTCTGGTGGAACAACTAAGTATTGACTAAGCACGATAACCCCGCGCTAAGTCACTACTTAACCACGAACGGAGGACTTAATCAGAGCTTCCTAAAACGATACCCCGCGCTCATTTCGCCGAATATCCGCTTCCACCATCATCTGGCAAAGTTCCTCCAGCCTGGTTTTAGGTTCCCAGCCCAGCTCGCGTCTGGCTTTCTCCGGATTGCCTATCAGCAGCTCAACTTCAGCCGGACGGCAAAATTTCGGGTTCAGCCGTACCAGAGTTTTGCCGCTCTTGCGGTCAACGCCTACTTCCTTTTCAGCCGCGCCTTGCCATGCCAGATCAAACCCCGCCGCCTTGCCTGCCATGGTCACAAAATCACGCACCGTTTCAGTACGATTCGTGGCCAGCACGTAGGTACCCGGTTTCTCTATCTGTAACATGCGCCACATGCCTTCGACGTATTCCTTGGCAAATCCCCAATCCCGCTTCGCATCCAGGTTACCCAGCTCCAGCACATCCAGCTTGTCCAGTTTGATTTTTGCAACGCCGTCGGTGATCTTGCGGGTAACAAACTCCAGCCCGCGCAGCGGCGACTCGTGGTTGAACAGAATGCCGCTGCTGCCAAAAATACCATAGCTCTCCCGGTAATTGATCGTCATCCAGTGGGCGTACAGCTTGGCCACAGCATAGGGGCTGCGGGGATAAAATGGCGTGCTCTCAACCTGGGGTACAGCCTGCACCTTGCCGAACATCTCCGACGTGCTGGCCTGGTAAAAGCGAATTGCCGGGTTGACGATACGTATCGCCTCAAGCAGGTTCACGGGCCCGAGGCCGGTAATTTGCGCCGTAGTCACAGGCTGATCAAAAGATACCGCCACAAAACTTTGCGCCGCCAGGTTATAGACTTCCGTTGCGCCAGTCGACTGCAACAAGCGAATGCTCGCCCCCATATCAGTGAGATCGTATTCCACAAGACGTAGATCAGGATGCTGGCTGATGCCCAATTCCTCAATGCGCCAGAAGTTTACCGAACTGGTCCGGCGGTAAGTGCCATAGACCTGATAGCCTTTGTCCAGCAAAAGTTCGGCGAGATAGGCGCCGTCCTGGCCGGTGATGCCGGTGATAAGTGCTTTTTTCATTGTCATAGTTAATAGAAAAGCAAGTGTCAGTTAGAATTTCATCAAGAAATTCACAAATGCCGATGAGGTTTCGGGTCCAGTGCAAAGGGCGCTTATAACATTCAATGCCGTCAATTATATCCAGGTTCAAGAATATCTGGTTGATCTATAAAATTGTGCACTGATTCCAAGCCACGGCATACGCTGACTTTCAATCTCCCGTGAAGCGCTCAGAGCATCTTCCAGAAAAATCTGTTTGCGCACATGAGTCATGAACTTCGACGGCGCGATGTCAACGCAAAATAGACATTACTGATAAGCAATCGACTGAGTTCGATGCAATTACGAACAAAACTGGTTTGCAGCAACGGCGAAGGATGCTGCATAATGCCCCCCCTTAAGGGACACAGAACACGGCTGCAAAGTCAATTGGTGAACCGCCAAAAACCGATTCGCCATCATGTTGGGCGAATCGCTACGCGGATTCAGATTGAGGTTGCCGTAAAATTTGGCCTTGATTTCGGACATGCAAAATCCCGTGTAATATCTAAAACTTGATGATGAACACCACACGTACGCCAACCAATATAACGCTTTCCGTCTGGAAAGCGCTTTTTTTGCGCGAGGCGGTCAGCCGCCTGTCGGCAGGCCGTGCTGCATGGCTATGGCTGCTGCTGGAGCCGATTGTTCACGTCGTGTTCATGCTGTTCATTTTTACCATCATTCGCATGGGTAAGGTGGGTGGAATCGACACTGTCGTCTGGCTGATGGTCGGAATGTTGGCATTTTTCATGTTTACGCGTACCGGCACGCAAACTCAAAATGCCGTGAAATCAAACCGAGGGCTTTTCACCTACCGGCAGGTCAAGCCGGTTGATACAGTGTTGGTACGCGCCGCCCTCGAAGGCTTTATCACCATACTGGTTGCCATCATTCTGTTCAGTAGCGCAGCCCTGTTTGGGATCAGCACCCTTCCGGACAATCCTTTGTTGGTACTTGAAGCATTTTTCGGGCTGTGGCTGGTGGGAATGGGATTTGGGTTGATGGCCTCGGTGGCTGGGGAGTTGATACCCGAGCTGGAAAAAGTTATCGGTTTTGTAATGACTCCCTTATATTTTGCCTCAGGCGTCATTTTCCCCATCACGGTCGTGCCCCAACCTTACCGCGACTGGTTATTGCTTAATCCAATGGCGCATGGACTGGAAGCGGCCAGGCTGGGTTTTGCCCCTTACTACCATGCCGTGCCCGAACTCAGCATCGCCTATATTTACGGTTTCGCCTTGGGTGCAATTTTCCTCGGGCTGGCTCTGCACGGCCGGTTTGCATCGAGGTTGATAGCGCAATGATCATTGTTGAAGACGTGCACAAGCGTTACCAAACCGATCATGGCCCGGGCAAGTGGGTTTTGCAGGGGGTTTCCTTCACCATTCCGCCCAAGCTCAACGTGGGGCTGGTCGGATGTAACGGTGCGGGAAAATCCACCTTGCTGCGATTGATTGGCGGGGTCGACACGCCTAACCGGGGACGCATTGAACGTGACTGCCGCGTCTCCTGGCCGATGGGTTTTGGTGGCGGACTCCAGGGTTCGCTGACTGGCCGGCAGAACGCCAAGTTTGTGTGCCGGATTCACGGCCACGAAGACGACATCCCCGCTCGTGTAGCCTACATTCAGGAGTTTGCCGAGCTCGGTGAAGCCTTCGATGAGCCGGTCAAAACCTACTCCTCCGGAATGAAGTCGCGCCTGCAATTTGGGCTGTCGCTCGCATTCGATTTTGACGTTTACATATCGGACGAAATAACTGCCACGGGAGACGCTGCTTTCAGGGAGAAGGCTGCGGCCGCCTTCAAGAAGCTGGCCGACCATGCCAGTCTCATCATGGTTTCTCACGGCGAAGGCACACTAAGGCAATTTTGCACTGCCGGCATCTGGCTCAATGAAGGGCGGGCACATTGGTTCGATGACATCAATGATGCCCTCAAGGAATACAAAGGGAGTCAGTTAAGCCATCAAGTGGCCAATCTCAAGTCTCAACAGACGCCAGAGAACCAGGCGCAAGCAGCTATGGAAATTGAAAAAATACAGCAATATCAGGAGGCACTGGATACGCTGGAAAAGGGGATGAAGGGTGAACCTGTGACGGTTGACCACGAAAAAGGTATACGTGTCATTCAGTTGGCAAGGCAAGCAGGAAAGGAACTGCTCGGTACAGGGCAAATTGCCAAGCTTGGCTACCAGCCTAAACCGGGCGCAACACCGGTGCTGAGGAAATATCACCCTGCACCCAATGAGACCCAACACGTCGACCTCTACGATTTGCATAGCCAGTGCGTGAAGGTGGAGAGCGCCAAATGATGCAGCGTATTTTCCAAAGCAGATATGCACAAGCTGTTCCAAGGTTGGCTGGCTGGGCACAGGGGTGGTTGATACCCGCGCTGTTACGTCGTCGCATCTTTGGGGCGGCTCTCGGCGCCTCATTGCTGGCGGCCTTTTACTGGGGGATTATCGCCTCGGATCGCTACGTTTCCGAAGCGCACGTCATCATTCAAAAAACCGATTTGGCCGGTGGACAAGGAATAAATATTGGCGGACTGCTTGGAAACGTCGGCGGCAGCCATGCCGATCAACTGCTGTTGCGCGACCATCTGCTCTCCGTCGATATGCTCAAAAAGCTCGATGCCAGACTTAATCTGCGCGCCCACTTCAGCGATTGGCATCGCGACCCGCTTTCGCGTATGTGGTTTGAAGACCAGCCCTTGGAACAGTTTCACAGCTACTATCTTTCGCGGGTCAGCGTGGAATACGACGATTATGCTGGTGTTCTGGTCATCAAAGCACAAGCCTATGATCCCAAAACGGCCCAGGCAATCGCCACCGCAATGGTGGAAGAAGGTGAGCGCCACATGAACGCCATGGCACATATTCTTGCCCAAGACCAGGTAGCCTTCCTTGAAAAACAGGTCAGCGATATCGGTGTGCGTAACATTCAGGCCCGCCAGGCAGTGTTGAGTTTTCAGAACCAAAAGGGCATGGTTTCCCCACAAGGCACGGCGGAAAATCTCGCCGCCATCATCAACCGTCTGGAGGCGCAGCTCACCGATCTGCAAACCCGCCGGGCGGCTTTACTGGGTTATCTGATGCCCAACAGCCCCAATATCGTCGAACTCAACCAGCAGATATCCGCAGTCGAAAAGCAGATTGAGCGGGAACAGGCACGGCTGGTCTCACCCGGCGGCAAGATGTTGAACAGCACCGTGGAAGAATTCCAGCGCCTGCAAATGAATGCCGAATTCGCACATGACGTCTACAAGACCGCGCTGGCCGCGCTGGAAAATGGGCGGATCGAAGCTTCGCGCACACTGAAGAAAGTGTCCATGCTGCAAGCCCCCACAGAGCCGCAATACCCGCTAGAGCCCCGGCGCTTATATAACATCGTTGTTTTTATTTTAGTCACGCTGCTGCTTGCCGGTATCGTGCACCTGCTCGCCGCCATCATCCGCGACCACAAGGACTGAACCCATGACACGACTGCCATTCATCCCGAACTATCGATTAGCGCCGTCATTCCCGTGCAGGGTATCCATTCGACAACCGGGACTGATCAAATCCCTGCGCTTGCTCAAGTCGCCGCACAAACAAACCCTCTCTCCCTCCCTTTCAAGGGGAGGGCTGGGGTGGGGATGGGGTTCCTTGCTGACTCTCGCACTTACTCTCCTGCTTGCATCCGTCACGCCTGCCGCGTTCGCTGCCAATGGCGACCCGTACAGCATAGACCAGGCGCTTAATTTCCGGACGGATCAAAAACAACCCGTTGCGCCTGTTAAAACCGCACCGGCAACCCAGTCGCCCATGGTTACGGAAACAGGATCGCAGCCCATGCAATATGTTGATTACTCCGCCAACCTTAAAAGCGATGTCTTCGGCGCCAACCTGTTTACCGGGGCATTCGCCCGTCAGGGATCCACCCAGTTCAACCCGGATTACGCCATCGCAGTGGGGGACAATGTCCAGATACGCCTGTGGGGAGCATTTGAATATGACGCGCCCGTCACGGTTGACCCCAAGGGCAACATTTTCCTGCCTCACGTTGGCCCAATACCGTTGTTAGGCGTGCGTAACCAGGATATTCAGCGCGTGGTAGATTCCGCCGTGGGCAAAGTCTTCCGCGCCAACGTCAACAGCTATGCCAGTCTCGCCGCCGCCCAGCCTGTGCGCGTGTTTGTCAGCGGCTTCGTCAACCGTCCCGGCCTGTATAGCGGCACCAGCATGGACAGCCTGCTGCATTACATCGACCAGGCCGGCGGCATCGACCTTGAGCGCGGTTCCTTCCTCAATGTGCAGGTCAAGCGCGGCGACAAGACCCGCGCCACAGTCAGCCTTTATGAGTTCCTGCTGGAAGGACGTATGCCCCTCATCCAGTTGGCTGATGGCGATGTAATTTTTGTTTCCACGCGCCAGAACACGCTCAAGGTGAGCGGCCTGGCGGAAAACGCCAGGCGTTTCGAGTTTAATGACGCCGCCCGGACTGTGGCCGACCTTGTCAAAGTCGCCAAGCCGCGCGCCCAAGCCACCCATGTCCGCATCGTGCGCAACACCGGTACGGTCAAGAACACCGAATACTATCCGCTGGCCGATGCCGGCCGGGTGGCCCTGCAGAACGGCGACGAAGTCGAATTCACTGCCGACAAAAAACCTGGCACCATCACCGTGCGCGTTGAGGGCGAACACCAAAGCGCCCAGGAATATGTTATGCCCTACGGAGCCAGGATGGGCGATCTCATCAAGCAAATCCAGTACTCGGAGCGATCTGACAGAGACAGCCTGCAACTCTTTCGCCTGAGCGTCAAGGAACGGCAAAAACAGTTGCTGCAAACCTCGCTCCGGAGTCTCGAAGCCGCCGCGCTCACTGCACGTTCCGGCACCGGCGAGGAAGCGCGCCTGCGCAAGGACGAAGCCGACCTGATCCTGCAATGGGTGGAACGCGCCAAAAAGATCGAACCCTCCGGCCAAGTGCTCATCGCACTAACCGCCAAACGGGAGGAATTGCTGCTGGAAAACGGCGACATCCTGCGCATTCCCACCAAGGATGGCCTGGTTCTGGTCAGTGGCGAAGTGCAATTTCCCAATGCCATCGCCTTCGATACCAGCTTGAAGCTGGATGACTACCTGAGTCGTGCCGGCGGCTACACCCTGAATGCCGATGCATCGCGCATCGTTATTGCACACCGCGACGGCAGCTTTGCCGATGGAGATGGGGCGATACGCGCGGGTGATGATATCCTTGTGCTGCCCAAGATAGACGTGAAATCACGGCAGTTATGGAAAGAAATGACGCAAATAATCTACCAGATTGCCGTGAGTGCGAAGATAGTGTTTGGGCTATAAAATGCCCTGCAACAAGTGAAAGTGAATATGCAAATTATTAATACCGCTCTCCCGGGAGTGTTGATCATCGAGCCCAAGGTCTTCGGTGATCAGCGCGGATTCTTCATGGAAACCTGGAATCAAGCCAACTATGCCGCTGCCGGGATACCGGATACCTTCGTGCAGGACAACCTCTCCCTGTCAAAGAAAGGCACCCTGCGCGGGCTGCACTTCCAGAAACCCAACGCACAGGGCAAATTAGTATATGTGCTTCAGGGTGAGGTGTTTGATGTCGCTGTGGATATTCGCCATGGCTCGCCGACCTTCGGACAATCGGTCAGCATCGTGCTTTCTGCTGACAACAAACGACAGTTGTATATACCGCCAGGCTTCGCGCACGGTTTCTGTGTTACATCAGAAACGGCATTGTTTGCCTATAAATGTACCGACAAATACAATCCGCGGGCAGAAGCAAGCGTGTTATGGAATGACCCCGCCTTGAACATCGAGTGGCCGATCGACAATCCGGAATTGTCCACAAAAGACATTCAGGGGATCAGGCTGGCCGACCTCCCGGTCGACAGGCTGCCGCGCTATCAGTCCTGAGAACGGCGTCGCGGCGGGAATCAGGCTTCAGGGAAGCTCTGAATTTAGTCCTCCGTTCGAGGTTAAGTAGTGCTTGGCGCGGGGTTAATCAGATCAACGGGTTAAGTGAGCAGCCCTTCGACAGGCTCGGGGCGAACGGACTCGTTTAGGGTTTCTTTAGTTCAAATGTACTATATTAGCAATGAAGCGCATCGAATATAATCGCTGCCCTTCAAAAGGGTATAAACATGATCTTGGTAACTGGCAGTGCGGGATTTATTGGCGCGAACTTTGTTCTGGACTGGTTCGCGCAGCATGACGAGGCCGTGGTCAGCCTGGACAAGCTGACCTACGCGGGCAATCTGGAAAACCTCGCCTCACTCAAGGGCAACCCCCGCCACATTTTTGTGCAGGGCGACATCGGCGATGCGCAGCTGGTGGGCAAGTTGCTCGCGGAACACCGGCCGCGTGCCGTCGTCAACTTTGCTGCGGAAAGCCATGTGGACCGTTCGATCCTCGGCCCGGGAGATTTCATCCAGACCAATATCGTCGGCACCTTCCACCTGCTCGAGGCGGTGCGCGCCTACTGGCAAAACCTCCCCCCTTCCGCGGGCGGGGGCGTCACCCGGGATAGTTTCCGCTTTCTGCATGTTTCCACCGACGAAGTGTATGGCTCGCTCGCGAAGGACGAACCCGCTTTCAGCGAGACGCACCGCTACGAGCCGAACAGCCCTTATTCTGCCAGCAAGGCCGCCAGCGACCATCTGGTGCGCGCATATCATCACACCTACGGCCTGCCGGTATTGACCACCAATTGTTCGAACAACTACGGCCCGTACCACTTCCCGGAAAAGCTCATCCCGCTGATGATCGTCAACGCGCTCGCGGGCAAGGCTCTTCCGGTGTATGGCGATGGCCAGCAGATACGCGACTGGCTGTACGTCAGGGATCACTGTAGTGCCATTCGCAGGGTACTGGAAAAAGGCAGGCTGGGCGAGGTCTACAACGTAGGCGGCTGGAACGAGAAGGCCAACCTCGATATCGTACATACCGTTTGCGCGTTGCTCGACGAACTGCGCCCGCGCCCGGACGGCAAATCATACCGCGAGCAGATCACCTTCGTCACCGACCGCCCCGGCCACGACCGCCGCTATGCGATAGACGCACGCAAAATCGAGCGCGAACTGGGCTGGAAGCCCGCAGAAACTTTTGAGACGGGGATACGCAAGACCGTGCAATGGTATCTGGATAATCAGGCCTGGGTGAGCAATGTGCAATCCGGTTCTTATCGGCTATGGGTCGAAAAAAACTACGCGGGACGCGCCCGGTGAAAATCCTTCTTTTCGGTAAAACCGGCCAGGTCGGCTGGGAACTGCAGCGCAGCCTGGCGCCGCTGGGCGAACTCGTTGCGCTGGATTCCGACAGCACAGAGTTGTGCGGTGACTTTACCGATCTGGCGGGTATCGCCCAGACGGTTCGTGCTGTCGCAGCGGATGTGATCGTCAATGCCGCCGCCCACACCGCCGTGGACAAGGCCGAAAGCGAAGCGGAGCTGGTACGCACTATCAACGCACTCGCGCCCGGTGCGCTGGCGCAGGAAGCAAAGCACGCCAATGCCTGGCTGATTCATTACTCTACCGACTATGTATTTGACGGCAGCGGCGACAAGCCATGGCTGGAAACAGATGCGCCTGCTCCGCTCAGCGTGTACGGCGCGACCAAGCTGGAAGGCGAGCAGCTCATCCGGCAGGCCGGTTGCCGGCACCTGATTTTTCGCACCAGCTGGGTATATGGCACGCGCGGCGGCAACTTTGCCAAGACCATGCTGCGATTGGCTCAGGAGCGCGACAGCATCAACGTCATCAATGACCAGATCGGCGCGCCTACCGGTGCGGACCTGCTGGCCGACATAACGGCACATGCGATCCGCGCCGCCCGGCTGCAACCGGAATTGTCCGGCCTGTATCATCTGGTTGCAGCAGGCGAGACCTCATGGCATGGCTATGCCAGCTTCGTTCTGGAGTTCGCCCGCAAAGCCGGTGTTGAACTCAAAGTAACTCCTGAGGCGATACAAGCCGTGCCGACCAGTGTCTTTCCTACGCCAGCCAAGCGTCCGCACAACTCGCGCATGAATACCGAAAAACTGCAAAAAACCTTCGACCTTAACCTGCCTCATTGGCAAATCGGGGTCGAGCGTATGCTTATGGAGATACTGGAAAAGTAGCAAGCGGGGTGTGGGAAAACGGTAGGTAGCTATAGTTGTGAGTGGCGGGTAGGGGTAAGCAGCATTTGCCCGGCGGTCGCAATAGTGGTAAATTCATACCGGCAGGAATTAATGGAGATAGTCATGGAGCTTGCACGCGTCACGGCCAAAGGCCAGGCAACAATTCCAAAACGTATCAGAGAAGCCGCTCATATTCGGGAAGGCGATATGCTGGCGTTCGACATGGACAGCAACAACCGGATCATCATCAAGCGTATCGATTCGGTCGATCCCGAATTATCTGCATTGCAGGAGACATTATCCGAATGGAACTCGCCGCAGGACGATGAGGCGTGGCGTGATCTATAAAGCATTTGATGTGGTCGCCGTACCTTTTCCATTCACCGATCGTGATGCAATAAAACGCCGCCCGGCATTGGTGATTACCAATGAACAATTTAATCAGCAGCACAAACAACTAGTTTTGGCCATGATTACCACAGCTAATGGAAATGTTTGGCCCAGTGATGTGCCATTAACAAATTGGCAAGAAGCCGGGCTAAAAGTGGCTTGCCACTGCCGGTTGAAACTATTCACGCTTGAACAAAACCTGGTTTTAAAAACTATTGGGCATTTATCATCCCAAGATGTTAAATCAGTGCAGGCTGTCCTAACTGAGTATGTTGATGTTGGTTAACTCAATAGCTTCATTGATCAAAAAAGAGACTTTATGTGGGTTACAGCGGTTATTCATTCCACAAATCTATAAGGAATGAAAATGGAAAGCTGGTACGACATGTTGCAAGCGGCGATGAAGGCGGATGGAGAAAACTTTGATAAGCGCACTTGTACGCTTGATGAAACCTCGTTGCGCAAAGAATTTGATGTGGGCTATGGGTTGCCGAAAGGTGAGTTTTTCACGGCTTGGGGAGAAAAATGGGTGTACTTTCCGCTTTGTTACGATGGTCTGGAATGGGTTGGGCATGCACCCAGAAACCCGTGCGATATTGCGATGGCACATCAAGGCAGATAAAACCAATCTGAACAGCCCCGATCATGAACATGTCAGCTAAATAGTGGATAAGCTATGAACCTGGAAACCGCAGTTGGAATTTGTAGGAGCGGGCCATGCCCGCGAATCACTTGGTCGCGGGCATGGCCCGCTCCTGTAAAAGGGCTCTCTCAATGGGTGAGTTGCATAAAAAGCGCAAGAGCTAATCATCACGCGGCTTTTCATGGAAACAAAAACGGTCAACTGAGGTTTCCAGGATGAACAAGACCGAGTCTTTAAAAAAATTACTGCAAACCATTCCTGACCTTGAGCTGGCTGTGCTGGTCGGGAGTCGGGCAAATGGGTCGGCTACCGATAAAAGTGATTGGGACATTGCCATCCGGTGGGAAAGGCGCGTCAATGGATTGGACAGCCTGCAACGATGTGAAGAACTGAAACAGCAAATTGCCGATGCCATCGACACGCACAAGGATCAAATTGACTTGATTGATATTCCA
Source organism: Gallionellales bacterium RIFCSPLOWO2_02_FULL_57_47 (assembly GCA_001801175.1). Classification (GTDB taxonomy): domain Bacteria; phylum Pseudomonadota; class Gammaproteobacteria; order Burkholderiales; family Gallionellaceae; genus Gallionella. The sequence goes on along the minus strand of MGWZ01000064.1, from coordinate 25,864 downwards.
TTAGCAAGGCTAGCCATGCGAGCATTGATTGCCGAAGAAGGTATTGTGCTTAAGGGTGAATCTAGCCTGGCGTGGAGCCACTACCTCACCCGAACATGGGGAGAGCTGGAAGACTATTACTGGAGGCAACACAATGCGGCTTGATCTATATCAGGCAGAAAGCGAACGTATTGCCAACGAGCAAATGGCGCTACTTGCAGAAGCGAAACAACGCCTTGTGGACAATGCTCCGCTGTCCCGCCTTGAACAAAGTGGCGTGCTTCATGCTTTTCAAGTCCTCATAGAAAACGCGATAGGAAAGTCCAAACATCTGCTCAAACAGGCAGGCAAACCGGTGCCCGTATCGGCCTACGATACCTTTGCCAGTCTCGAACAAAATGGCGATATAAGCTCACAGGAGTTGCAGCAGTGGAATGCGGCAATTGGATTGCGCAACCGGATAGTCCACGATTACATGAACATTGAAATGGAAGTCGTTTATGAACTCATCACAAATGATCGATACCAATTTATTGGAGCCTTCTTGTGCAAACCGATTCCTGCAGCGACCAGCCGAGACGCGAAGATTTGACATTACACAACAAACGAGACGCGTAGCAGTTCAATACCCTGGGAAACACTGATTAACCTGGAAAAAGCAGTTACAGAAAAATGTAGTATCGCCTCAGACTATTATGATGAATTCGCACCTGCAACTCTCCCAACTGCCGTATTTACTAAAAAATTGAGTACAACATGACACCACGCCCCACTCCCCACTCCCCACTCCCCAGAAAAGGCCTCATCCTCGCCGGCGGCACCGGCACGCGCCTGCATCCTGTCACGATGGCGGTATCCAAACAACTCCTGCCTGTTTACGACAAGCCGATGATCTACTACCCGCTCAGCACCCTGATGCTGGCGGGTATACGCGACATCCTGATCATCTCCACGCCGCAAGACACGCCGCGCTTTCAGCAACTGCTGGGCGATGGCAGCGCATGGGGCTTGAATTTGCAATATGCCGTGCAACCCACGCCGGATGGATTGGCGCAGGCGTTCATCATCGGCCGCGACTTCATCGGCAAAGATCCCTCCGCACTGGTGCTGGGGGACAACATCTTCTACGGTCACTCCTTTCAGGATCAATTGAATAATGCAGCCCAGCGCAAAGAGGGTGCTTCCGTGTTTGCCTACCACGTGCGCGATCCGGAGCGCTATGGTGTGGTCGAATTCGATGCGAACGGAACAGCGATCTCGCTGGAAGAAAAACCGTTAAAACCCAAATCCAGCTATGCCGTCACCGGCCTGTATTTTTACGATAACGACATCATTGACATTGCCGCCAATCTCAAGCCCTCGCCGCGCGGCGAACTGGAGATCACCGACGTGAACCGCATCTACATGGAGCGCAACAAGCTGTCGGTCGAGATCATGGGCCGCGGACACGCCTGGCTGGATACCGGCACGCACGAATCATTGCTCGCAGCCAGCCATTTCATCCAGACCATCGAACATCGCCAGGGCCTGAAGATTGCCTGCCCGGAAGAGATCGCCTTCCGGCAGGGTTTCATTGACGCAACGCAACTGGAGAAGCTTGCCGCCCCCTTGCTCAAGAGCGGATACGGCGACTATCTGATGCAAGTGCTCAAGGAAAGCGCTTGAAAAATTGATAATGTAAAACCTGTCATCGCTAGTAAAACTTAGCTATGTCGCTAACATAATTTGAGGATCAAATAATGCCAAACAGCAAAATGCATTCAAAATTAAAAAAAATGTTTTCATCCGTCCAGAAGGCGGGGGCGAAACCTGCCCCTGTAAAGCGGAGTGCAATCATTGGCTGCTTCGATGAGTGTAAGCCAAACTTGATAAAGGGGTGGGTGATTGACAATGCGGACATCAGTAAGCAACTGGAAGTCTTGATTATTATTGATGGTGTGCCGGTGACAAAAGTAAAGGCGGATAAATTCCGTGGGGATTTACTTGCAGAAGGCTTTGGGGATGGAAAACATGGCTTTGAATGGTCTCCGCCCCATGCAATGTTTGAAAACAAAAAGTACCATATTGAAGTGTCAGAAGCTTCTACTGGTGTTTTCTTGCAGGGGTCGCCCAAAAGTCTCATCGGTCATCAGGAAGGCTCGAAAAAACCAGCGATCGATTGGAATCAGCTCGTGGGTGCTGAAGGCTCAAAGCAATCCCAGTTTCCATTGCTCCTGACCAATGCATCGATAGATAAACATATTACTTCGGATCAGAAACGCCTTGTTGCAACCATTCTCAATTCAGGTTTGTTTGACCCCGTCTATTATGTAAATCAACTGGGAAAGGAAGTGGGTGTAATCAGCGCCCTTGAGCACTTCCTGAATATGGGGGCTGCGCAGGGGCTTAGCCCAATGTTTGGTTTTAACAGCAAAGATTATCGTGAGCTTAACGCCGATATTCAAGAATTGTCGGACGCAAATAGCTTTGTCCACTATGTTCTGTTTGGTCGCGCAGAGAAGCGTTATTACAATCGAACGATCCTGAAACAGGACGCAGCACTGTTACGTTCATCACGTTATTTTGACAGTGATTGGTATTTGTCTTTCGCGCCTAGTGAGTTGGGTGATTTTGACCCTCAGGGACACTTTTTGACGGATGGTTGGCGAAAAGATCTGCCGCCAAATAGAGACTTTGATTACAAGCTCTATTTAAACTGCTATTCGGATGCGAGAGAAAGTGACAAACCTCCGTTCTTGCATTACTTGATGCAAGATGAGGGTCGGATTTCATCTTCAAGTAACGCGGACCTCGCGGTCGCGGCAGTGCTGGCAACAGACGAATTTGATCCCGAGTTTTATCGCGCACGTTACAAAGGAATTATCCCCAATAATATATCGGAAGCTTTGCACTACTGTTGCGAAGGCAGGCGCATGCTGACCGATCCAAATGGCTCATTTAATACTGAGTATTATTTAAGAAAATATCCGGATTTGGATAAGGCAAGTATCATCGGACTAGTACATTATTGTGCGCATGGAAGAAAGGAAGGGCGTGAAGCCGTACCCGACATATCAAAATATATTGTGCCAGGCGAACGAGCTTGGAATTCTAGCAAACCAACTATTCTTGTTGGGTGCCATGAGGCGTCCAGAACGGGGGCGCCCATCCTTGGCCTAAGGTTAGTAGAACAACTCAGCCAGCATGCTAATGTGATTAGTTGGTTGGGGAAGAAGGGCGAGCTTTCGACGGATTTTCTTGCAAACAGTACTGCCGTAGTAACAGGGCAGCTGGCTTACGTTGATGCAGTAATGCTTGTGCGTGAACTAAAGAAAAAATACCAGTTGCAGGTTGCGGTTCTAAACTCAGTGGTAACAGCGGTCTTGGGTATGCATCATGCGTTGGCAGAAGGAAGAGTCCCAATGGTGGCGTTGATCCACGAATATGCTGATTATGTAGGCAAGGAGGTTCTCGATACATTGTTGAACGCGAATCGAGTGGTCTTCCCTGCGCATGGCGTTAAAGATAGCGCAGATGCCGTTAGCACTAAAGTCTTCAGGAAGCCAACAACAAATGCTGTTGTCAGACATCAGGGGCGTTGCATTCCACCGGCGGGCGATGGCAGCAATGTTCTTACAGCAGGGGATATTCTGCTTCGAATTGGAGTTCATGAAGGCGACGAAAAACCCATTATCGTACTTGGTTGTGGCTGGGTTCAAATACGTAAAGGCCTTGAGTATTTCATCGAAGCCGCACGCCTCTGCAAAAGAATGTTCGACAGGCCTGTTCGTTTTATCTGGGTTGGCGGTGGCTATCATCCGGATACGGATATTGGATACTCAGTCTGGTTGAAATCACAACTCCTGAATTACGAAATGGAAGAAGATGTCATCTTCTTCAACGAAACAGAAGATTTGACTCCCTTTTTCGATTTGGCCGATGTGTTCTTCTTGTCGTCAAAGCTTGATCCCTTTCCCAATGTGGCCATTGATGCTGTTAACGCATGCGTGCCGGTGGTCGCTTTTGAACGCGCAACCGGCTTCTCTGAGTTTATTAAGGCGCACCCCAGCGTAGGTGTTGCAGTGCCGTATCTCGATGTGCCGGCAGCAGTCAATGCAATTCAGGAATTTGTGTCTGGCGCAAGGACTCGTCCGATTAAAAATGCGGAAATTGCACAACTATTCTCATTCGCGAGTTACGCTGACTTTGTATGGGCTGAATGCCAGGTCGCAATAACGCAGCAAAAGGCAATTGAAGATGAAAGTGAAGTGCTGATCGGAACCAAGCTTCTGGATGCAGAATTCTTCAAATCATCCTTCCCTGGTTTGCATCACGGTTTACGCGCACAGCCGGCAGAGTATAGCTATACAGCGATGTGGGCACGTGGGATACAAGTGGCCAAGAGCCGTGTCGGCTTCAATGATATGGTGGCAGAAGATAAAATGCCGCCATCAGAAAATATCGGCTCCCCCTTCATGACACCCTTGGCAAGGGTAATTAGGTCAACTGCCGTGCCACTGAATACGCATAAAACAATTCGTGTGCACCCGGAAGGAATTGACCACGAAATTGCAGGAACAATATCAGCTGCGTTGCATATCCACGCCTACTATGTAGATGCTTTGCCAGAATTATTGCGTCGACTTGGATTATTCGGTCGCCGTGTGTCGACATTTATCACTACAGATAGCGCGGAAAAGGAAAAGGCAATAAAGAGCATGGTCGAGAAACTGTGGCTGGACTGCACGATTCTCCTTGAGCCCAACAGAGGGCGTGACGTCGGCCCATTTATCATGACCTTGAAAAACCATTTATCCCGCTTTGAAGTGGTTGGCCATTTCCACCTGAAGGGAACCAAACAACTGGAGACCTCAGATCTGCGGCAATGGCAGGAATTCCTCTATGACTCACTGCTCGGCAAGAGTGGAGAAATTGCTGCAGCGGTACTGCAGTCATTTGAAGCTAATCCTAAATTGGGATTGTGCTTCCAGGAAGATCCATGTTTGCCGAGTTGGGGAAAAAATCGTGCCATAGCTGATCAGTTGCTGCAAAAACTGGGGATTTCGCAGCAACTACCAGATGCAATCGAATATCCAACGGGCAACATGTTCTGGGCTAGAGCTGCAGCACTTGCACCTTTGATGCAATACAACTGGCAGTGGAGCGACTTTCCTACTGAGCCGATCCCCTATGATGGCTCTATCTTGCACGCGCTTGAGCGGTTGACCCCTGTTATCTGCGAGGCGGCAGGATTTGAATGGGCGACTGTACATAATACGTCGGCGAGACGTTATTACCATCAGGTACGATGATGAGCACTCTTGCAAGAGAAACGCCACACTGTATTTTGCATATTGGAATGCCGAAGACTGGCTCTAGTTCAATACAACAGACGTTTTGCGGCTTGGTGTCGAACGAGCAATTTCATTACTTAGAACTTGGTGAGTCGGGCAATCACTCAGTTCTGATCTATAGCTTGTTTTCGAAAGATCCAGCCAGTTACCATGCTCACGTAAAAGCAAATAGATCAGCAGTTGAGATTAGTAAGTTCAATGGGGTTAATTTTGGAGAGTTAAAAAAAGCCATGCAGGGTGTCCGCTCTGAGAATGTGATTATCTCGGGTGAAGACATTATGTTTTTGGATGCAAACGAACTTCTTGAGCTCAAGAAGTTCCTATTTGAGTATGTCTCTTCAATTCAGGTAATCGCCTACATTCGCCCTCCAATCTCTTTCATGCAGAGTGCATTTCAGCAGAATGTAAAAGAAGGAGATTTGCGATTTGGTATTTCAGAATATCGACCGCAGTACCGAAATTGGTTTGAGAAGTTCGATAGTGTTTTTGGAAGAGAAAATGTTTTATTAGTCAAATTCGATCCGGCATCGCTATTTGGAGGTGATGTGGTATCGGATTTCAGTAGTCGGGTCGGAGTTATTGTTGAACCGCAGAATTATATACGAACGAATGAATCTATCACATTGGAAGCTGTGGCAATGCTATATGTATTCCATAGGCTTTGTCCAGAGCGCACCGAATCGTCTAACACATACAAAAACAATCAAATTCTAATTGCTGCATTGTCAAAAATTGGCACACGAAAATTGAAATTTTCATCAACATTGTCAAGAACAATTCTTGGGACTATTTCAGCGGATGTTAAATGGATGGAGTTACGTTTAGGCGTTGGGCTAACTGAATCTCTGCCTGACTCCGATGGCAGTATTTCGTCGGAAGAAGACCTGATTGCGATTGCCCTTGAGTGCTCGGATGATTTGATAAGGCTGATTTCGGAGAAAATTCGGCTTCAACTTGTTACGCCACAGGCGATGGCAGACTGGATACGCTTGCTACGCAATCAATTGTCGATTGATCCAATATTTTCAAAAAAACAAATTGAAAGGCTGGAGAGTACTTCAATACAGCCAAGCGACATGCTGAAAGAGCTGGTTTTATCCCTGAGCCGAGTTGGGTATCATAAGGCTGCTGGTAACATTCAGGCCAAGCTTGCACCGTTGCTGCAGGCGGGTTTTTGCGCGCCCACAATTAGCACTGGTTGTGAAGCTAACTTGCAGGGTTCGATTGATGTATGCATAGACAGAAGCATTATGGGGTGGGCTCTGGACAACAATCGACCATCTAATAAACTGGCTATTGAAATTAGTCAGGCACAACGAATTATTGCTTCTGGCATAGCGGATCAGTTCAGGCAGGACCTGGCTGATGCTGGTGTGGGTGATGGCTTCTGCGCTTTCGTACTTAAGGCAGATATTGATCCTGCAGAAGGTGACGCGCCATTAGTGTTGCGCGTCATTGAGTTCAAAAAAGAGTTTCAGGTTCGGCTAAGAAATGGTCTCAAGCTTGAATAGCAAGCCTGTTATTACGCGGCTCAACAGCCACACCCTAAATGGAAATGATGTGAAAGTAATCATGTTGTGGAGAATAGTGCTCTAGACTCTAGGGCTAATGCTCTGCACCTTTCTGAACCAAGATAATCAAACCATGCCCAGCCTAGCAAGAAATGACTGGCAACAACATTGAAATTGCACAGGTGGTCTTATGCATGTACTCGTAATCGGCGGTAATGGCTTTATCGGCTCGCATTTGGTTGATGCATTGCTTGCGTCAGGGCATAAAGTCAGGGTGTTTGATCGCGTAATGGAAAAATATCGCACTCCGCTTAATGATGTCGAATATTACTTGGGCAATGTTGGGGAAACCGCTGTCCTTTCCGAGGCGCTCGAAGGAATAGACGTTGTTTACCACCTGGTAAGTACCACTGTGCCGGCTACTTCGAACCGAGACCCGGTGGCGGACATTGAATCAAACCTGATCAACACGGTGAAGCTGTTGCAGCTGATGCAACAGCAAGGAATAAAGCGAATCATATTTCTGTCCTCGGGGGGGACGGTTTATGGAATACCAACCACCCCGGTAGTCAGTGAGGATCACGCACTTCGTCCGATTTGTTCTTATGGAATCGTCAAAGTCGCCATAGAGAACTATTTGCACATGTTCCATCAGTTGTATGGAATCGATTATCTGTGCCTGCGTGTTTCCAATCCCTATGGGCCGCGCCAAGGCCATCTTGGTGTCCAGGGGGTTATCGGCACCTTTCTCGGCAAGATCAAGGAAGGATCGGAGATCCAGATATGGGGCGACGGTTCGATTATCAGGGACTATATTTATGTGACTGACCTGACGTCGCTATGTGCCAAGGCGGCAAATTTTTCAAAGTCAGGAACATTCAATGTTGGAAGTGGAGTTGGCACCTCGCTTCTGGATGTTGTTCAGGTGCTGTCTGAATTGAATCAGGCAGCCATTACACCGCAGTACTTGCCACAGCGCAGTTATGACGTGCCCAAGATCGTGCTGAATATTGAAAGAGCGAAGGATGCCTTCGGCTGGTCACCAAGTGTGAATTTGAGCCAAGGTATGGGAATGACGTGGCGATGGTTGCAGTCTGTATAAGTCACGAAGATAAGCATGAAAATAGTAGGCATTGGATTAAACAAAACAGGGACTACCACGCTCGGTGTGTGTTTAAAGCATTGGGGCCTTAAACATATTTCCTGTAGCCAGGATGCGTTCAATCTATGGCGCAAAGAAGACTATGACGGCCTCCTGAAGCTGGTTGGGGATTTCGATAGTTTTGAAGACTGGCCTTGGGCTCTGATCTATAAGGCCATTGATGAGCGATTTCCAGGCGCGAAGTTCATTCTTACAAGAAGAAAAGATGCTGAAACATGGTTCAATAGTCTATGTCAGCATGCCGACCGCACAGGCCCAACTGACTACAGGAAATATATTTATGGCTATGAAATGCCGCGTGAGCATAAAGCTGAGCATATTTTCTTGTATGAGAAACACTTGGAAACAGTAAGAGAGTATTTCAGAAAACGCCCCTCTGACTTTATTGAAGTTTGTTGGGAGGAAGGTGATGGGTGGAAAGAGTTGTCCGACCTCCTTGATTTTGAGTGTCCAAATATCCCATTTCCGCATGCAAACAAAAGTTCTGCGCGGTAATGCAAAATGAAAGAAATGTAATGGCCGTGATTGATATTCTCGATTGGCCAGCCACCGATAAAGAGAGTGTGTTTTCTTATCTGAGGGGAAACAGCTTTCGCTCCGCACAGCATAAGCTATTTTATGTTGCCACGCCTAAAGTCGCCTGCACATTGCTTAAATGGTGGTTTGCGGATTTGGAGGGTTATACACAAGCCTTGCGCGAAATTAAGAGTAGCTCAGAGACTGATCCGGAGCTGGTTATCCACGATAGTTTCCATAGGGTTGCTCCAGAAGTTACCGGATTAAAGAAAGAGGCGCTGTTAGAACCGCTCACCTCGGATGCCTATTTTAGATTTGCTGTTGTCCGTAATCCGTACAAACGAATCTTCTCGGCGTGGCAGTCCAAATTGTTGCTAAGGGAGCCATTGCAGGTGGGGTCATACCTTGATTGCGATTTCTTCAATCTACCGATTAAGAAGCCCAGTGATATTGCAGCAGCTTTTGAAGGTTTCCTTGAATATATTGCAGCCCATGAAGCCCCCGATTTTCGGGATTACCATTGGACACAGCAGGCAACCTTGCTTCGTCCCGACCTGATCAACTATACCAAGCTGGTAAAAATTGAGAGCGCGAAAGAACTTAGTGCCGCACTTTTCGATTGGCTGGGGCCGCATTTTGTCGATCCATTTGCGGTACGCGGCGTCAATGAAAGTTTAATTCCTTATCTTCCCAAATTTGTAACGGACCGAAGTTCAGAATTGATTCGTAAGTTGTATGCGGAAGATTTCGAAGTGTTTGGCTATAGCAAGCAACCGCCAAAGAGCAGGGAAATATTTAGTGCAGATCAATTTGATCTAGCCATGCGGGCGATCTCAATGATTCGAGGGCGCCATAAGCGTTTGGGAGAGTTAAATCAGATCATCAACAATCTGCAACAAGACATAGCTAATCGTGATCAAGTCACTAAAACCGTATTCTCAAAAGCCCAAATTGCAAGATTTGAGGCGGCATCAGTACAGCCGGATATGATGTTGAAGGAGCTGGTGTTGTCTCTGGCACGCGCCGGGCAACATAAGGCTGCGAAAAACATCCGGAGCAAACTGGCTGCCATCGATGAAGGGCTGAGTTCCACCGCCATTTATCCTGATGGCGAAACTGACCTGAGATACAAGATTGACTTGTATCAGGATGGATATTTCAGAGGGTGGGCGTTGGACAGAAATCGGCCCCTGCGAAAATTGTCTATCGAAATTAGCCAGGTAGGGCAGGTTATTGCATACGGCATTGCTGACCAGTTCAGGCGAGATCTGGCGGAAGCAGAAATTGGAGATGGTTGTTGCGCATTCATACTTAAAGCTGACGTTGGTCCAACTCTGGAAGGGGGAGCAATAACGTTGCGTGTTATTGAGTTTGATAAAACATTTGAAGTGCAGCCGGCCTCGATCCGGGGCATTGCCTAGGGAGTGCTGGAATTGTGAGAAAGGCAGTTTTTGCAGTCCTTGCTTTGTTGCAGACCTTATCGGCATATGCAACTGATGCGCTCCCAACAGTGCCCCAAATTTCTGGGGTGCGGGTAACGGGACAGCCGGTTCTTGTATTTGATCATCTGAAAGATAAACAGGAGTCTAACCATCTTCCGGATATAGCGGCAGGCGCGTGGAAAAGGAGCGATGGCGTCGTCTGTATCACGATTTCACATTTTGAAAACTACCGGATGTGCGGGCGGGATATCGAGCATCTTACGAGTGATCCGAAAAAGATCTTGAGCTCGATTTCCACGGCTTCGGATATTGTAGAGTCGCATTACAACTATCATCATTGGCTTTCGGCACCATATACGTTGGATGGCAGAACTATATATGCACTTGTGCACAGTGAGTGGTATGCGTGCTTACTTAACGATGATTGTTCCAAACCTTCTGCCGTAAGGTCGGCGTTATCAAGAAACAACCAGCTTAATAGTTGGGTAAATGCAGTGACTTCATTCAAATCTGACGATGGCGGCGCCACATGGTCTCCGAACGGCTTAAATGACGCCCATGTTGTTGCGAAAGAAGGGCTTTACTGGACGGGATCTGCCGCGCTTTCTTCGGGTCTGTACCATAAGGCATTGAATCATACTGGACTGATGACGCCAAGCCGCCTCATAAAAGAGGGTGATTATTACTACTCTATTGCATCCTTGATTCATCGTGATTTTACCCGTCTGGATTCGACGACAGGTCAGGCGAAAGTTGATAAATATGGCTACGTCTTAATAAGAACGGCAGATATAACACGGCCATCTGGCTGGGAGGCATGGTCGCGTGACGATGTTTTTTCGCCAATTGAAAAAGGTCGCTATAACACATATCGTCCCCAAAAAAATGGCATCACATTAAACGCATCGCAGCCACAAATAATATATGACACTAATGCGAAAGTTTATGTGGCAATTTTTCCCTTGCACGGCGACTTGGGGCCGATCTACTTTATGACGACCTCGAGCCTGGCAAATCCATTGTGGTCGGATGCAGTGGAGATTAACGGTACCGGTACCTACAAGATAGATCCAAGATCACTACAGATAAATTCTGCATGCAACAAAGGTTTTGGGGCAAGCAATTACATTTCGCTCATCGATAGCCATTCGGCTGGGCTGAACTTTGAGTTCACGGATGGTGATCCTTGGCTTTTTTATGTAGTAAATCCGGCGAGATGTGGCGGCAATAATCTTGCAAGAGATATGTATCGAATACAGCTTGTTATTGACTATAAATAGTTGCGGTGGTGGAGCGTCAGGAGCTGGCGTGCGCGTATTTGAGATTCGGGTTAGTTCAGCGTGACTACTAATCTGGTTTCGCCGGGCTACTTCAACACTAGTTATTTGAAAAAAAATTTCTGCACAAATGAGTGCGAGAAGAGATGAGAAATCGAACATGAACGCACAGGAAAATTCAGTCATCGATGTGTGCAACAACGACCAAATCGCGTCGGCACAAACCATACAGGTTGAATTTCTGATGGAATCCATTGGGCAGAAAGATTTGCTCATCCAGCAGTTGCAGGTGAACGTTGCTCAGCTGGATTACCGGCTTGAGCGGGCGCGCTCTTCGCTTGGCTGGAAAATTGCGAAGCCGCTTAGCTTGGTAAAAGGATTGTGGCGCCGTCTCACCTCAAACCTGAATATCGACTTGATCCCATTTGTTCAACTGCAACGTAATGGGGGGGGGTGGCAGTCAACAGGAATCGACCCCCAATTCCTGTTGATGACCGAACGCGCTTGGCATGGTCTGCCTGGGTGGTATTGGCTGTGTATCGAAGGGATTGCCGGGCAACCGCTCAACGCCAGGCTGTATTTTGATATGGGCGAAGGTTTCGATCCGTCATCGACTATTGCCTTCTCACTTGCGGGTGAAGGCGTGCAACGGATTCCCGTGTATGTCCCGCATCGCTGTCGTGCCATTCGCCTTGACCCGTGTTATGTGCCGATAACGTTCAAACTAGCCGTTCGAGGGATGACCAAACTTAAAAATTCGACTGAATTGCCGGAAGTATTTCGCGCTCAATTTGGCGTATACGAAGCATTAGGCGGGCGGATGGGGAATGCGGCTCGCCTCGTGCCGGTGAGCGGCGTAAAACGCAATGTTGAAGCAGACTATTGCTGGCGTTCGGAAGGAGCAGATCCCTGGTTTGTGATTGAAGGCCTTGTCGAGCACTTGCGCCCTGGTTGGTATATGGTCGAATTGAGCATTCATGCAGCGGCGCAATGTGGGAATGCGAAATTCTATTTTGATTATGGTGAGGGTTTTAGCGAGGCCGCTTCGCTGGTGTTGCCGTTTCGTTCTGGCCAGATGACCAAGCGGCTGTGCTGCATGGAAAGCGTGCCTAAGCAGATTCGATTTGACCCGCTTGATCGTGAATCCAAGTTTACTGTTGAGCACGTGAATTTTACGCCGGTAATATCCATATTCGCACGCAATCGCATGTTGAAACGCCTGCGTATCCATGTCGCTCAGTACAAAACTCTCTCGTATGGACAAATATGGCGAGATTTGCGTGCTCGCGCAAAAAATAAAGATGCCTCGGCAATGGAGCTGCTTCTCTGGAAGTATGGCGCTACTTTCCCGGCGCACGGCCTGCATGGCGCAATTAGTTATGCCGATTGGATAGCCAATGTTGAATCACGGCAAATTTCGGATCCCGCTAATATCGAAACGGTGCAAGAATCCTTCAAACTCAAGCCGACGATTTCCGTCATTATGCCTGTCTATAACACCGAAAAATCTTTTCTGCAGCAAGCCATCGAATCGGTGCAGGGTCAGAGCTACCCTCACTGGGAGCTGTGTATAGCCGACGATGCCTCGCCACAGCCGCATGTCCGGGCGGTACTTGAAGACTACGCGCAGCGTGATCCACGCATCAAAGTGATGTACCGACCAAAGAATGGACACATTTCCGCAGCCAGCAACAGTGCGCTAGCACTTGCGACTGGCGAGTATGTGGCACTGCTGGACCATGACGACACATTAGCTGACCATGCGCTGCATTTCATGGTGGGGGCGCTCAACCAAAATCCATCTGCTCAGATATTCTACAGTGACGAGGACAAGATTGACGAGTACGGTAATCGTACAGAACCACATTTCAAACCCGACTGGAATCCAGACCTTTTCTTTTCACAAAACTATGTTTGTCACCTCGGAATTTATCGCCGCGATTTGCTTGAGCGCATTGGTGGTTTCCGCACTGGTGTGGAGGGCAGTCAGGATCAGGACCTGTTGTTGCGTTGTCTACCCTATGTGACTCCTGCTGAGATCGTACATATCCCTGAAGTGCTCTACCATTGGCGAATGGGGGAAGGTTCTACGGCACTTGCATCCGGGGAAAAGAGCTATACCACCGAAGCTGGCGTCAAGGCGTTACGGGATTATTTTTGCAGTCAAGGTCAAAATGAGGTGTGTGTTGAAGCTGGGGTTGTGCCCAACACTTATCGGGTGCGCTACCCGATACCAGTGCCGGAACCACTGGTCAGTCTGCTGGTCCCAACGCGAGACATGTTGGAGGTGCTAGAGCCTTGTATTAGTAGCATCCTTAATAGGACAAGCTATCAAAATTATGAAATCATCATTCTGGATAACGAAAGTACCCAAGCCGCTACCCTCGCCTATTTCGAACATATTCAGGCCGAAGATACGCGTGTAAGCGTGCTGCCATACCACCACCCATTCAACTACTCCGCCATCAACAACTATGGGGTGCAACATGCCAAAGGTGAGCTGATTGGCTTGATCAACAACGATATCGAAGTCATCAGCCCGGAATGGCTAACTGAAATGGTCAGCCATGCCTTGCGCCCGGGGATCGGTTGTGTGGGAGCAAAGTTGTACTACGCTGACAATACGATTCAACATGCAGGCGTGATATTAGGTATCGGCGGCGTTGCAAACCATCCCCACAAAAACTTCCCGAAGGAATCCCACGGATATTTTGCACGCCTCTCGGTCGTTCAAAATTTTTCTGCTGTCACTGCGGCCTGTCTGTTAGTGCGTAAAACGATATACGAAGAAGTTGGGGGGCTGGAGGAGGGTTTTCTGAAAGTGGCATTCAATGACGTGGATTTTTGCCTTAAGGTGCGCGAAGCTGGTTTCCGTAATCTTTGGACACCTTATGCTGAACTGTACCACCATGAATCAAAATCAAGAGGCACCGAAGACACGCCCGAAAAGCATGCCAGATTTGTCAGTGAAGTGCTGTATATGCAAGAAAAATGGAAAGATCAGCTAGCATTAGATCCGATGTACAGTCCGAATTTGACACATGAGAGAACAGATTTTTCCATAACCACCCTGTGCGGCAATTCTGCAGACCCACTACCACCACTGAATCAGGAGAAATAAATTGAACCGAATAGACAAGGCATTGCACATGGTTGATCGAAAGGGCATTGGTCTCGAAATTGGACCAAGCCACAATCCCGTTGCACCAAAGAAAGCTGGATTTAATGTCGAAATATTAGATCACGCAACCGCTGAGGAATTGCGGGAAAAATACAAAAATCACCCTGTAAATATTGAAAACATTGAAGCGGTTGATTACGTTTGGTGTGGCGAACCGATAAGTGAATTGATTGGAAAGCAGAATTACTACGATTACATTATTGCTTCGCATGTGATTGAACACATTACAGACATGGCATCGTTTTTGGCGCAGTGCGAAAGCATGCTAAAACCTAACGGTGTGCTCTCGCTGATCGTCCCTGACAAGCGATATTGTTTTGATTATTTTCGGTGGCCTAGCAGTACTGGGGATGTATTGCAGGCTTTTACTGAAAAACGTAGCAGGCATAGTCCTGGTACGGTCTTCGATCATTTTTCAAATTGCGTAAAAATGGGTGAAATGATTGCATGGTCACAAGGGACCCCCGCTGCTGAATTTTCTTACATACACACATTCCAGCAAGCAAAGCAGTTATGGATGCAAGCTCAAACCAAAGATGAATATATCGATGCCCATAGCTGGAGATTTACGCCATCGAGTTTTAAGTTGATTTTGCACGATTTGAATGCGCTTGGTCTCATACAATTGTCAGAGGTTTGCAGCTTTGATTCAACGGGCTGCGAGTTTTATATTACCCTGGGTAAATCAAAAAAACCGTTGGAAATAGCCGACCGGCTAACGCTTGCCAAGGATGCCCTGAGGGAAATGCTGAATAGCAATGAATTTTTAGATAAGGCCGCGTAGTTTATAGTGCATAAAGAGAAACGGTGAATAAAGTGAGTCAGAACAATAAGGATAGTATGATCAACGATGGTATGTTGGTGCTCAATGACAACGCGTGTACGCAATCCCAGAGAACTTTGATTGTTCTCGGGGCGCCACGGGGAGGTACTTCGATGGTGGCCGGTGTCTTGCACCACCTTGGGGTATATATGGGAAGTGACTTGCTGCCTACGTTTGAGGACCCGAGTCTTTCTACTTTGATGTTGCAGGGTCGTGATGAAGAATTGAAACAGGCAATTATTGATCGAAACCAAACACATTCCGATTGGGGATGGAAATTTCCAGGTCAGTCCGTCTTGGAAGTATTGCCGAAAATATCCGGCGAGTTGAGGAATCCTTATTTCTTGGTAATTTATCGTGATATTTTTGCAATTGCAAACAGAAATTCCATATCCGCGTATGGAGATTTGTTTGAGAATATGAAGAGCGCTCTAAATTACTATACGGAGCTCGGAGAGTTCTTGGCGTCAAATAAATCACCTGCGATGTTGATCTCTTACGAAAAGGTGATGCTTAATCCAGAAGTATTTGTTGAGAAATTACGTATGTTCTTGGGCATGGGGCATGAACATCAGTCAAATACAATTGCCTTCATTGAGCCGAACAAGCCCGCATACCTGCGAGCTACCGATAACCGGTGCAATGGTTTTATCGACAGGGTGGGTGCTGGATATGTCGCGGGTTGGGCTTACAGTAAAAATCAAAGTTTACCCGTGATGGTGGATGTTGAAGTAAATGGTCACTTGGTGCAAAGCGTGTTGGCCGATCAATACCGGTCGGATGTGCAGACAATTGTTAAACATCCAAATGGGAAGGTGGGGTTCAAATGCGCGCTTCCGCCAAAATGTCAACTTAAGCCTGGCGACGAGATAAGAGTATTGATACAAACTGACAGTGAGCGAAAAGAAATCAATCGATCACCGTGGATATTCAATGAACCATAGTTGCCAAGATTTGGCCTGTTGGCTATCCAAAAAGCGAGATGGGTCTGCAATTCAGAGTGAAAACGTAAAATATATATGCGCAGATTCAACAACGAAGTGCAACGATGAGTCAACGCGTCGAAGTGTAAGGTGAGGTTATCTGCAGAGCATCTTGATCGCCAAATCGAGAGGAACGAGATGAATTACACACACCTTGCTGAAGAAGAAAGATACCAGATTCAGGCCTTGTTGGATGTGGGTATGAGCGTGACGGCGATAGCGGTTCAGATAAATCATCACAAGAGCACAATTAGCCGCGAGCTAGGTAACTAAACCCAACAGCATGATTTTGAAAACTCAACTATAGACTCGGCACGAATTAACCGTGAACTTTAAAGAGCTAGATGTGTCTCATTGCGCATGGAAAAAGAAGACGCAAGAAAGCAAACAAGGGAGGCACTTCACGAGCGGCGCAAGCAAGTTATTCGTATGCACCGGAAGGGAATGCCAGTGATGCAAATAGTTGAGCATAGCGGACTCAGTTGGTATGCCGTGAATGCCGCGATCAAACGCTATTCAGAAGCAGGAGCTTCCGCACTAAAACCTGAAGCGCGCGGCAAGAAGCAAGGCAGCGGTCGAGTGTTGAGCGAGG
The DNA here is from genome assembly GCA_001801175.1 of Gallionellales bacterium RIFCSPLOWO2_02_FULL_57_47. GTDB lineage: Bacteria > Pseudomonadota > Gammaproteobacteria > Burkholderiales > Gallionellaceae > Gallionella. Next base: position 9,065 of record MGWZ01000064.1, on the reverse strand, counting down.
CACAAGAAGCGACGGTTCGGCAGATCATCTGCGACAAGCGACCGGAGCAACTGAAGATGGAATTTGCGCTGTGGAATCGAGCTGCGGTCGCGCAACTGATCGAACGCGAATGCGGGATCAAGCTATCGGTGCGAGGGGTAGGCAACTACCTAAAACGCTGGGGCTTTACTCCACAAAAGCCGATCAAGAAAGCGTATGAGCAACGCCCAGAGGCAGTTCAGGAATGGCTGGATAAAGAGTATCCGATAATCGCGCAACGCGCCAAGGCAGAAGGGGCCGAGATACATTGGGGAGATGAAACGGCAGTGGTAAATACCGATGTGCGCGGCAGAAGTTACGCCCCGATTGGGAAGACACCTGTGACCTTCGCGGTAGGCGGCACACGCCAAAAACTGTCGATGATTGCCACCGTTACCAACCAAGGCAAGACACGCTGGATGATTATTGACGAGGCATTTAACTCGGACAAGTTGATCGAGTTTCTGGCAGCGCTGGTCAAAGACTCTGATAAAAAAGTGTTTCTGATTCTCGATAACCTGCGAGTGCATCACAGCAAGCCAGTCAAAGCCTGGGTGGACGAACACAAAGACGAGATTGAGTTGTTCTATCTACCCAGCTACAGCCCCGAGCTGAATCCGGAAGAAAGATTGAATGCTGATTTGAAACATGCCATCTCAACCAAGGTTCCGGCACGCACGAAAGCCAAGCTAAAAGCTGCTGCAACCGAGCACATGCAGGCTCTGGAAAAATCACCTGAGCGCGTGAAGAAATACTTCCAAGATTCACGCGTTAAATATGCCGCATGATTCACGGATAAAAGTGGCCGGATCAATAGTTCTCGGCGGTGTAACCAAAAAAGTAAGTGGGCGCCAAAAATGTCAGGATGTATCGTCCGGAACGGCGTGCTTTGACATTTGCGTGAAGGAAGGGCGTTTTCCGAGCGGCTGGGTGTTGCTTCAGGGCTCATTGATTCGAAGAGGTGGGGATTACGATGCGCGCCTTTGTTATGATCTTGGCGTGGGTTTTAAAGACGATCAATATTTTGAGATTCCTTCTTCAAGTAAGGGGGTTATCAATGAGCTGTTACCCTTGCCCGCCAATATCAAGCACATAAAATTTTTGCTGATGGGAACGGCGGGTGAGTTTGAGCTGTGCCAGCTTTCTATTGCCAAGGTGGGTGCATTGGAGCGGATATGGCGTATGGTTCGCCGAGTCGTTCCGATGATATTTCTGCATTCGCGCCAGAAGCGGAAGCTCATCAAGCTGACTTTTTTCCGGATGCTGGTTGATCTGCAGGGGACCTACAAAATTGCGGGTAAATTGCGGGCGCATGCTGCCGCCCCCCCGTATCAGAACTGGATTGAACAATTTGATGAGCTGACCGCCGATGACCGGACTCAGATCAATAAACACATTACACGCTTTGCAAATACGCCACATTTTCATCTTCTGATTATGGCGGATGACACTGCATCAGGCGCTGTCCAGAAGACGCTGGATTCCCTCAACGGGCAACTATATCGCCACTTTACATGCGTGCTGCTGGATATGACTGCGCGCGATTCCGGCTTGATTACGGAGATGCAAGATATGGCTTGGGAGGTAACCCGCGTGGCGCAGCCGCGCCAGGCAGCATGGCTGGAACAGTTCAATACCGAGCTTGCAGACGGCAAGGCGCATGAATGGGTATTGCTGGTGCGTGCGGGGGATGTGTTTGCGCCTCATGCGCTGTACCGGTTTGCCCGCGAGGCGCTGGCAAAACCGGAAGCGGCTGTGCTGTATTCGGATGACGATGAACTGGATGGGAATGGTCAACGGCGCCTGCACAGGTTCAAGCCGGATTGGTCTTTGACGCATCTCCGCTCAACGAATTTTCCGGGAGATGCAGTGGCGCTGCGCGGCGGCGAGGTTGCCAAAGCGGGCGGGGTGGGTGTGGATTGTTGCCGGTATGGGACTTACGACCTGCTGCTCAGGATGGTGGATGTGGTTGGGGACGCAGGGACCGGTAGAGTGGCGCATATTCCGGCGGTGTTGTTGCATCGGGGTGGCGCCCCTCTCCCTGACCCTCTCCCCGGAGGTGAGAGGGGGTTGGAACACATGGAATGGAATGATCCGCAGTGGTGTGTGGAAGCGTTGCGGGCACATCTGGCGCGCAATGGCGTGAAGGGTGATGTGGTAGAGACTTTGCCGGGATGTTGGCGGGTGCGCTACGAATTGCCTGATGTGCCGCCATTGGTGAGCATTGTCGTGCCGACACGGGATGCGTTTGAGCTGATTCGGCAATGTGTGGGCAGCCTGCTGGATAAAACCACCTACCCGCGCTTTGAGATTCTGGTGGTGGATAATCAGAGTGCAGACGCCGATGCATTGGCCTATCTGGAGCGAATTGCCGGGCATCAGAGGGTGCGGGTATTGCGTTACGACCTGCCGTTCAACTATTCGGCGATGAATAACATGGCGGTGCGTGAGGCGCGGGGTGAGGTGGTGTGTCTGCTGAACAACGATACCGAGGTGATTTCGCCGGACTGGCTTGAGGAGATGGTGGGGCATCTGCTGCAACCCGGGGTGGGTGTGGTGGGTGCGAAGCTGTATTTTCCGAATGGCCAGGTTCAGCATGGCGGCGACCTGGTCGGTGTGGGCGGTGTGGCCAATCATGCGCATGCATTTCTGCAACGCCATGATCCTGGTTACTGCAACCGGGCGATGGTGGCGCAGGAGTTTTCGGCGGTGACGGGTGCTTGTCTGGTGACGTGGAAAGAAATCTATCAGCGGCTGGGCGGGCTGGACGAGCAGCATCTGAAGGTGGCTTTCAACGATGTGGATTACTGTCTGCGGGTGCGCGAGGCAGGCTATCGCGTGATGTGGACGCCGCATGCGGAGCTGTATCACCACGAGTCGGTATCGCGGGGCAAGGACTGTTCCCCAGAAAAGAAGAAGCGTGCAAAACGTGAGGTGGCTTATGTGCGTAAACGTTGGAAGCATGTAATGCGACATGACCCTTTCTACAATCCAAATTTGAGCCATGAGCGCCCGGATTTTTCCCTGAGCAATGCGCCGATGGTGAGGAAACCATGGGAAAGTAGGGAGTAGGGAGTAGGGAGTTGAATCATCTACTGATACAATTAAAAATATGCGCCTGACACAACAGCAAACCCGATGGATTTTGCAAATCGTATTACGCTTGACCGGGGATGATGCACGTGTATTTCTTTTTGGTTCTCGTTTGGATGACGACGCAAAAGGTGGCGATGTGGATATTTTGATCGAGACAGACAGGTCGTTGACCTTGATCGACCGGGCGCGGATAAAAATGAATTTGGAGAGCGGTCTAGGCTTGCCTGTGGATGTTATCGCGCAATTGAATCATTGTGCGTCATGAGGCGTGAAAGCGGACGCACACTCTATGGAAAATGAATACGCAGCATGCTTATCTTAATGCGACCGAAATGGTGAGCAAGTGATTTTTTTGGTCGAAGAACAACCCAACCCCTCCACTGATTTTTTTGTGTTGCCCGCTGTTGTACACACTGGTTTGCGTGTGGTGCGCTGCGGCTTCGCGGACTTGCCTGCTCCTGCCGATCTGGAGGGGGCGGCGGTGGTCTTCGTGCGCTATGTTCCATCGGCATGGGCGAGGCTGATTGATGCAGTGCGCCCACGGCTTCATTCATTGGCATATTTCATGGATGATGATTTGCTGGATGTGGATGCTTCCGCCGGGATGTCGTGGCGGTACCGCTTCAAGCTGGCGCGGTTGGCTGCCTGGCGGCGCGGCTGGCTGCGACGCCAGGCATCTGAACTTTGGGTTTCATCAGGCTATCTGCAACAGAAATACGCGGACTGGCATCCAAAACTGGTGCTGCCTTCGTGCCTGGCAAACCCTGCGGATGTGCGCCGGATGTATTACCATGGCACGGCCTCTCACGGTGTCGAGATTCGCTGGCTGCGCCCGGTGATGGAAGAGGCTTTGCGCCGCGATGATCGTCTTGTCCTGGAGATCGTCGGCGGACGGGATGTGTACCGCCTGTATCGGGGTGTGCCGAGGGTGACGGTGGTTCATCCGATGAAGTGGCCGGCGTATCAGTCTTTTCTGGCTTTGCCGGGGCGACATATCGGCCTGGCTCCGTTGCTGGATGTGCCGTTCAATCTGGGACGCTCCTACACGAAATTTTTCGATATTACCCGATGCGGGGCGGTGGGCATTTATTCGCCCGGAAGCATTTACTCGGAAGTGGTCAGTCACGGGGAAAATGGGCTGATTGTGGAACTGGAGCAGGAAGCCTGGGTAACGGCTATTCTGGAAATTGCCCGGGATGAACCGTTGCGGCAGTCCTTGTTGCGTAACGCTGAGGTAAAATCAGCAGAGTTAGCAGGCTTGGCACATCGCGGCTATTCAGGACTGATAAATAAGCAGCCAGAATAGAAATCGCGGCGTATTTCATAAGTACCCCGATTAGCCACAATGTTCATTCAATCTATAAACCTCAGTTGAACGCTTTTAATTCGGTGAGGTAAACCCCCGGCTTTGCCGGGGGACTCCGTTAGGTTTGACCGTTCCGGTGGTCATTAACGAGTAACGTTAAAACTTGGCTACATTATTCCCTCCCCCTTGCAGGGGGAGGGTTAGGGTGGGGGTAGAAATTCAAGCACGGATGCAGTCAAAAGTTTGCACCCCCATCCCAACCTTCCCCCTGATAGGGGGAAGGAGTGGAAACCAGCCGCCTTGGGCGGCTCATGGTTTTATCAGCGCCTTTGAGGCGCTCACCCAAAAAGCCTCCGGCTTTGCCGGAGGTAATTTAACTTCAGTTGAAACCTCCGTGATGATTGACTTTGTCGCTATTGCTGCGATTTACCTTTTGGGTGAGTCCAGGAATGGATACTGGGAGCGCGGACATCCTGTCCGCCTGCGGGCTGGAAGCCCGCGTTCCAATCAAACCGTGGCTTGAACTGAGCTTTATAAGTTCAACGCTTTCAACCGGCAAGAATATAAAAAATTCACTTGCCGCACCTGTCATTGCGAGCGCAGCGCGGCAATCCAGGATGGCTGCAACGAAGTCAAAAGTGCTGGATTGCCGCGCTGCGCTCGCAATGACGGCTCATTTATTTTGTGTAACTGAACCTGGAGGCTAATCAGGTAAAGTATGGTGTTTTTGATGCAACATGGTGTGACGATAAACAGTTCGGGTTTATTATTGAGCTTGCCCATAATTAGTTGGCGACAACATCTTAAACCTGCTACTCCGTCATTCCGGCCCACGCCGGAATGACGGCCGCTTTAAATGCAGGCGTCATGAATTACTGAAAAGTTAACAGGAGAAATGAATGGAACAAAAAAAATCGAGCAACGTCGTCTGGCATCATGCGACGGTGACCCGTGGACGCCGCGAGGCAATGAATGGCCATCGCAGTGCGATGCTGTGGTTCACCGGCCTGTCCGGTGCCGGAAAATCATCCCTGGCACATGCTGTGGAGGAGCAACTTTATCAAATGGGTTGCCGCACTTTTGTATTTGACGGCGATAACGTGCGGCACGGCCTTTGTTCAGACCTGGGGTTTTCTGCCAAAGACCGCGTCGAAAATATCCGCCGCGTGGGCGAGATGGGCAAACTGTTTCTGGAAGCGGGGGTCATTGCGCTCACCGCTTTCATCTCTCCTTTTCGATCAGACCGCGAGAAGGTTCGTTCGCTGGTGCCGCACGGTGAATTTCTCGAAATTTATTGCCGTTGCCCGCTGAAAGTATGCGAAGAGCGGGATGTAAAAGGACTCTACAAACGTGCACGCGCTGGTGAAATAAAAGACTTCACGGGCATTTCATCGCCGTATGAGGATCCGGAAGACCCGGAGTTGGTGGTGGAAACGGGCAGTTTATCTTTGGATGAATCTGCGGCACAAGTGATCGCGATGTTGCGTGAGCGGGGCATTCTTGGAAACGGTGGGAATTGATGGTGAGCGTAGCCAGAAGTTTGCTGGAAGAGATTGAGTCGATTGCGCGGGAGGCGGGCGCAGCGGTCATGGATGTTTATGCACGGGATTTTTCTGTACAGGAAAAGGAGGACAAATCACCTTTGACCGAGGCAGATGCGGCAGCACATTCGGTCATCACAGCACGTTTGGCCGGCCTGCAGCCGGCATTGCCTATCCTTTCCGAGGAGGCGGTGGGAGACTTCCACGGTGTGGATGGTTCAGGAAGTTATTGGCTGGTCGATCCGCTGGATGGCACCAAGGAGTTTATCAAGCGCAATGGCGAATTTACCGTCAACATTGCGTTGATCGAAGGTGGCCGTCCTGTGCTGGGCGTTGTCTATGCGCCAGTGCTTGATGTGGCCTATTTGGCAGCAGAGGGTTTGGGGGCATCCAGGGTGGGGGCGGATGGCAAACGTACATCAATCCATGTCGCCACGCACACGGAAAAATCGTCATGGCGCGTCGTCGGAAGCCGTTCTCACGCGGGAGATTCTCTGGCTGCGTTGTTGCAGCGACTGGGTACGCATGAGTTGATCTCGATGGGTAGTTCGCTGAAGTTCTGTCTGGTGGCGGAAGGTAGCGCCGATGTCTATCCGAGGCTGGGCCTGACCTCGTTGTGGGATACCGCTGCTGCGCAGTGCGTTGTGGAGCAGGCAGGCGGAGGGGTGACTCAATTGACCGGAGAGCCGCTTTCTTATGCCGATCCCTCTTCCACGCTCAATCCATTTTTTGTGGTTCATGGAAAGAGCGCGGTTAACTGGAGCGATCTGATTGGGAATAATATTTGACCTTCTTGTTGGATGCGGGCCGGTTGTGTTCGAAACCAATTGATTGAATTTGCGGATGAAGAAACTTTGCAGGAACAAACCACTTTTGCCGGACAGAATAAAGCTCCGCTGATCGCAACTTCACGTGCAGTGGCTCACTTGCCTGGATTGGCTGATTTGCTCGGAGTGCCGGTGGTGCATCGCCGGGCAGTTCGGGATCCGGCCTCCTGTGGCGGGGTGATTGCGTGGGGGCGCAAGGCCAGCGCCACAGCAGCTTCGAGGTTTGCTGATCAGCATGGGTTAAGTTTGCTGCGTCTGGAGGATGGTTTTCTTCGCTCGGTGGGCCTGGGAAACCAGGAGCCCCCACTTTCCATCGTGGTAGATGATTCGGGTATCTATTACGATGCCACAGCGCCTTCACGTCTTGAGTCGTCGATCGCTGCTATCCATACGGAGGCGCAGCAATCCCGCGCTCGTGCGCTGATTGCGGACTGGCGGGCGGTTCGGGTATCCAAATACAACCATGCGCGGGAATATGAGGGTGAGTTGCCGGCGCGCTATGTGCTGGTGGCCGATCAGACGCGGGGCGATGCCTCGATCCGTTACGGGCTGTCTGATGAGTCGAGCTTTCAGCGCATGTTGGCTGCGGCCCTGGCGGAACATCCCGGCTGCATGGTGTTGCTCAAGGTGCATCCCGAGGTGATGTCCGGGCGCAAGCAGGGGCATTTCGATCTTGTGGCGCTGGCACGTAATCCGCGCGTGAGGATGCTGGGTGAAGATGCGCATCCGGCTTCGTTGATTGAGCATGCCGAAGCCATCTACGCGGTCACTTCCCAGATCGGTTTCGAGGGGTTGCTGTGGGGCAAGCAGGTGCGCACTTTTGGTATGCCGTTCTATGCCGGTTGGGGGCTTACTCACGATGAGTTGCCTGCGCCGGGCCGGCGCAAGCCGGTATCGCTGGAGAATCTGGCGCATGCGGCACTGGTGGAATACCCCCGTTATCTCGATCCGGAAACTGGCAAGCGCTGCACGGTGGAGCAGTTAATTGCATGGATGGGATTGCAGCGGCGGATGCGCATGCGGTTTCCCGCAACTGTTTATGCAACGGGTTTTTCGTTTTACAAGAGGGCTATCGTCCGCAGTTTTTTTCAGGGCAGTTGCGTCCGATTCGTTCGTCGTAGGGATCAGGTTCCGGGCGGAGCAATGCAGGTAGTATGGGGACGGAATGAATATGCGCCGCCAGCAGATGGAACAACGGTTGTGCAATTGGAGGATGGCTTCATCCGTTCGGTCGGGCTGGGAGCGGATCTGGTGCGCCCCTTGTCGTGGGTGATGGATCAGAGTGGTATCTATTACGATGCGACGCGCCCATCGGACCTGGAACTGATCCTGCAGGACACCCGTTTTGATGAAAAATTGCTTGCCCGCGCGCAATCTCTGCGGGAACGCCTGGTGGCGGATGGGTTGACGAAGTACAACGTGGGATCGTCAGGCTGGCAACGGCCCGAGAATCGCCCTTCACATGAGGGCGGGGACGGGGGTGCATTGCGGCGGGTGATTCTGGTGCCCGGGCAGGTGGAATCAGATGCTTCGCTGGCGTATGGTGCGCCGGGTATTTGCCGCAATCTCGATTTGTTGCGTGCGGTGCGTGCGGCCAATCCGGGGGCGTATTTGATCTACAAGCCCCACCCCGATGTGGTAGCCGGACTGCGCCGCAAGGGTTTGGGCGAAGCCGATGTCGCGCGCTGGTGCGACGAAGTGCTGGTGGACATCAGCATGGGAGAGCTTTTACTGATGGTGGATGAGGTTCACACGCTGACTTCGCTGACCGGGTTCGAGGCGCTGCTGCGCGGCAAGAAAGTGGTCTGCTATGGGCAGCCATTTTATGCGGGCTGGGGTTTGACCAAAGATATGCTGCCTGTCGCGCGCCGTACGCGCCAGTTGGCGCTTGATGAATTGGTGGCGGGCGTGCTGATTCTGTATTCCACTTATGTAAGCCGGGCCACGGGCAAGTTCACCACGCCGGAACGGGCGCTGGACGAGCTGCTGGCCTGGCGGGCAAGTGTCAAATCCACCACGCCATGGTGGGGTGGGGTGTACAGGTTTCTGGTGAGAAGAGTCTTGCGCCGGCCGTAGATTTCAGCTTGCCGGGTATGTCATGCGTTAAGCTGTGAAGCGGTGTGAAGCACATTTATCCCAGATAGTCCATTAGGGAAGCTCTGATCAAGTCCTCTGTTCGTGGTGATCCTGTCGAACCATGAATGGAGGGGTTAATCAGATCAACGGGTTAAGCGAACCGCCCTTCGACAGGCTCTCAAGAAACAGCTTTTTAATATT
>MGWZ01000063.1 GCA_001801175.1 Gallionellales bacterium RIFCSPLOWO2_02_FULL_57_47 | reverse complement strand
ATGCCGGGCGAGGAATGCCCCTGAAAATACACCAGGTCGCCGCCGTGGTCTTCGGTTACGCCATGGAAAAAATGATTGAACGCCACGTCATATAAAGTCGCCGCCGAGGCAAAGGTGGCGATGTGCCCGCCCAGCTCGGAAGAGTCGCGGTTGGCATTCAGCACCAGCGCCATCGCATTCCAGCGCGTAACGGCGCGAATGCGGTGTTCCAGTTCATGGTTGCCGGCGGAGCGCTGCTCTTTCTCCGGCGGGATGGTGTTGCAATAGGGTGTGGTCGCGCTGAACGGCACGCCCGCACCGGCGCTGCGCGCCTTGTCGATCAACTGATCGAGCAGGAAATGCGCACGCTCCGCGCCTTCGTTTTCCAGCACGGACTCAAGCGCATCCAGCCACTCTCGGGTTTCTTGCGGGTCGTTATCGGGTAAGGTTGCCATGTCTTTACTCTCTCGTTATCGCAACGTTAATCATTTACAGAACAAGCTATTGTTTCCTGCTCGGTAATAATCCACTCGACTTTTACATCTGTTGCTTCCTGCGGAATAAATTCGACGATTTGCAGCGAAAACGCTGCTGCTGCCAGTACGGGGCGTTGAGTCATGTTTGACATAACCAGCGATCCTTCGACTTCACTCAGGACAGGCTTGGCGAGTGCTGTTTGCTCGCTTGGTCGAATGGCTAGTTGTTTCATCAGCAGCTTATCGTAAAAACCCCTGCCATAACCCAACCGCGCGCCGTCGCGGGCAAATGCCACACCCGGCAGCAGGACGAATTCTACCTCATTTAGGCCATTCAGCCGCTCGCAGCGTTCCACGACCGGCTCGCGTATTCCCCACAATCCCGCCGCCAGCTGGTTCTCCGGATCGTCCACCCAATACAGGTCAAGCTGGTTAGTGTGGTGGTTCACCTTGGGTAGCGCCAGCCGTTTGCCTTCGGCCAACACCCGCTCGACCCACAACTCGCTGGCGAATTCCGCGCCGAAGTTCATGTAGCCCAGCACGGCTTCGGCTTGCCGGTACTCCGGCAACTGCATCAGACGTTCGGTGATGGACGCGCTGTGAGCGGCGCGAACGCTAGCGGGAAGATGCTCGCGCCGGGATAGCGTGCTCTTGCGGATGACCTGCTTGAGCGATAGCGGCATAGGTCAGCCCAGAAACAGCCGGTACGCCGGGTTGCCGCTCTCGTCCCAGTAGCGGTAGCCGAGGGTATCGAGGAAGGTTTTCAGCGCTTTCTTGTCGTGGTGCGGCACCTGCATGCCGACCAGCACGCGGCCGTAGTCCGCGCCGTGATTGCGGTAGTGGAACAGGCTGATGTTCCAGTTGTGGCTCATGCTGTTGAGGAAATTCATCAGCGCGCCGGGGCGTTCTGGGAACTCGAAGCGGAACATGATTTCGTCCTTCACTTCCGGCGCGTGGCCGCCGACCAGATGGCGCAGGTGCAGCTTGGCCATTTCGTTGTCGGAAAGATCCAGCGTGGCCAATTTATTGTGCTGCAACTTGTTCACCAGCTCGGCAGTTTCCAGTTGATCGCGCACCTGGATACCGACGAAGACATGCGCCAGTTTCGGGTCGGCGTAGCGATAGTTGAATTCGGTGATGTTGCGCTTGCCCAGCAGCGCGCAGAATTTGCGGAAGCTGCCCGGCGTTTCCGGAATCGTGACCGCGAGGATCGCCTCGCGTTTCTCGCCGATATCGGCGCGTTCAGCGACGAAACGCAGCCGGTCGAAATTCATGTTCGCGCCGCTGGCGATGGCAACCAGCGTTTCGCCCTTGAGCTTTTCGCGGGCGGCATACAGCTTGGCACCGGCGATGGACAGCGCACCCGCCGGTTCCAGTATCGAGCGCGTGTCTTCGAAAACATCCTTGAGCGCGGCGCAGGCGGTATCGGTATCCACCAGGATGATTTCATCGACCAGCTTGCGGCACAGGCGGAAGGTTTCCTGCCCGACCTGCTTGACTGCCACGCCGTCGGCAAACAGCCCGACATGGTCGAGCGTGACGCGCCGTTTGGCTTTCAGCGAGCGATACATGGCATCGGAATCGACCGGTTGCACGCCGATGATCCTGATATCGGGCCGCAGTTGCTTGACGTAAGCCGCTACGCCGGAAATCAGCCCGCCGCCGCCGATGGCGACGAAAATCGCGTGGATCGGACGGGTGTGCTGGCGCAGGATTTCCATGCCGATGGTACCCTGACCTGCAATCACGTCGGGGTCGTCATACGGATGCACGAAAGTCATCCGGCTTTGTTGCTCCAACTCCAGCGCATGCTGGTAGGCATCGGAATACGAATCGCCGTGCAGCACCACTTTCGCGCCACGGCCGGCCACTGCCTGTATCTTGATATGCGGGGTGGTGGTGGGCATGACAATGACTGCCTTGCAGCCCAGTTTTTGCGCCGAGAGCGCCACGCCCTGCGCGTGATTTCCCGCCGAGGCGGCGATCACCCCCCGCTTGAGCTGTTCCGGCGTAAGCTGCGCCATTTTGTTGTACGCTCCGCGCAGCTTGAAGGAGAACACCGGCTGCATGTCCTCGCGTTTGAGCAACACGGTATTGCCGATGCGCGCCGACAAATTGGGCGCCGCCTCCAGTGGCGTTTCAACCGCCACGTCGTAGACGCGGGCGTTCAGGATGCGCTTCAAATAACCGTTCATGTTTATATTTGTTTGGAAAATTCCCGCGCAGATTAGCATAAAAGTGCAGCGAAGCTCTTGCGACATAAGGCAAAATCGGTTCAAATGCCACGCATGGAAAAAATAGATCCACATGGCATCGATATACAAACGCAGGTAAATTACCTGCCGGAGCAATCCGATGAATCGGGCAACCGATTCGTTTTTTCATACACCATCACCATCACCAACACCGGTAGCGTGCCAGCCAGGCTCATCAGCCGCCATTGGGTCATTACCGATGCCCATAACCACGTGCAGGAAGTGCGCGGTCAAGGCGTGGTGGGAGAACAGCCATTGCTCAAGCCGAACCAGGGTTTTGAGTACACCAGCGGCACGGTGCTGACCACGCAGGTCGGCACGATGCGCGGCAGTTACCGGATGCAGGCCGAGGATGGCTCCGAATTTGAAGTCGAAATTCCGCAATTCGTCCTGAGTGTGCCACGTGTTTTACATTAATCATTTTTCCCTTTTTCCCCGTTTTTCATGGGCACGGCGCGCGGCGCCCCTGCTTCTGGTCTTTCTTGCCGCCTGCACCGCGCCGCCCAAGCCGCCCGTCGTGCTGGCGACTGCCGACACTGCGCCCTACACGCCGTTTGCGGTAAGCAAGTGGGAGATGTTGCCGGATTGGCAAACGATAGACTTGCGGCAAACCTGGGCGGCCTTTTGGCAAAGCTGCAGCGCGCTGAAGAACAAGCCGGGCTGGCAGTCGATATGCGCGCGCGCCTATGAGCTGACACAGCCGGACAACAACTCGCTGCGCGCATTTTTTGAGGAGGGTTTTACCCCCTATCAGGTATTCAATCCGGATGGTTCTTCGCAGGGATTGATCACCGGTTACTATGAGCCCAAGCTTGCCGGCAGCCGGGTTAAAACAGCCCGCTTTCGCTATCCGCTGTATGCTGCTCCGGATGATTTGCTGGCCATCGATCTGGGCGATGTGTATCCGCAACTGAAGGATTTGCGTTTGCGCGGACGGTTGCAAGGCAATCGCATCGTGCCTTATTACAAGCGCAGCGAGATCGATAACGGCAAAGCCCCGCTGCAGGGGCGCGAATTATTCTGGGTGGACAACGCGGTCGATTTGTTCTTCCTGCAAATCCAGGGATCGGGACGCATCGAATTGCCGGACGGCAGCCTGGTGAAAGTCGGTTATGCCGAGCAGAACGGCCACCCTTACACTTCCATCGGCAAGAAGCTGGTCGAAATGGGCGCGTTCAAACTCGAGGAATCCTCGATGCAGAACATCAAGCTGTGGGCGCAAAAAAATCCAGAAAAACTGGACAGCCTGCTGGAATTTAACCCCAGCTATGTGTTTTTCCGCGAATTGCCCAATGAACTCCCCGCTCCGCTGGGTGCTTTGGGTGTGCCTCTGACCAATGAATACAGCCTGGCTGTCGATGCGCGCACCATCCCGCTTGGCGCGCCGGTGTTCCTCGCCACCACTTATCCGAACACGGTCGAGCCGCTGAACCGCCTGATGCTGGCACAGGATACCGGCGGTGCGATCAGGGGTGCGGTACGCGGCGATTTCTTCTGGGGTTTCGGTGAACAGGCCGGAAATCAGGCGGGACGCATGAAGCAGAGCGGCCAGATGTGGGTGTTGTTTCCCAAGGGCGCGGAACCGGCGCTTGGCCAGTAGCGGCAAACATCCGGCCGGCGGTAATTCTTACCCGATAATGAGCGCGCTGTTGCATCCGCTGCGCTTGGCGGCCTGTAATTTTGAATTGGCCAGCCCGATAAGCATTTCCTCCGTGGTTTCCCGAGTCGGCATGCAATGAACCCCGCCAACACTGACGGTGACCACTCCCAGCGGCGAATCGCTGTGCGGGATGTTCAGCATGTGCACCTGCTCGCAAAGCTTCTGGGTGTGCTGGCGCAATGCACCGGCGCCAAAGGACAAAGACACGACGGCAAACTCCCCGCCTTCGTATCGCGCCACGCAATCCGACGTGCGCACAAACAACTTTGCGATGCAATCGCCCACGCTGCGCAGACACTCGTCACCCGCCGACTGCCCATAGCGCTGAATGAACTGGCTGAAGAGATCCGGTTCAATTATCAATACCGACATCCCGCTGTGGGCGCGCTTGGCAAAGACCAGCGCATCGGTGAATCGCTGGTCGAAATGGTGGCGGTTGCTGATCCCGACCAGCGGATCGACGCGGCCCATCTGTTGTTCCAGCAAAATTCTGGCCGTCACATCTTTCTGGATAGCGATGAAATGGGTGGGGGCGGATTCGGCGTTATGCATCGGAGAAATGCTGGTCTCATTCCAGAACATTGACCCGTCCTTGCGATAGTTGCGCAACGTAACAACGCAACTCTCGTTGCTGGCAATCGCAGCATTTATTGCCGCCGCTTCCGGCTGCCCAACATCGCCCCCCTGAAGGAAGTGATAGCTCTTGCCGATGACTTCGTCAGCGGAATAGCCGGTCAAATTCTCAAATCCATGGTTGGCATAAACCAGGGGGAAACCCTGCTGCTGCGCATCGGCGATAATAATGCCATCGTGCGATTCATTGATGGCCTTGGTAAGCAAATCCTGGGAAATGTTTGCTGTGCGATCCATGATGAGTCCTATTAGTTTGTATCGTTCAAATTTTTTTCAATTTCTTCCGCCGGCAAATAACCCGGGGATTGGGTCCCGTTGCCAAAAATCAGGTTCGGCGTGCCGTTGACGCGAAGTTCCTTACCCAGGGCCAGCACCTTGTCGGTTGATGTTTCGCAATTCGCGCCGGCTGGGGCGATGCTGTTCAACATCAAGTCATCCCACGCTTTGACCGGGTCTTTTGCACAGAGCACGTTGCGCACGGTTTCACTTGAGTTCGGGAAAATCGGATACAGATACACGTATAGTGTGACATCGCTTACCTTGGCCAGTTCTTTTTCCAGACGCTTGCAGAAGCTGCAGTTGGGATCGGTAAAATAGGCCATCCTGCGCTTGCCATTGCCCTTTACTTTTTTCACCGCAAGGCCGAGCTGCAGCTTGTCAAAATTGATCGCAAATAATTTGCGCCGCCGTTCATCGCTCAGGTTTAGGCGGCTTTTCGTCTCGATTATGCTGCCATCGAACAGATATTGCCCTTTTTCATCGGTGTACAAAAGCTGGCCGTCAATGACAATCTCATACAGCTCAGCGTATGGTGTTTTAACGATGTGCTCGAGTTTGCCGATGTTCGGAAATTTGCTTTGCATCGACTGGCGAATTTCAGCTTCTCCGGCATGAGCTGAAGAAAGCAGGGTAAACAAAATCAGGGCAGGCAGTTTTTTCATGAAAATATTCTCTATTGTTTATTAAAAGGCTGCTTGTACCAGCAGATACTGTCCGGTCGATATGACGGGCGGCATTCAACCCCGGATTGTGCATGAAACCCGGCAGCAGCCAGGGGCAAATCAGGGCGGCAACCGAGCAGGCACGCGCCTGTCAACCAGCGGCAATCACGATATCAAAATTCATGCAGCAGAATCATAACATGCCACCCGGTTTCATTTATAATCCCACCCCCCTCGCGGAAAACCAACATGCGTATCGGCCCCTATCAACTGAAAAACAATATGATTGTTGCCCCCATGGCGGGGGTGACGGACCGGCCTTTCCGCATGTTATGCAGGCGCATGGGCGCGGGCATGGCGGTGAGCGAAATGGTGGCGTCCAATTCGTTGTTGTATGGCTCGGAAAAAACCATGCGTCGCGCCGACCATCAAGGCGAGGCCGATCCGGTCTCGGTTCAGATCGTCGGCGCCGATGCAAAAATGCTGGCTCTGGCCGCGAAACACAACGTGGATCGCGGTGCGCAAATCATCGACATCAACATGGGTTGTCCCGCAAAAAAAATCTGCAACGTGATGGCAGGTTCCGCGCTGTTGCGGAACGAGCCGCTGGTAGCCCGGCTGCTGGAAGCGGTGGTCAGCGCGGTGAATGTCCCGGTCACTCTCAAGATCCGCACCGGATGGGACAGACAGAATCGCAACGCGATACGCATCGCCCGAATTGCCGAAACGTCCGGTGTCCAGGCGCTGGCAATTCATGGCCGCACCCGCGCCTGCGCCTACACCGGCGATGCGGAGTACGACACCATCGCGGCGGTGAAGGCCAGCGTGAGCATACCCATCATCGCCAATGGCGACATCACGACGCCCGAAAAAGCCAAATTCGTGCTGGATCAAACCGGCGCGGATGCGGTGATGATAGGTCGCGCAGCGCAAGGCCGCCCGTGGCTGTTCCGCGAGATCGGGCATTTTCTGAAAACCGGCGAGCATCTTCCTGCGCCGGAAGTCGGCGAAATCCACCGCGTGCTGCTGGCGCATGTGCATGAGCTGTACGAATTTTATGGTGAGCACACCGGGTTGCGCGTGGCGCGCAAGCACATCGGCTGGTACACCAAAGGGCTGGCCGGTTCGGCGCATTTCCGCCACCGCATGAATCAATTGGAAAGCACTGCCGGGCAGTTGGCGGCAGTGGACGAGTTTTTTTCGGAACAGGCGCAGCGCGGAACGCGACTGCATTACCTTGGGGAATTGGCTGCATGAGTGATTGCTTGATCAACGAAAATGACCTGGCACGCTACGTGCGCAAGGCGCTCAAGGAATATTTCAAGGATCTGGACGGCGAAAAACCGTGCTGCGACATGTATGGCATGGTGATGGCTTGCGTTGAAAAACCGTTGCTCGAAATGGTGCTGGAACATGTGGACGGCAACCAGACGCGCGCTTCGGAAATGCTGGGCATCAACCGCAACACCCTGCGCAAGAAAATGCTGCAGCACGGAATCGCGTGATTCCAAAACCAGTCGTTAGACGTTAGTCGCCAGTTAAACCACGAAGCGCACAACCCCAACTAACAACTAATGACTAACAACTAACGACTTTTTTACTTGGAACCATCATGGCAACAATCAAACAGGCACTCATCAGCGTGTCGGATAAATCCGGCGTTCTCGAATTCGCGCAGGGACTGCACCAGCTCGGCGTAAAAATCCTCTCCACCGGCGGCACCGCCAGGCTGTTCGCCGAAAACGGCATCCCTGTCACCGAAGTGGCGGATTACACCGGCTTTCCGGAGATGCTGGACGGACGCGTGAAGACCCTGCAACCCAAGGTACACGCGGGCATCCTGGCGCGGCGCGATCTGCCGGAGCATGTTGCAACGCTCAAAAAACACAACATTCCGACGATCGACCTGGTGGTGGTAAATCTGTACCCGTTTGCGGAGACCGTCGCCAAGCCGGGTTGCACGCTGGAGGATGCCATCGAAAACATCGACATCGGCGGCCCGACCATGGTGCGCGCGGCGGCAAAGAACCACGGCCACGTTGCCATCGTCACCGACCCGTCCGACTACACTTCGGTGCTGGCCGAAATGCAGACCAATGACGGAGCCGTCTCCGACGCCACGCGTTTCGATCTGGCGAAGAAGGCGTTTTCGCATACCGCTGCCTACGACAGCGCGATCAGCAACTATCTCACCGCGATCGATGCGGACGGCACCAAGAGCGCGTTCCCGGCGCAGATCAATTTCAATTTCGCCAAGGTGCAGGAGATGCGTTACGGCGAGAACCCTCATCAAAGCGCGGCGTTCTACCGCGACCTCAACCCGGTGGCGGGCGGCATTGCCGACTACACCCAGCTGCAGGGCAAGGAACTGTCCTACAACAACATAGGCGATGCCGATGCCGCATGGGAACTGGTCAAGACCTTCGATCAACCCGCCTGTGTCATCGTCAAGCACGCCAACCCCTGCGGCGTGGCGATCGCCGACACTCCGCTCAACGCCTACAAACTGGCCTACGCGACCGACACCACTTCGGCGTTCGGCGGCATCATCGCCTTCAACCGCGAACTGGATGCCGACAGCGCGACGCAGATCACCGCCAACCAGTTCGTCGAACTCATCATCGCGCCGAGCGCCTCCGAGGCAGCGCTCAAGGTCACCGCGGCAAAACAGAACGTGCGCGTGCTCACCGTGCCGTTGTCCAACGCTCATAACCAGTTCGACTTCAAGCGCGTCAGCGGCGGACTGCTGGTACAGTCGCCGGATACGCTGAACGTGCAGGCAGCTCAGCTCAAGGTGGCGACCAAGGCACAGCCAAGCAAGGAACAACTGCAAGACCTGCTGTTCGCCTGGCGCGTCGCGAAGTATGTAAAGTCCAATGCCATCGTGTTCTGCAAGAACGGCCAGACACTGGGCGTGGGAGCGGGTCAGATGAGCCGCGTGGACAGCACGCGCATTGCCAGCATCAAGGCGCAGAACGCCGGGCTGAGCCTGACAGGTTCCGTGGTGTCATCAGATGCCTTCTTCCCGTTCCGCGACGGCATCGACGTGCTGGCGGCGGCAGGCGCAAAAGCCGTGATCCAGCCGGGCGGTTCGATGCGCGATGAGGAAGTCATCGCGGCAGCCGATGAGCATGGGTTGGCGATGGTGTTTACCGGCTTCCGCCACTTCAGACATTAAACATGTAGGGTGGGCTCTGCCCACCATGTCGGGCAAAGCCCGACCTACGGCTGATCTTCGAGGTAGATATGAAAATTCTGGTAATAGGAAGTGGTGGCCGCGAACACGCGCTGGCGTGGCGTCTGGCGCAAGGCGCCAGGGTGCAGAAAGTGTATGTCGCGCCGGGCAATGCCGGAACGGCGCTGGAAGATGGCGTGGAAAATTTTGCCATCACCGCCATTCCCGACCTGATCGAATTCGTCAAGCGCGAAAACATCGAACTCACCGTGGTCGGCCCGGAAGCGCCGCTGGCGGCGGGCGTGGTCGATGCCTTCCGTGCCGCAGGGCTGAAAATCTTCGGGCCTACCAGGGCCGCCGCACAGCTGGAATCCTCCAAGGATTTCGCCAAGCGTTTCATGGTGCGGCACAACATTCCCACCGCATTCTTCGAGACCTTCAGCGACATCGCCGCCGCGCGCGCCTATGTCGAAAAGCACGGTGCGCCCATCGTCATCAAGGCTGACGGACTTGCCGCGGGCAAGGGTGTGGTCGTTGCGATGAGCAAGGACGAGGCGTTCGCTGCGATCGACATGATGCTGTCCGATAACAAGCCGGGCGATGCCAGTCCTGAGCCTGGCCGAAGGGACGGTGCGCGCGTGGTGATCGAAGAATTTTTGGCTGGGGAGGAAGCCAGTTTCATCGTCATGGTCGACGGAAAAAATGTTTTGCCGATGGCGACCAGCCAGGATCACAAACGCCTGCTGGACGGCGACAACGGCCCCAACACCGGCGGCATGGGCGCGTATTCGCCCGCCCCGGTGGTCACCCCGGATATCCATGCGCGCGTGCTGCGCGAAGTGATCGGGCCGACAGTGCGCGGCATGGAAAGCGAAGGCATTACCTACACCGGTTTTCTGTACGCCGGGCTGATGATCGACCCGCAGGGCGGCATCAAGGTGCTGGAATTCAACTGCCGCATGGGCGACCCGGAAACCCAGCCTATCATGCTGCGCCTGAAAAGCGATTTTTCAGTGATCGTCGAACATGCCATCAACGGCACGCTCGACCAGATAGAAGCGGAATGGGACCGGCGCACCGCACTGGGCGTGGTGCTGGCGGCGGCGAATTATCCGGATGCTCCGCGCAAGGGCGATGTCATCAGCGGGCTGCCTGGGCCACGGGCAAAAGAACTGGAAGACGCGCATGTGTTCCATGCCGGTACTGCCTTGCATGACGGCAACGTAGTCACCAGCGGCGGACGCGTGCTGTGCGTCGTCGCACTCGGCACGATGGTGAAAGCTGCGCAGAAACACGCCTATGAACTCGCCGACCGCATTCATTTCGACGGATGCCAGATGCGGCGCGACATCGGCTGGCGCGCGATTGCTGTTCACAGGAAGTAGTTGTTCCGCAATAGCACATCGTATCGCCGCATTGCCGCACACCTCAGGCGCGGCGGCCTGATCGCCTACCCCACCGAATCCTGCTACGGACTGGGCTGCGACCCTGACAACCGCACTGCCGTGCTGCGCCTGCTCAAGCTCAAGCAACGCCCGCAGCACAAAGGGCTGATCCTGATTGCAGCGGGTTACAAGCAAGTGGCGCGTTATCTGCAACCGCTCACGCCTGAAGAACAGGCAAGATTGAAGAGCGATGGAGCGCAAGCGATCACTTACCTCATGCCGGCCCATCATTCAACACCGCGCTGGCTGCGCGGCTCACATGGCACCCTGGCGGTGCGGTTAACCGCACATCCACAAGCTGCGCTGCTCTGCCGGGGCGTGAACAGCGCGCTGGTTTCCACCAGCGCCAATCGCAGCGGGCAGCGCCCCGCCAGGACTTACGCCGAGTGCCGGCGTATGCTCGGACGCAAGGTGTGGGTGTTGCCGGGGCGCGTGGGCAAGCGCAAAAAGCCTTCCACGATCCGCGCATGGGTGGATGGCCAAATTATCCGCAGTTAAACAGGGGGAAACATGAGCAACTTCGATTCCGCAGCCGTCAGGGAATACCTTGTCAAACTGCAAGAACTCATCGTCGAACGGCTGGAGCAGGTGGACGGCAGGAAATTCCGCCGTGACAGCTGGGACCGACCGGAAGGCGGTGGCGGCCCCTCGACCACGCTCGGGACAGGCAGAAGCTGCATCCTCGAGGAAGGCAACGTGCTGGAACGCGGCGGCGTGGCGTTTTCGCATGTGAAGGGCGACAGGATGCCGCCATCCGCGACGGCGCACCGCCCGGAACTGGCGGGCCGCCGCTGGGAAGCGATGGGCGTGTCGCTGGTGCTGCATCCGCGCAACCCCTACGCGCCCACCACGCATATGAATGTGCGCATGTTCGTGGCAATGAAAGAGGGCGAACCGCCGGTGTTCTGGTTCGGCGGCGGTATGGACTTGACGCCCTATTACGGTTTCGAGGAAGACGCGGTGCATTTCCACCAAACCTGCAAGAATGCGCTGATGCCGTTCGGCGACGACCTGCATCCCAAATTCAAGAAGTGGTGCGACGAATATTTTTATCTCAAACATCGCAGCGAACCGCGCGGCATCGGCGGTATCTTTTTCGACGATCTGAGCGAACCGGATTTCGCCACCGCATTTGCGATCCAGCAAAGCGTCGGCGATCATTTCCTGTCCGCCTACGTGCCTATCCTGGAACGCCGCAAAGACATACCCTATGGCGAGCGCGAGCGCGATTTTCAACTCTACCGGCGCGGCCGCTATGTCGAATTCAACCTGGTAATCGACCGCGGCACCATCTTCGGCCTGCAATCCAGCGGCCGCACCGAATCCATTCTGCTCTCGATGCCGCCGCTGGTGAAATGGCGCTATGACTGGCATCCCGAAAAAGGCACGGCTGAAGCAGAGCTATATGAGGAGTTTTTGGTGCCCAAAGACTGGGTATGACCGGACTCTACAGCACCGCGATCCATTACCATCATGCACAAAGTATAAATATGCCATTAGCCACCTGCTGTACTGCAAGCTTCATCCTCTGTGTTCTCTGCTGCGCACCTTTTCCCAGGTTTAAAAACTGTATTTCAGATCGACAAAGATCCGGTCATTGTCGGCAATGGCATCGAAGGGAAATTTCTCTCCAGACTGATAACTGATGACCCCGGCGGTAATGGTCGTAGCGTCGGCAAGGTCGTAGGCTGCAGAAAGGCGGGTGAAACCCCCTTCGTCGAACCTTTTGCCAAAGGCCGAGGCGAGCACGATAAGGTGGAGGCGCGCATGAAGGAAATCGCCCTGGTAGCGAACTGCCGTTTGCCACTCCTTCTCGGGGATTCCGGCATTGTTCAGTGCAATGTCGTAATCGCCGATGCGGCGATTGACCGCTTCCAGTGTAAGAGTGGTGTCGGCAAATCCGCTGTAATCGGCACCGAGCATGATATCGCTGCGTGCGTACGCGGAAGTTGCGCCGGTATATTGAACGCCGCTGAAACGTGCCGCTTCGCTCTTCACCAGCCAGTTACCCAGCGCCACATTGACGGCAAATCCGGCCATGGTAAGGCGGCTGTGCTGCAATTGTGGCAGACCGTTCACCACCACGGCATGTGGCGAGTCATCGTACAGCTTTGCCCAGTAGAGCGAGAGATCCCAGCCGCTGAAGAGTCCGTTCGCGGCGAAGGCGTACTCGGTATTGCCGCCGCCGTCTTCCGGCGTGATCTCCTTCGGTGAGAGCATTGCCGTGGGATAGAAATCGGAGCCCCAGGCCGGATTTTTGTTGAAGCGGATCTCGGGAATCGCGAGTGCGGTGAGGCCCCAGTCGCCGAGATAGAGATCGGCGCGTGCCATGGTCAGGGGCAAGCGCAGATCCTCGATATCGACCATCCCCGGCTCCCGGTTATCGAGCGGATTGATCACATCGGTAACGCGCAGCGAATCGGACTTGCCCCACACCACGATCTGCCGCCCCAGCTTTAGATCGAGCGAACTGTGCAGCCGCCCCTGGACGAATGCCTCGCCCAGCTCCGCCTCGCTCTCCATCGAGCCGATGAATTCGTTGGTGTATCCATCGCGGCCCTTGAGCGCATAGGCCGCGTCGTAAAAGGTGTAGCCGCTCAAGTGCGCGCGCCATGTTTCGTTCAACTGGCCATCCAATTCGAGACTGAGCTTGCCGCGCAACCGCGACAGCCCACGATGGTCGCTCTCCCCCGGCGCGGGGGCGTCATGGGCGTAGTTCCAGGTCGTCGAGAGCGTGGTTGCGCCGGAGAAGCGCCACGGCGCATCGGCCTTCTGCCGGGTTTCGTTTTTCGCAGGTGTAACCGCAAAATCATCGAAACCTTCCAGCGCGTCATTGATGGACGCGGTTGATGATGGTGCAGGTTCATCGAACCCTTCGAGCGCTTGATCGAGTGAGGATTCTGCGCAGGATATTCCGCACCATAATAATGAAGTGGCGGCAAGCGCTAATGTGTTAAGTAACCTTGAATACATGGCATGTAAGCGCCTAAAGCGGCGCGCGGCTCCTACAGCCCCTTCTCCAACCGCCTCACCGTAAACATATCCTCGGCGAGATTCTGGTTGTATTTGACGTTGGAGAAGCGCAGCACGGTCTTGTGCAGCGTCTCGTTGCTCTGTTTGGTGGTCATGGAGTTTTCGGTGACGGTCCAGATGCCGTCGATCTTTTCGATCTTTGTGGCGTCCATGTACTTGAGGCGTCCACCTTCCTTTTCCCAGTGCACGGCGCGCGCGACGACGTAATTGTCCTGGCGCACGAACACCACCGATTTGGTGTAGCCGGTCTCTTCGATCTCTTCGCGTGTCTTGGGAACCGCTTCGATCACCCATGTTTTCGCACCACGCACCTCTTCCTCCTTGAGTATCTTGAAGTCGTAGGCATCAAGATCCTTGCGCGTCATGTCGGCATAGTTGAAGTCGGAACCCATGAAGCTGCCGCTCTTGTCGCTGGAGGCGATGCGCTTGGTCTTGCGCAGGGCCGGCAGGTAGAGCCACTGATCGTCATCCTTCCTGGGGTCGTCGTAGTCGTAAGTTAGAAAGCCGGTGTCCTTAACGTCGGCGGGTTCGAGAAAAAACATGATGCGCAGCTTGTCCTCGCCCTTGTCCTTGTTGAAGGAGCGGATCTTGCGCGAACGCTCGTGGCCGCTCTTGTCGATAAGCGCCATCTCCATCTCGGAGCTGCCGTTATCGCCGTCGTCGCGGTCATCGACACGCTGCATGATCTCGCGCCCGCTCAGGTCGGCGGCGGCAACGGGGGCCGAGGCAAAGGCGGCAAGCAGGAGTGTGGCGCAAAAATAATATTTGTAGTTCATGGTGGATCCTTTCAGGCGGCGTTGGATTCGTCTTCGGCATCTTCATAACGATGATCTTCTTCCGCGCTCACCATGCGCGAACTCATGGCGGCCATCAGCGCCGGGGTGAGCAGGAAGTCGGCCACCAGCGCGGTGATGATGGTGAAACCGGTGAGCAAGCCGAAAGCGAACAGGTTGCTCAGGTTGGAGAACATGTAGATGAAGAAACCGGTGGATAGCACGATCGATGTCACCAGCATGGCTCGCCCCGCGCCGAGCAGGGTCTGCTCTACCGCGTGCCGCACGTCGCCGCTGCTGTGGTGATAGCGGCGGTAGTTGTGCATGAAGTGGATGGTGTCGTCCACCGCCAGGCCGATGGCGATTGAGCCGATCAGCATGGTGAACATGTCGAGCGGGATGCCGAGCCAGCCCATCAGCCCGATGGTGAGGAAGATGGGCAAGAGGTTGGGGATCATGCTGACCAGCCCCATGCGCAGGTTGCCCATGAGGGTGATCATCATCACGGTGATGATGGCAAAGGCCCACAGATAGCTGCGCGCCGTGCTCTCGATTGATGCGGCGAAGGTGCGGCCGAACAGCGCGGCGGTACCGGTAATGGTGATGTCTGCATTGTCGCCGAAGATGGCCCGCGCCTTCTCCTCGATGGTGCGGATGAATGGCGGATAGACCAGCGAATCGAGCCACGGCGTCTTGGCGGTGAAGCGCGCCTGGGTAAAGCCCGAATCGACGAAGTCCTCCAGATCATCGGAGCCTGAATTTTCGAACAGCAGGAACTCCTGTGCGATCAGGTCGCGCTTCTGGGGCAACGTATAGGCTTCGGGACGGTTTTCGTTGAGAGCGCGGTTGGTCTCCTTGAGGATGTCGGCCACCGATGTGGTCTTGCCGACAAACAATTCGCCCTGCCGGATCGCCTCCATTTCCGTGCGCATTTGTTCCAGACCGTTGAGGATCGCCGGTTCGTAGAGACCGTTCTCGCGTCCGGTCTTGACGATCACCTCGACAGTGCTGCTCCCTTTCATCTTCTCATCGATATAGCTGGTGGCCTGGCGTAGCGGCTCGTTTTTATGCAGCCAATGGAGCGGCATGTGGGAGAAGCGCACCTGCATCACGCCCGCCAGGCCGAACACAAAAATGGCGGCACTGACCGCGAGGATGAGGCGGTAACGGTTCACCGCGAAATCGGCCACCGCCAGCAGGAATCGATCCATGCGTGCATGGCGTGTCGCGGCACCTGCCGTGCTGATGCTCTTGAGTGGCATGACGGCAAGCAAGGCCGGCAACAGGATCAAACTGAAGACCAGTGCGATAAGTACGCCTGCGGAGGCGAAGTAGCCGAGATCGGAGATGGGCGCCACCGGCGTGCCAGCGAAGGAGGCAAGACCGGCGGCGGTAGTGAGGCTGGTCATCACAATCGCCAGACCGGAGTGGCCCAGCGTATAAGCGATAGCCTCCTCCTTGTCGTGCACCTTCTGGTAGTGGCGGTAGAAGATGGCGAGCAGATGGACCGTGGCGCCCACCCCGACAGCCAGCAGAAACGAGGGGAGTATCTGGGTGGGCAGCTTGATGGCGGTGCCGGTGGCCGCCATCAGGCCAACGGTCGAGAGCAGCGACAGCACCACCACGCCCAGTGGCAGCACCACTCCGGAGACGCGGCGGAACATCAGGAACAGCAGCGCTCCGATGATCAGCATCGCCATGCCCATGAAGCGGCGGATGTTCTCCTGCATCGCGGTCTTGAGCACATCGTTGAAGACCGGGGCGCCCGCCATCTGAATATGGAAGTCGGCGCCCTGATAATGCGCGGCGATCTCGGCGGCCTTGCGCACCACCGCGCTGTTTTCGGCATCGCTGAGGAAACGACGCTGCACCGGTTTGGCATCGGTCGCCGGTTCGTCGAAACCGGCCAGTGCATCGCCAGTACCTTCATCGCTGTAGGCATTGGTCTTCACCACCACCGTGGTGATGGTGGCATCCTCGGACAGGAGCATGTTGCGATAAACGGGATTTTCCAGGGCGCGCTGCTTGATCACGGCCAACTGCTCCGGCGTCTCCGGCCAATGCTCCAGCAGGTCCTCGACGATCAGTTCCCCCTCGGCGCCGCGCGTGTTACGCGCGTTCACCAGGCTGGTGATGTCGTCAATATGGGGCAACCCGCTCTCCAGTTCGCGATGGAAGTCGCGCAGTTTGTCCAGGAACGCCGGTTCGAACACCCCCTCGGGGCGCGTGACGGCGATCAGCATCAGCTCGTCGCGACCGAACTGCTCGCGGAAAGCGTTGTAGGTGAGCAGGATCGGATCGTCGGCTTGCAGGAATCCCTCGGTCGAAGTGTCGATGGTGGCCTTGGGCAACTGCGACAGGAATCCCGCCGCAAACAGCAGCATCGCGGCAATGGCCAGCCAGCGGCGACGGTAGATAAGATGGCCGAATTTTTCGAAACCCTGTTCGGTGCGGTGGAGCCAAGTGGACATGGTTTACGTTCTCCTTTAGGTTTTATGCGTTTTTGAGTGCACCAAGCAGCAGCGCGCTGAGTTGTCCGGTCATCTCGTCGTGCTCCATATCCACTTCCGGCTGGAAGGCAAGCCCCTGGCTGGCGGCGATACGTGCCCGTATCGGGGCGCCCGCATTGAAGAAGCTGAGGCTACCCACCACCAGCATGTGGGCGATGAAGGGGTTCACGCTACGGAACACGCCGGAGGCGCTCCCCGCGCGCACTGCATGGTCCAGCGCGTTGACGATGCGCCCCATCTGCTGCAGGGCGCTGTCGGGCAGATAGGCGCCACCCCCGGCAACCTCGCGCATCATGATCGGGGCGAGGTGGTGCAGCTCCTGCGCGCTGGCGGCGAACTCGCGCAAATAGGCGCGCACCATCTGCTCCGGGTCTTGTTCTGCAGCCACGGCTGTGCAAATCCGGTCGGCTGTCCGGCTCAACATATCGTTCAGCACCCGGCCATAGAGCGCCGCCTTGTCGCCAACCTGGTAGTAAAGCGTCGCCTTGTTGACCCCGGCCGCTGCGGCGATTTCCTCCACCCGGGCGCCGCCAAAGCCCTTGGCGGCGAACTGTGCCGCAGCCGCCTCCAGGACGATCTGCTCAGTACTCTGGTCCATTTTTGTGATTCAACCGTTTGGTTAAAAATTTTGGTTAGGCGCAGGGTAGAACATTCACTCCACCAAAGTCAACTAAAGGTGAGGCAACGAATCAGGTTTCACTCAGCTTTTTACGTGAGGCAACACGCTAAAATATAATCCAGTCAAATCAGCATCGCCGCATCACGGTAAGGGCAATTAACTCGGCTATAATTCCCGCCGTTCACTGTTACCCTCGATTATGTCCCCCCCCCCGATTTCAACTTTAAATAAAGAAAACCGTGCCGATTGGCAGACGATACGCTCTCTGCTGCCGTATCTGCTGGAATTCAAGTGGCGCGTGTTTATCGCGCTGAGTCTGCTGGTGCTTTCCAAACTCGCCAATGTGTCCGTCCCGCTGGTGCTCAAGGAAATCATCGACGCGCTGGACAAGCCCCATGCAGTATTGGCGGTGCCGGTGTTTCTGGTTGTCGGCTACGGGGTGCTGCGCCTGTTCAGCACGCTGTTCGGCGAATTGCGCGATGCGGTGTTCGCCAAGGTAACGCAGCGCGCGATCCGGCGCGTCGCGCTGCAGGTATTCGAGCATCTGCACAGCCTGAGCCTGCGTTTCCATCTCGACCGGCAGACCGGCGGGGTGTCGCGCGACATCGAACGCGGCACGCGCGGGATTGGCTTTCTGCTGAATTTCATGCTGTTCAATATCCTGCCCACTTTGCTGGAGATCGGCCTGGTGGCCGCGATCCTGTTCAGCAAGTACAGCATCTGGTTTGCCGCGATCACCTTTATCACGCTGCTGGTTTACATCGCGTTCACGCTGTTCGTCACCGAGTGGCGCATGGTGGTGCGCCGCTCGATGAACGAACTTGATTCCAAGGCGAACAGCCGCGCGATCGACAGCCTGCTGAATTACGAGACGGTGAAATACTTCGGCAATGAACAATACGAAGCACGGCGCTATAACGAGAATATGCAGCACTGGGAGATCGCGGCGGTGCGCAACACCACCTCGCTGGCATACCTGAACGCCGGACAGAGCTTCATCGTCGCCATCGGCATCACCGCGCTGATGCTGCTGGCCGCCGATGAGGTGGTAAAAGGGACGATGACCATGGGGGATCTGGTGCTGGTCAACGTGTTCATGATCCAGCTGTACATGCCGCTGCATTTTCTCGGTTTCGTGTATCGCGAAATCCGCCACGCCCTTGCCGACATGGAGAAAATGTTCAGCCTGCTGCATGAGCATCGTGAAATCGCCGATGCGCCATATGCGAGGCTATTGCAGGTCGGAAAAGCTGAAGTAAAGTTTGAGCAGGTCAGTTTCGGCTATGCACTGGACCGGCAGATTCTGTTTGATGTGGACTTTGCGATTCCGGAAGGACATACCGTGGCGGTGGTCGGCCCAAGCGGCGCGGGAAAGTCGACGCTGTCGCGGCTGCTGTTCCGTTTCTATGATGTGCAGCAGGGGCGCATTCTGATCAACGGCCAGGATATCCGTTCGGTGACACAAAGCAGCCTGCGCGCGGCGATCGGCATCGTGCCGCAGGATACCGTGCTGTTCAACGATACGATTTATTACAATATCGCCTATGGCCGTCCCGCTGCAACCCGGGATGAAATCATCGCCGCGGCACAGGCCGCGCATATCCATGAATTCATCGAGTCGTTGCCGCTGGGCTATCAGAGCATGGTGGGCGAGCGCGGGCTGAAACTGTCCGGCGGCGAGAAGCAGCGTGTCGCGATCGCGCGCGCCATCTTGAAAAATCCGGCGATTTTGATTTTTGACGAAGCGACTTCCGCGCTGGATTCGAAATCGGAAAAAGCGATTCAAGCCGAGTTGCGCGCAATCGCGCGAGACCGCACTACTCTGGTCATCGCGCATCGCCTGTCCACAGTCGTGGATGCGGATCAGATACTGGTAATGGACAAAGGCCGCATCGTCGAACGAGGCTCGCATCGCGAATTGCTGGCCCTGAACAAACTTTATGCGCAAATGTGGAATCTTCAGAAGCAGGAAGAACAAGCACAGCCTGTTGGTTGATTTATGTTGAATATGGGTTATGCTTCGCAGCGTTAAATCAAAGTGGTGAGCGACTGGATGATGGAAAACAGACTCTGGATGTTGATGCTGTTCGGCTGCGCGCTGACGGCACAGGTTGCACAAGCCGAACCCGGTCGCAGTCATTCCTTGCCTGGTAATGTATTGCCGGCTCCGAAAATCAGCAAAGTTTCGTTACCGCAAGTGCGTTCCCATATTGCGCTGATTTTTGATGAGGAAACCCAGCGCCCGCTGTTCAACAAAAATGCTGATACGGTCGCACCGATAGCCTCCATTACCAAACTGATGACCGCGATGGTGGTGCTTGATGCACAACTGCCCATGGACGAAGCCGTGTGCGTGGCGGAAGACGATTCGGGCACGCGCAAAAGGTCGCGCTCAAGGTTGAGCATCGGGATGACTTTCACCCGCAGCGAGTTGCTCAAGATGGCGTTGATGGCCTCGGAGAACCGGGCAGCACTGGCTCTGGCGCAAAGTTATCCGGGAGGCACCGCCGCGGCGGTGGCAGCCATGAATGCCAAGGCGCTTGAACTGGGTATGCAGAACACCAGGTTTTACGATCCCACCGGATTGAGCAGAGACAACGTTTCTACCGCAAACGATCTGGTCAAGATGGTTTCCGCCGCACAAGGCTATGCCTTGATCCAGCAGTACAGCACCGCCGAGACACTCTCTGTGGATGGTCTGGGCGGGCGTGAACTGCGCTTCAGCAATACCAATCCGCTGGTAAGAAGCACCTCGTGGGATATCGGCGTGAGCAAAACCGGCTTTATTAGCGAGGCGGGACTCTGCCTGGTGATGGAGGCAAAAATAAATCAGCGCCCGGTGATCATCGTGCTGCTCAATTCCTGGGGAAAACGCACCCGCATCGGCGATGCCAACCGCATCAGGAAATGGATGGAGAGCGCTTACGCGCTCGAACACCGCACATGACGCGGTGTGGATGGGTGTTTGCCCATCCGTGAACCATCGCTTCCCCTGCTCTTTTACCGGTTACTCCAGTTGTTCTGGCAATGCGCCGTGCCAGACTCCGGCGTCAAAATATCCTGCTGCGCTTCAGCACCTTTGGCAATACTTCACCGCCATCAATCAGCAACTGATTTGTGCGCAAACTTTTTCTGTAACGGTTTGAATCCGAACGCCGCCTGGCGGCTTCGCACGTTAAGCCTCGAATAACATGTCCGCACCTCCTTGCGCCCAGCCCGATTCACTTGTCAATTGATAATCTTTCCGGCTAATACCTGCTTGCCATCAAACTGCTTTATTGTCATCATGAACAGCGAGTGATTGAAACCCCAGGCTAACAAGTCCGGCTATGGAAGCGAAAACAATATGGCACTGTCATTTCTGAAAACAAAACTCACCGGAAGGGATTCAAAGGCCGCGGAATTTTTGCTGGCCTTTTTTTCAGTCTTCATCGTTATCGCGCTTTACTACAACCAGAATTCGTTTGTGGAGGCTTTTGAAGCCAGGACTTACGACCTGAGGTTCAAGAGTCTGCGCGGCGCTGTTCCGCCCAGCGCTGACATCGCCATCATCGCAATCGATGACAAGAGTATTGCCGAGCTGGGGCGATTCCCCTGGACCAGAAGTCAATATGTGCGCCTTCTCGATCGGCTTTCGGCTGCCGGCGCAAAAGTTTTGCTCGTCGATGCATTTTTTTCCGAAAAGGAAACGCCGGCAATCGACCGTTCATTTGCGGCAGCCATCAGGAAGGCCGGCAATGTTGTGCTGGCAGTGCCTTTTGACTTCGACAAACAGCTTCGGGTGATAGGCAGCACGCACAGCCTCCCCGAGATCGAGAGCGCCGCGGCGGGGATAGGGCACATCAATCTGTTGCCCGAGGACGATGGCGTGAACCGGCGCAACAAGCTGCTTATCGAGGAGAACGGCAAACTGGTGCCATCGCTGGGTTTGATGGGTGCCATGACGGCACTGGGTGAAAAAGAATTCATCCCCGGCTTGTTTGAGATCAGGCTGGGCGACAGGCATATCCCGGTAGACGGCAATTATTCGATGTGGATCAACTATGCCGGGCCGCCTGGCAACTATCCGCGCTACTCCTTCACTGACATCGTTAATGGACGGATTGACCCCGCGCTGCTCAAAGGCAAGGTGTTGTTTCTGGGTGCCACGGCGCTCGGCATCTATGACATGAGAGTCACCCCGTTTTACAACAATACGCCCGGGGTTGAAGTGCATGCGGCGGTTGCTGACAGCATCATCAGCGGCCGCTTCATTCGCCGCACCGGCCTGGAGGCGCTGCTCGACATGGCGCTTGCAGTCGTGTTGGGATTGCTTGCTTTCTACCTGACCATGCGCCTGCGCCTGCATGCCGCAATCCCTGCGGTATTTCTGCTCTCGGCAGGCTATGTGTGGCTGTCTTACTGGTTCTTTCTTCAAGGCCATTGGGTCAGCATGATCTACCCGCCGCTTGCAGCGATGATTGCGCTGGCTGCGGGCGGCAGTTTCAGGTATCTGGTGCTGGATCGCAGCGCAAGGGAGATGCGCTCGATGTTCTCCAGTTATCTGTCGGCCAAGCTGGTCGCCAGGCTGGAGAAGGAACCCGATGCAGCGAAGATCGGCGGTGACAACAAGCAGGTGACGGTGCTGTTCACGGACATCAAGGGCTTTACCTCGTTCAGCGAGACGCGCTCGCCGCAGGAGGTCGTGACCAGGCTGAACGAGTATCTTGCCGCGATGGTTCAGGTGATCGATCGATTTGACGGCACGGTGGACAAGTTTATCGGCGACGGGATCATGGTCTACTGGGGCGCGCCTCTTGCGCAGCCCGATCACGCAAAACTTGCCGTTGCCTGCATGCTGGAAATGAAAAAGACGATGGCACAACTTGGCGTCAACTGGGAAAAAGAAGGTGTGGTTCCCTTTGTAATTCGTGGCGGAGCTCTGTCCGGTGAAGTGGTGGCCGGGAACATCGGTTGTCATGGCAAGAAGATGGAATACACGCTGATCGGCGATACGGTAAACCAGGCATCGCGGCTTGAGGGCACCGCAAAATATTACGGGGTGAGTTTTCTGCTGGGTGAGAGCACCTATCTGTTGACGCGCGACACCTATCGATACAGGGAACTGGACAAAATCCGGGTGGTTGGCAAACATGTCCCGGTAACGGTCTATGAGCTGCTTGGAACTTTGTCAGAACCGGAAGATAATCGGGTTGCAAAATTTGCGGCTGCGCTGGCGCTGTATCGCGCGCACAGGTGGGAAGAGGCGGAAAAATATTTTGCCTCCATACTTGATGAGATTCCCGGGGACAAACCAAGCCAGATATATCTGGAGCGTTGCGAGTACTATAAGAACAATCCTCCCCCAATGGATTGGGATGGTGTATTTAACCGGGTGGATAAATAGGGTGTTATATTTATCGCGAAAATTGGTATGTTCCTGAAAATCATTTTTTCAAGTTTATTTTTAAGGACGGTGTTCGACATGCGTATTATCACTATCACAATTCTATCCTTGGCCTTGTTTGCAGCCGCACGCGCGGACGCGGCTGATATCCCGTCTGCTTCGGATTTTTCAAAAGTTGAGCTTGCGCAGGAGCTCGCCGCCGGCGGGATGAAAAAGCTGCTCGGCTGGAGCGGTGGTAATTTATATTTCGCAAAGAAGGATGGTTCCGTCAGCGTAGTGGACAACAATGGAAAGGAGCTGTTTGCCCTTCAGGCAAAGGACAGCAAAGGCGGGCCGGTACTCAAGCAGCCCGAGGCGGTTGCTGTTTCCGAAGAGGTGATCTATGTGGTTGATAGCGAGACGAACCTTGTCGCCATGTTTGCTTTGCATGGTGCATACAAGGGGAGTTTTGGCGCCAAGAAGGGGGGCTTTTTTGGCAAGGGGGATGGGCTCAGCTCACCACATGGAATTGCCGCGCACGATGGCATCATCTACGTTGCCGACAGCGGCAATGGAAGAATACAGATGTTCGGCAACAATGGTGTCTTCCTGGCCACCCTTGAAATTGACAGCGCTCCCGAAAACAATGCCGCCAGGGAAAAGGAACTCCCGTACAAGTTGCTTGAGCCGACTGAAATTGCGATCGATGCCTTGGGACAAATCTATGTGCTGGATGCAGATGATGCTCTGATCAAAATATACAGTCCTGATGGCGCGTACTTGAAGCATTTGACGGTCGAAGGCAAGCCGCAATCCATCAGCATTGCCCATGACGGTATCTATGTGGCGGAGCGGGGCTCGCTTGCCATACACAAGTATGATTTCAATGGCAAACAGATGTACTCATTCGGCTCCAGGGGGAAAGGGCGCGCGCAATTTAAAAGTATTACCGGGCTTGCCACCGACCAGGATCGGCTGGTCATCATTGGCGACAGCGCCAAGGGTGTCGCAGACATATTCCGGGTCGAAGCCGCGGTGCGTATTGAACCGGTTGTTAAACACCTGTCAAGAACATCGGTGCGATGGGAGCAGGCTATTCCTTTGCCGGTGAGCAGGACCGCATGGGATGGCAAGGAAGCAATTTACGGAATCGAGGCAGGTGACGAGAACAGCAGAATCGTCAAGATCGTTAATGGAGAGGTAGCCGGCGAAATCAAGGTGGCTGATTTTTCCCCTGTGTCTGTTGTCGTTGACAGGAGCGGCGCCGTCTGGGCGCTGGACAGGAAGAAGTCAAAAATTGTAAAGCTGGATGAATCGGGGAATATACTCGCCAGCATCGGCACGCGGGGGAGCAGAAAAGGGGAACTGGATGACCCCGAGGATTTTGCCATTTCCAGCACAGGAATCATCTTTGTCGCCGACAGCGGCAACAGCAGGGTGCAGGCATTCAGCGGCGACGGGGTGTTCCTGAAAGAAATTCGCAGCGATGTTTCGGGCAAGCTGGATGAGCCTGTTGCAATTGCCCTTGATCCCCAAAACGGACTCTATGTCTTGGACAAAGGGCGTTCGGTAGTCTCCATCTACTCTGCCAAGGGAGAGCCGCTGGGAGTGTTTGGCAAGCGGCCGGATGGCAGCGCCATACTCGCAAAACCGGTGTCTCTGATGGCAACCCAGGACGAGGTATTCGTTCTGGACTCAAACCGGGTCAAGGTGTTTTCGCAAAAAGGACAGTACATCCGTTCATTCGCCGATGGCGGCAGCGGTCCAGGTGAGCTTGCCGAGCCGGTGGCAATCACTGCAACAGGCGATACTACCTTCGTCATTTCGGAGCGCGGCAACAAACGATTACAGGCCTTTACCACACTTCATAAACTCTGGACTCCCGAGCAACTGGCGGCGCAGGGTGCGGTGCATGCCATCGAATTGCGTTGGGCGGAATCCTTGTTACCCTACGTCAAGCAGTATCGAATTTACAGATCGCAAAGTGAAAACTCTGCGTTTGTCCAGATTGCCACCAGCAACACCAACCAATATATCGACCAGGGAATGGAAGCTGACAAAACATACTATTACCGTGTGGCCGGGGAAACGCATTACGGATACGTAGGTCTGAAGAGCGAGGCTGTGAAAGGTACCGCCAAAAAATATGTTCCGCCGGTTCTGGAAAACGTTCAGGTGACGCCGTCCTCATGGCAACTCAAAATACAATGGCAACCCTTGGATAACCAATACTTCAGCGCCTACCTGATTTACCAGAAAGACGGGGATACATACACGCAAATTGGAGAAACGACTTTGCCGGAATTCGTAAAGGATTCGCTCATTCCCGATACCAAATATACCTACTACATTTCGACTCGCAGCACTGATGGTACCGAATCTGACAAGATCGCGGTCACTGCGTCCACGATGCCATTCAATACCGCGCCGCTGGAAATTGAAGTGGTCAAATTGCGTGATATCTTTTCCAACACCTACAAACTCTACGAGCAAGACGGGGTCGGACTCATCAAGCTGACCAACTACACCAACAAGACCATGGAAAATATCAAAGTAAGCTTCTTGCTGAACAATTTCATGGATTTTCCGACCGAGGTAAAAATCGACAAACTGCTGCCGGAACAGAGTGAAGAAGTCACTCTCAAGGCCGTATTCAATAACAACATCTTGACCATCACTGAAGACAGCTCGATACAGGCGATGGTAGAGGCAAGCTATTTTCAGGACGGCAAACGGGTGGCCTTCAACAAGAACCCCACTATCACGGTTTATGACAAACACCGCATGACTTGGGATGAGCATGATCGCGTCGCTTCATTTGTAACGCCCAAAGATGCGCCGATAATCAACTTCGCGCGTTCGATCGCCACACAGTTCAGCGAAACCAAGGACGAATCGCAGTTGGCCGCAGTATTGTTCGATGCCATGGGTGTCATTGGCCTGACGTATATTTTGAACCCGATTGATCCTTATCAAATATCCCTTGCAAAGACGGAGACCACTTTAAAAACGGATACTGTCGACTATGTCCAGTATCCGCGTGAGACACTGGAGCGCAAATCCGGGGACTGCGTCGACCTGGTGACGTTCTACTCAAGCGCTCTCGAAAGCATGGGTATCACCACGCTGATGGTTGAGGTGCCGGACCACATACTCATGATGTTCTCGACCGGCATCAACGCCGACCCGGACGGATACACGATGGATGACATGTATGTGATCCACGAAGGCAAGTTATGGATTCCGGTTGAGGTCACCGTCGTTGGAAAATCATTCATCAAGGCATGGGAACTGGGCGCCGCCAATTACTACAAATGGAAAGACAAGGGGCTCGCGATCCTGGACGTTCACAACTCCTGGAACACCTTCAAGCCAGCCACCTTGCCCGGCTCCACACTTAAAACCATGGACGTTACTGCAGGGGATGTCGAGAAAAAATTCCCGGGTGATTTCATGTCGATGCTCAAGATCAGCTCCCGAACCAAGACCCGGCGTTATCTTCAGGCGATAGAAAAAAACCCTGACGACATGGAAGCGCATCAGCAAATGGGAATTATTCTGGCCAAAATCGGGGACCGGGAGGAAGCGATGAAATATTTTGACAAGATTCTTGTCTCCGAACCGAAGAATGCGGCGGCGCTGAACAATCGCGGCAATGTCCTGATGCTCAATGAGAAATATTCCGAGGCACAAAAGGCTTATCTTGCTGCGACGCAGGCAAGCCCGGAAGATCCCTACGTTTGGGTTAATCTGGCAAAATCATACAAGGCGGCAAACGACACAAAGAAGGCAAAGGCGGCTTTCGTCAAAGCACAACGCCTGGATCCCTCGATGAAAATAAAGTATAAAGCGTTGGCCTTGGAACTGTTGCCCTCACTGGAATAAAAGCTGTCGGACTCACTGTAGCTGGGTTGTCAGATCAGTCGTTCAATTGACACCCGGCCGCTGATAAAAAGGAAATGCGATGAAACAATTAATTATGCTGTTATTGTTGGGACTGGCGCTCTTTTCCCAAGCGCTCCATGCGGGTGAAAAAAACGACAAAGCATTGAGTTTCTGGGACAGGCTCAGGGGCAAGATCGAGTCATTGACACCCCAGAAACAGTTGGGGGCAACCACCGCAACCGGGGGGGTTCGCGGTGCATTTATTGCATCTGAAGACATGTACTGGAAAAATGATACTTCCGGACAAACCATCGGATCCGATGAACTGGAGGTCTTCACCAGGGCGATGAAACTGACAGATTCAGATGACAAGGCTCAGGCGCAAGCTGCTTTTGCCGAATTCATCAAACAATATCCGCAAAGCATCTTGCGTAAAGATGCAGACCAAGCCTTGGCGCTGCTGCAAAACGCAAGCGCTCCCGTCAAGTAGTCAATTCGCAGCCGCACCTTTTTGCTGTAGCAGGGGGGTCGGTTCAACCTAAAAACCGCAGTTGAGGGGTATGCAGGTGCGAATTCATTCGCACCTGCAAAAACAGGCCGGGCAGAGCCCACCCTGAGGCTCCTACAGCCCCAACC
The DNA here is from genome assembly GCA_001801175.1 of Gallionellales bacterium RIFCSPLOWO2_02_FULL_57_47. Lineage (GTDB taxonomy): Bacteria > Pseudomonadota > Gammaproteobacteria > Burkholderiales > Gallionellaceae > Gallionella. The sequence goes on along the minus strand of MGWZ01000063.1, from coordinate 32,276 downwards.
CGCTCCACATCTCATCCACCCTCCGCTTCACCGCCTCATCCATCACAATCGGCGTGCCCCATTCGCGCTGCGTTTCGCCCGGCCATTTGTTGGTCGCATCCAGCCCCATCTTGCCGCCCAGCCCCGACACCGGACTGGCAAAGTCGAGATAATCGATAGGCGTGTTTTCCACCAGCAGGGTGTCGCGCACCGGATCGACGCGCGTAGTAATCGCCCAGATAACTTCTTTCCAGACGCGCACGTCGATGTCGTCGTCCACCACGATGATGAACTTGGTGTACATGAATTGGCGCAGGAAACTCCAGATACCAAACATCACGCGCTTGGCGTGACCGGGATATTGCTTCCTGATGCTGACCACCGCCATGCGATACGAGCATCCTTCCGGCGGCAGGTAAAAGTCCACGATTTCCGGGAACTGCTTTTGCAGTAGCGGCACGAACACTTCATTCAGCGCCACACCCAGCATCGCCGGTTCGTCGGGAGGCTTGCCGGTATAGGTGCTGTGGTAGATCGGGTTAGAGCGCATCGTAATGCGCCCAATGGTGAATACCGGAAATTTATCCTGCTCGTTGTAGTAGCCGGTGTGGTCTCCATAGGGACCTTCCAGCGCGGTCTCGCCGGGATGTATCTCCCCCTCCAGCACGATCTCGGCGGAGGCCGGCACTTGCAGGTCGCTGCCCAGGCATTTCACCAGTTCGGTCTTGCTGCCGCGCAGCAAACCGGCGAACTGGTATTCGGACAATGAATCGGGAACCGGCGTGACCGCGCCGAGTATCGTTGCAGGATCGGCGCCGATGACCACCGCAACCGGGAAAGGCTGCCCCGGATTTTTCTCGCAGTGATCGCGAAAATCCAGCGCGCCGCCGCGATGCGCCAGCCAGCGCATGATGGTCTTGTTGGGGCCAATCACCTGCTGGCGGTAGATACCGAGATTCTGGCGCGGCTTGTTCGGGCCTCTGGTCACCACCAGCCCCCAGGTGATCAGCGGCGCAACGTCTCCCGGCCAGCAATGCTGGATCGGCAGCTTGCCCAAGTCCACCTCCGCGCCTTCCCACACGATTTCCTGGCACGGCGCGGAGGAAACAATCCTGGGATGCATCGTGAGCACCTGCTTGAGCACCGGCCATTTCTCCCACGCATCCTTCAGCCCCCTGGGCGGCTCCGGCTCTTTCAGGAAGGCGAGCATCTTGCCGACTTCGCGCAACGCCTGGGTGCTCTCCTCGCCCATGCCCAATGCCACGCGGCGCGGGGTGCCGAACAGGTTGGCCAGGACCGGTATTTTATTTTCGGGGATGTTGTGCCCGGTGGGATTTTCGAACAGGATTGCCGGGCCTTGTGCGCGCAACACCCGGTCGCAGATTTCCGTCATTTCCAGATGCGGTGAGACTGGCGCGGAAACGCGCTTGAGTTCACCCATTTTTTCCAGTTGCGCGATGAAATCGCGCAGGTCGTTATATTTCATTCTTACTCCTTGAGCTGGTAGCTCGTAGCGTGTAGCTCGTAGCAAAACCGGGGTTGGCTACAAGCTACAGGCTACTAGCTACAAGCTAATAAAACTTGGCCTCACCCTCCGGCCTGGTCTTGAAGCGTTTATGCAGCCAGAAATACTGCTCCGGCATCTCGCGCACGCGGTCTTCGATGAATTCGTTCATGCGCCGCGTATCGGCGAGATCGTCGCCGCTCGGATAGTTCTCCCAGGCGGGATAGAAGGTCAGCACATAACCCTCGCCGCCCGGCAACAGGCGCGTGATGCAGGGCACGACTTTCGCGCCGGTCATCTGCGCGATGCGCGGCACCGAGGACATCGTGGCGGCAGGCACGCCGAAGAAAGGAATGAACGCGCCATCCTTGACCCCCTGATCCTGGTCCGGCGGGTATATGAAAGGCATGCCTGCGCGCATCCCCTTGAGGATGGGACGCAATCCCTGCTGGCGCGAATACAGCCGCTGGTTGCGAAAGCGGGCGCGCTTCTTCAGAAGCAAGTCGGTCAGATAGAGATTTTTCTGGTTCGCATACATGCACACCGTGTTTGTTTGCTGCGCGATCCACTGGCCGCCGACATCCATGCCGACAAAGTGCGGTGTAAGCAGGATGGCGGGCTTATCCTTGATCGCTTCAAAGTGCTCCACACCCTCGAGGCGAATCAGGCTGTTGATGCGCCCGGCACTCGACCACCACAGAATGCTGCGCTCGATGATGCCGCGGCCGAACAACTTGAAGTGATCGCGCACCAGTTTCTTGCGTGCCTCGTCGCTCATCTCGGGAAAGCACAGTTTCAGATTGATGGTGCCGACCCTGCGGCGTTCGGCAGCCAGCAGATAGAGCAGGAATCCGAGGCCGTTGCCGATGGCGACGATGGCGCGGAACGGCAGAAAATGCATCAGCCATAACAGGAACACTCCTGATCGCGCTAGCATGGCTGCTCCTTGGTTGTTTCCGGCAGCACCGCGCCGCTCGGAATCTTGTAGCGGTTATAACTCCACAGGTACTGGGCCGGAGAAATCGCGATCACGCGCTCCAGGGCTGCATTTATTTGCGGGGGCACGGGTTTGGAAAAGTCCAATGGCAAGGGTTCGATGCGTAGCGCATAGCCGGCGCCGCGCGGCAGCCGTTCAGCAAAGGCCAGCAGTACTGTTGCACCGCTGGATTGAGCCAGCCGCCCGCTCAATGTCATCGTATATGCCGGGCGCGCAAAGAAATCCACCCATTCACCCTCTCCCTGGCTGGGCACCTGGTCGGGCAATAATCCAATCGCCTCGCCTCGCCTGAGCGCCTTGTAGAGCACCCTCACACCGCTGACATCCGCCGTTGCCAATTTCGCCAGCCCGCGCTCCCGGCCTGCACGCATGATTTTCTCCAGCCAGTCCTGCCTGGGCGAGCGGTACAAACACGTCAGCGGCATACGCTGGCCGATATAGAGCCCGACCACTTCAAAACAGCCCCAGTGCGGGGTAAGCAAAATGATGCCCTTGCCCCGGGCGTGCGCCGCTTCCATATGCTCCCAACCCTGACAGCTTTGCACCGTGGCACAGACTTGTTCCAGCGGCCTGCTCCATACCCAGGGCAGCTCGACCATCCCCTTACCCGCCTCGCTGATGGTCTGCTCAAGCAATGCGGCAAAATGCTTTTCATCCGTGGCCAGATGCGACTGGCGCAAGTTCTCTTCAGTGCGTGCGGCATATCCCCTGGACATGGCAAACGTGGCATGCCCGACCAGCGTGCCGAGCAGGTGCAACGTGCGTAGCGGCAGCAACGCGATCAGGCGAAAAATCAAGTTAACGATAAAGTAGGTCATGTTCAAGGAGGCAATGTTACCGAGAAGCCGTGAATAAGTCCCGCGTCTCTGTGCTTCGATCAAGTTATTCAGCGGACGCTGGGTATTTGGTATAATGCGCGCCTTTTATTTTGTCGACAGATTGAACTGGAAACCATGAGCGAATATTTGTTTACCTCCGAATCCGTATCCGAAGGCCACCCCGACAAGGTGTCAGACCAGATTTCCGACGCCATTGTCGATGCCATTCTAGCGCAGGACAAACACTCGCGCGTTGCCGCCGAGACACTGTGCAATACCGGCCTCGTCGTGCTGGCCGGCGAGATCACTACCTCCGCCAATGTCGATTACCAGCAGGTGGCGCGCGACACTCTCAAGCGCATCGGCTACGACAACACCGAATACGGCATCGACTACAAGGGTTGCGCGGTGCTGGTGGCCTACGACAAGCAGAGCCCGGATATCGCACAGGGCGTAAACAAGGCTTATGACGACGACATGAGCCAGGGCGCGGGCGACCAGGGCCTGATGTTCGGCTATGCCTGCGACGAAACCGACGTGCTGATGCCGCTGCCGATTCATCTGGCGCACCGCATGGTGGAGCGCCAATCGCAATTGCGCCGCGACGGCCGTTTGCCCTGGCTGCGCCCGGACGCCAAATCGCAGGTCACCGTGCGCTATGTGGACGGCAAGCCGCACTCCATCGATACCGTGGTGCTGTCCACCCAGCATGCGCCGGAAATGTCCGACGGCACGAAGATGAAGCAGTCCGCGATCGACGCCGTAATCGAAGAGGTCATCAAGCCTATCCTGCCGAAGGAACTGATGAAGGGCAACATCAAATACCTGGTCAACCCCACCGGGCGTTTCGTCGTCGGCGGTCCCCAGGGCGACTGCGGCCTGACCGGACGCAAGATCATCGTCGACACCTACGGCGGCGCGGCTCCGCACGGCGGCGGCGCGTTTTCCGGCAAGGATCCTTCCAAGGTGGACCGTTCGGCTGCCTACGCCGGCCGTTACGTCGCGAAGAACATCGTCGCCGCCGGTCTGGCCAGCAAGTGCCTGATCCAGATTTCCTACGCAATCGGCGTGGCGAAACCCACCAGCGTCTGGGTCACCACTTACGGTACCGGCAAGGTTTCCGACGAAAAAATATCGGAGTTGATCAAGAAGCATTTTGACCTGCGCCCGAAAGGCATCGTGCAGATGCTCGACCTGCTGCGCCCGATCTACCAGAAGACGGCGGCTTACGGCCACTTTGGCCGTGAAGAGCCCGAATTCAAGTGGGAAAGCACTGACAAAGCAGCCGCGCTTCGCGCGGATGCCGGGCTGTAAGCCCATCCGGAAAGCAAGCGTAGGGCGGGTTACACCCGCCGCCTCACAAGTTTTAAAGGCGGGTGTAACCCGCCCTACGTGATTCATGTTTTACCCGCCCTCCGAGGGGTGCTGCAGCGGGTCTGGGCAACCAGCCCCCCGTCAGGCTCGGAGCCAGTGGTTCAACGTTTCAACTGCACCCATTCATTAACCACTTATGAATGGAGTTTAAGATGAACGCTGCTGCAAAAGAATTCACCGATTACATCGTCGCCGATATGTCCCTGGCCGCATGGGGACGCAAGGAACTGGCTATCGCCGAAATCGAAATGCCCGGCCTGATGGCGATCCGCAAGGAATTCTCCAGGACCCAGCCGCTCAAGGGCGCGCGCATCACCGGATCGCTGCACATGACGATCCAGACCGGCGTGCTGATCGAGACTCTGGTTGCACTGGGCGCGGAAGTGCGCTGGGCTTCCTGCAACATTTACTCGACACAGGACCACGCCGCCGCCGCGATCGTCGCGACCGGCACGCCGGTGTTCGCGGTCAAAGGCGAAACACTGACCGAGTACTGGGACTACACCCATCGCATTTTTGAATGGGCGGACGGCGGTCTTTCCAACATGATTCTGGACGACGGCGGCGATGCCACGCTGTTGCTGCATCTGGGCGCGCGTGCCGAAAAAGACGCTACGCTGCTGAACAATCCCGGCTCGGAAGAAGAGACCTGCCTGTTCGCTTCGATCAAGGCCAAGCTGGAAGTGGACAAAAAATGGTATTCCACACGCCTGGCCGCAATCAAGGGTGTGACCGAGGAAACCACCACCGGCGTGCACCGCCTGTACCAGATGCATGAGCGCGGCGAACTGAAGTTCCCGGCCATCAACGTGAATGATTCCGTCACCAAATCCAAATTCGACAATCTGTACGGCTGCCGCGAATCGCTGGTGGACGGCATCAAGCGCGCCACCGACGTGATGATCGCCGGCAAGATTGCCGTGATCGTCGGTTATGGCGACGTGGGCAAAGGTTGTTCGCAAGCCATGCGCGCGCTGTCTGCGCAAGTCTGGGTCACCGAGATCGACCCGATCTGTGCGCTACAGGCGGCGATGGAAGGTTACCGCGTGGTCACGATGGAATACGCGTGCGAGCACGGCGACATTTTTGTCACGACCACCGGCAACTACCATGTGATCACTCATGATCATATGAAAAAGATGAAGAACCAGGCCATCGTGTGCAACATCGGACACTTCGACAACGAAATCGACGTTGCATCGCTCAAGCAATACAAGTGGGAAAACATCAAGCCGCAGGTCGATCATGTGATTTTTCCTGACGGCAAGCGCATCCTGCTACTGGCCGAAGGCCGCCTGGTGAACCTGGGCTGCGGCACCGGCCATCCGTCCTATGTGATGTCCTCATCGTTCGCCAACCAGACCATCGCGCAGATTGAACTATTTACCCGCACCAAGGACTATCCCATTGGCGTATACACGTTACCCAAACATCTGGACGAAAAAGTTGCTCGACTGCAACTGACCACGCTGAATGCGCAACTGAGCACGCTGACCGACCAGCAAGCCGCCTACATCGGCGTACCCAAGGAAGGCCCTTACAAGGCCAACCATTATCGATATTAAGCCTTGCGCACATGAGCTCTACGCATAATGAATTCGTTGATTATGTGGTGGGGCTCATGGCGGATTGGGCAGCGGTATCGGCACGCAGGATGTTTGGCGGTTATGGTTTGTACCGGGAAGGATTGATGTTCGCATTGGTCGCAGATGATGAATTGTTCTTCAAGACGGATGCGGGTAACGTGACGCATTTCGAACGGGCCGGCAGCCGCCCGTTCGTTTATCAAAGCCAGACTCGCACCGTGCAAATGTCTTACTGGTCTGCGCCGGAATCCAGCCTTGAATCGCCTGCGGAAATGAGCGCCTGGTGCCAGTCCGCTTATGGCGCGGCATTGCGGGCACTGGCCGCAAAAGCGGGCAAACCCGCCAAAGGAAAGCACAAATGAAACCGCATATAAGTCTGCAATTGGAGTTGCTGTTAATCTGGCTGCTCAATGCGCTCGCATTGGTCGCCGTGGCGAATTTTGTGCCGGGCATCCATGTCGACGGCTTCGGCGCTGCGCTGATCGCGGCATTTTTTCTGGGACTGGTCAATACGCTGATACGCCCGCTGCTGCTCTTGCTCACGCTGCCCGTCACCCTGATCACGTTGGGATTGTTCATCTTCGTGATCAATGGACTGTTGTTCTGGGCGGTGGGTTCGGTGCTGCGCGGTTTTGTCGTGGACAGTTTCTGGCACGGCGTATTGGGCGCGGTGCTGTACAGTATATTTTCCTGGGCGCTGTCTGCAGCCGCCGCACAGTTGATGAGGCCAACCAATAAATGAGATCGGCATGAGCAAACAACTATTCAGTTTTGAATTTTTCCCGCCGCATACCCCGGAGGGTGTCGAAAAACTTGCGGCCGTGCGCAAGCAGCTTGCGGCGTTGCATCCCGAGTTTTTTTCGGTGACATTCGGCGCGGGCGGTTCGACGCAGGACCGCACTATTGAAACCATACGGCAGATCAAGGCCGAGGGTTATAACGCAGCGCCGCACATTTCCTGCGTGGCCTCCAGGCGCGAAAACATCCGCGCGATGCTCGATATCTACAGGGATATGGGCATCCGGCGCATCGTCGCGCTGCGCGGCGATCTGCCCTCCGGCATGGGCAGCCTCGGCGAGTTTCAATACGCCAACGAGCTGGTGGCGTTCATACGCGAGCAGACCGGCGATCACTTCCACATCGAAGTGGCTGCCTACCCGGAGTTTCATCCGCAGGCCAAATCGGCGCGCGAGGATATTCTCAACTTCAAGCGCAAGATGGCCGCCGGGGCCGATTCCGCCATCACGCAGTACTTCTACAATGCCGACAGCTACTTTTACTTTGTCGATGAATGCCGCAAGCTGGGCATCACCGTGCCCATCGTGCCGGGCATCATGCCGATCGTGAAATTTGCCCAGCTGGCGCGATTTTCCGATGCCTGCGGAGCGGAGATTCCGCGCTGGATGCGCAGGATACTGGAAGGTTTTGGCGAAGACAACGAGTCGGTGCAAGCCTTCGGCCTCGATGTCGTCGCGCAACTGTGCGAGAAGTTGCTCGCGGGCGGCGCGCCGGGGCTGCATTTCTACACGCTGAACCAGGCCGCACCCACGCTGGCTATCTGGAAACGATTGGGGTTATGAGCAAGTTGCGCGCACCGGAACTTTTGCTGCCCGCAGGAACGCTGGAAAAAATGCGCACCGCCTACGCCTTCGGCGCGGACGCGGTGTACGCAGGGCAGCCGCGCTACAGCTTGCGCGCGCGCAACAATGAATTCCAGATGGAAGAGCTGCAAACCGGCATTCGGGAAGCGCACGCGCTGGGCAAGAAATTGTTCGTCGCCAGCAACCTGATGCCGCACAACGCCAAGGTGAAGACCTACATGGCGGACATGGAGCCGGTCATCGCGATGCAACCGGACGCGCTTATCATGGCCGACCCCGGCCTGATCGCGATGGTGCGCGAGCGCTGGCCGGAGACGCCGGTCCACCTCTCGGTGCAGGCCAACACCGTCAACTACGCGGCGGTGAAGTTCTGGCAATCGCTGGGCCTGTCGCGCGTGATCCTGTCGCGCGAACTGTCGCTGGACGAGATCGAGGAAATCCGCCAGCAATGCCCGGATATCGAACTGGAAGTATTCATCCACGGCGCGCTGTGCATCGCCTATTCCGGCCGCTGCCTGCTGTCCGGCTACTTCAACCACCGCGATGCCAACCAGGGCACCTGCACCAACTCCTGCCGCTGGGATTACAAGATGGACAGCGCGAATGAGGACGGCACCGGCGATATTCAAAAAATTGATTTCGACTTCGACAAGGCGCTGAGCGCATCCGCGCTGTCCGATTGCGGCAGCCAGCCGCGCCACCCGCTGGCCGACCGTGCATACCTGATCTCGCGCGGCGATCACCCTGACGAGCTGATGCCGGTGCTGGAAGACGAACACGGCACCTACATCATGAACTCGAAAGATCTGCGCGCCGTGGAGCATGTCGAACGGCTGGTAAAGATCGGCGTGGATTCGCTCAAGGTCGAAGGCCGCACCAAGTCCATCTACTACGTCGCGCGCACCGCGCAGGTGTACCGCCAGGCGATAGACGATGCGGTGGCAGGCAATCCGTTCAACTACGCACTGCTCGGCGCGCTGGATGCGCTGGCGAATCGCGGCTATACCGACGGCTTTTTCGAACGCCACCACACCCACGAACAACAGAACTACTTGCGCGGCCACTCCGAAAGCACCCGTCAGCAATATGTCGGCGACATTGTCAGTTGCGCCGGCGGCATCGCCGAGATCGACGTGAAAAACAAATTCCAGGTCGGCGACAGACTGGAAATCATCCACCCTTCCGGAAACTGCATTATCGAGTTGAAAGAGATGCGCAGCCTCGAAGGCGCAGAACTGAAAGTTGCTCCAGGCAGCGGGCATCGCGTACGGATACCGTTGCAGGGTGAACTGGCAAGGGGGATGGTGGCGAGGTTTATTTAAGCTTGCCTGCATCAAGGCTTGCCAGCATAATTCCTGATTCACATCCAATCATCAGGAAGCCGTTGTGGACTACCGCAATAGCATATCTGCAACCCCGATTTACTGTCGCTCAAAACCAAAACTCTGAATGGAGACTTACCATGGACTGGAAAAACACGACGAGCCGATACGGCTCGCTTACCATCGGCATCCATTGGCTGATGTTCCTATTGTTCGTCGCTGTATATGCAACCATCGAACTGCGTGACTTATTCGAAAAAGGCAGCGATCCCCGCGAGGTGTTAAAGACTTGGCACTTCATGCTCGGCATGCTGGTGTTCGCGCTGGTCTGGTTGCGGCTGGCGGCGCGCCTTTCCGGCCCCACTCCCGTCATCCAGCCGGAACCGCCGAACTGGCAGCAGCTTTCCGCCAAGCTGTTGCATCTGGCGCTTTATGCGCTGATGTTGGGCTTGCCGTTGATGGGCTGGCTGCTGCTCAGTGCATCCGGGAAACCGATTCCGTTTTTCGGCCTGCAACTGCCCGCGCTGATCAGCGAAAACAAAGACCTCGCGAAGCAGATCAAGGAGGTGCATGAAACTGTCGGCACCGTGGGGTATTACCTCATCGGACTGCATGTGGCGGCGGCGTTGTATCATCACTTCATCCTGCGAGATAACACACTGACCCGTATGCTTTCCGGCCGAAAATAATATTAACTTTTGCCTAGCCGGAACACGACCATGATCCTCTCCGCACTTTCCCAGGCCGACCGCTATGCCGCGCTGCATCCGCTGTTCCCGCGCGTGTTCGACTACATCCGCAACACCGATTTGATGGCGCTCGCGCCGGGACGCTATCCCATCGTCGGCGATGACTTGTTCGCGATAGTGGAGAGCGTCCCCGCACGTACTCGCGCCGAGGCAAAGCTGGAATGCCACCGCAAGTACATCGATATTCAGCTGGTGCTGGAAGGAACCGACGAGATGGGCTGGAAAGCGCTGGCGGATTGCCGCAACCCGGTGAGCGATTACAAGACGGACATCCAGTTCTTCCACGATGTGCCGGCAACGTGGATCGCCGTGCCGCCCGGCGCGTTCTGCATCTTCTTCCCGGAGGATGCGCATGCGCCGCTGGTTGGCGCCGGAAACATCCGCAAGGTGATCTTCAAAATTGCGGTGGTGTGAAGCGGGTTAGAACGCGATTCTGACACCCGCATGAAAGCCTACATCGAGTATGACATCGGGCTTGTTGATGAGACTGAAGCTGATTCTTCGATAACCGAGATAGACCACCGCCTGCGGAATGACTTCATATTCCAGCCGTGCACCGGCCTCAATAAAGCGCTCGGCATCGCGGTAAGTGACAATATTCGGAGAAAAATACAATTGACCGGCAATGCCCAGACGGGGGGCGGCAGGCAGCGAATAGTGAACCTGCCCCCCCAAAGCCAGGGCCAGAGCATCATTGCCGTTTACCGAAGCCACGACGCCCTTCAAGCCGACACCCGCGGTTATTCCTGAATCACTGCTGCCTGCCGCTTCTTTTACCACCAGGCCGAAATCGCCGAACCGGTCATTTTTATCGGTATACAGCAAGCCCGCATGCAACTCGGATGTTCCGAGACTATCGCGGCCCACTGAGGCGGCATACTGCAATTGGACGCTGTTATCGCGCAGATTGATATCGACGGTGTCTGCCAGAACAGAAGTGCTGGCGGCCAATAGGGAAAGCGCAACAAAATTGCGTGCTAACATAACTTCACTCCTTAAATAAATTCATTGTTGAGCAGACCGGAATATATCAAAAATTGGCGCAATGATTACGCCGCATAACAATAGTTTGTGAGGAAATCTCCAGACCAAACCATGACCCCGGGTAGGGATCATTCATGTCGACCCGGGCCAGGCGTAAATTGCAGCCCACACACAAAATTTCCGAATTCAATCAGCGCAAGCATAGCATAGACCATTCTTGTCGCGAACAGGCTGTGCTACCCGTTTTACACATGTGCGCGGGAAGAATTCAAACCACCATGCTCGGGGTATCCTTGCGTAAAAACAAGCCGGGCTTACGCCGGCTTCACACGGCGTCATCAAATGCCACGTCACCTTCCGCCACGACATCGCCCAAATGAATATTCCTGAAATCGAACAGGCTGCCATCCAGCAGGTGTGAGGGCGCGACGTTCTGCATGGCGGTAAAAATGGTCTGGCTGCGTCCCGGATACTGAAGCTCCCAAGCATTGAGCATTTCCTTGATGGTTTTGCGCTGCATGTTTTCCTGCGAGCCGCACAGGTTGCACGGAATGATCGGAAATTCCATGCCGCGCGCATAGCGGGCGATATCCTTTTCGGTGCAATAAGCCAGCGGGCGGATCACGATATGATCACCCTTGTCGGTGACCAGTTTGGGCGGCATGGCCTTGAGTTTCCCACCGAAGAACATGTTCAGGAACAATGTTTCGATCATGTCGTCGCGATGATGCCCCAGCGCGATCTTGTTCGCGCCGAGTTCATGCGCCACGCGGTAGATAATGCCGCGCCTCAGGCGCGAACACAGCGAGCAGGTGGTCTTGCCCTCGGGAATTTTTTCCTTGACGATGGAATAGGTGTCCTGACTTTCGATATGGAATTCTACGCCGGCGGTCTTCAGATAATTGGGCAGCACATCGGCAGGAAAGCCCGGTTGTTTTTGATCGAGATTCATCGCAACGATGCGAAAATCAATCGGCGCGCGCTTGCGCAGGGTGAGCAGAATATCCAGCAAGGTATAGGAATCCTTGCCGCCGCTCAGGCATACCATCACGCTATCGCCGTCTTCAATCATGTTGAAATCGGCAATCGCCTTGCCGACATTGTGCTCCAGCCGGCCTTTGAGGCGATTGAAATTGGTGGAGTGGCGCTCGAAATGCACCTCAGAGGTGGCGGCGGCGCATTGCTGCGTTGCGGCGTGCTCGCCCGGTCGCCTGTCCGCTCGATATGTCTCGGTCGCTGCGCGCCCCGCGCCTTGCACTGCATCCGCCTCGCCGGCTTCTGCAGTAATTTCCTGGATACTTTCAATCATATGAATCTTTCAAAGGTTGATGCTGCGACCGCCGTCGACCGCAATAAGTTGCCCGGTAATGTAGGGAGAATCGTTTAACAGGAATTGCACGGTGCGGGCAACATCTTCCGGTTCGCCCTCGCGCTTGAGCAGCGTGTGCGCCACGATCTTGCGGCGCTGTTCCTCGTCCAGCCATGCCTCGCCCTCCGGCCATATGATGACACCGGGTGCAACGGCGTTGACGCGCACCTGCGGCGCCATTTCCTGTGCCAGTCCGCGGGTCAGTGCGACCAACCCGGCCTTGGCAACGCTGTACAGCAAATGGCCGCGCAACGGACGTTCGGCGTGGATGTCCGCGATGTTCACGATACAACCATGCTGACGGCGCAATTCAGCCGCTGCCGCCTGCGCAAGAAACAGCGGTGCGCGCAGATTGGTGCCGAGCAAGTCATGCCACTGCAGTTCGTCCACTTCCGCCAATGGCGTGGCGTAGAAGCTGGAAGCGTTGTTGACCAGTGCGTCCAGGCGCCCGAATTTTTTGATGACCTTGTGCACCAGTTGCGGCAACGCGCCCAGGTCGAGCAGGTCAGCCTGAAACACGGCGGCGCTTTTCGGGCGCAGTTTGTTCAGCTCCTTCTGCATGGCCAGCGCTTCCTGTGCGGAACTGCGGTAATGCACGGCGAGCTGCGCTCCCGCCGCGTGCAGGCGGCGGCAGATCGCCTCGCCGACACGCTTCGCCCCGCCTGTCACCAGCACTACTTTGCCTTGCATCCCCTGTTCCATTAGACTCGCGCTCCATTAAACTTGCCTGCTTCGCGAATTATACCCGACCATGCCCGCTCCCCTACCCTCACCCAGCCCGGAAGCCGCCCGTCACAGCGCACGCCTGGTCGAATTCATCCGGCGCGATATCGCCGCACACGGCGGCTGGATTTCCTTTGCGCGCTATATGGAGCTGGCGCTGTACGCGCCCGGACTGGGTTATTACACCGCGGGAGCGCACAAATTCGGCGCGGCGGGCGACTTCATCACCGCACCGGAACTGTCTCCGCTGTTCGGGCGTACCCTGGCTCGTCAAGCGGCGGAAATCATGGCATCCAGTGCGCCGCATATTCTGGAACTGGGCGCGGGCAGCGGCAAACTGGCGGCGGATATGCTTGCCGAACTGGAGAAATCCGGCAACTTGCCGGACAGCTACGCGATCCTTGAGGTGAGCGCTGACTTGCGCGCGCGCCAGCAAGATACCCTGCACAACAGGATGCCGCACCTGAGGAACCGTGTACATTGGCTGGACGAATTGCCGGAAAATTTCAGCGGCGCCATCATCGCCAACGAAGTGCTCGATGCATTGCCAGTGCATCTGGTGCACTGGCGCGACGGCGCAATCACCGAACGCGGCGTCGCACTGAGCGAAAACGGCTTCATCTGGCAGGAGCGCGCCATCGGAGATGCGGTCTTGCTGCATGCCGCGCAACAGGCCCGTCCTGAGCCCTTCGACTTCGCCACTTCGACAGGCTCAGGACAGGCTCAGGACAGGCCTGTCGAAGCGGCCAGTGTTCCGGACGATTACGTCAGCGAAATCTGCCTCGCCGCGTGCGGACTGGTTAATAGCCTGGCAAATTGTCTGGAACAGGGCGCGATGCTGTTCATCGATTACGGCTTCGGCGCGCGCGAGTATTATCATCCGCAACGCAGCAGCGGCACCCTGATGTGCCATTACCGCCACCATGCGCATGACGACCCGTTCTTTCTGCCCGGCTTGCAGGACATCACCGCGCATGTAAATTTCACCGGCATCGCCGAATGCGGTATTGATGCCGGCCTGGAGCTGCTGGGTTACACCAGCCAGGCGTTCTTCCTGATCAACTGCGGCATTACCGAGCTGCTGCAGGACACCTCGCCGGAAAACCTGCGCGATTACCTGCCGCTTTCTGCGCAGCTGCAAAAACTCACCAGCCCGGCGGAGATGGGTGAACTGTTCAAGGTGATCGCGTTGGGCAAAAATATCGCGGGCCCGCTGTGTGGATTCGCCCGTGGAGACCTGACGCGTTCGCTATAGTGCTACTGTGCGGCCCACGTAACCCAAGCAGGGCGCAATAACCAACAGACCATGCGCCGCAAATGTGGTTATGCGGTGCAATGCCAGATGGTTACCGCGCTAGAGTGCTACGGTTAAAACTTGAATATCAGCCCTACGCTCGGCATAGTGACCGTTGCTTCAGATGTATTGGAATCACCAATATTGTGACGATCATACTGAACACGAACGGCGAGTGCTTCGTTGATGTTGTATCTAATACCTATGCCCCATAGAAAATCGATACCTGTGGCCGACGGCAGAGTATCCGAGGTAACAGCACCAGCAACTACCAACTCCCCTGAATTTTTCATGTCCCATCTTGCGAAACCAATCTTTGTAAACCAAGAAAATTTGTTAGCTATTGGCGATGAAAGGATAACGGCAAGCTGTAATTCGGAAACATCCATGCTTTCTGTATAAGTAACAGGACGGCCCAGATTTGTTCCAGTTGCCTTACGTTCAAACTTACCGATACCGATATATCCACCCTCAATAGCGAAATTATCATTGATTTGATAGCCCAAGGAGGCACGGGGAGATGTGGCTTTGTCCATGCATGTTGAGCTGGTAAATCCAAGTGATGACATCGCCCCAGAGAGACTGCAATCCATAGCCATGGTGCTTTGTCCCAAATCAAGCGCACCGTATAAATCTGAATCTGCCATTGCCAAGGGTGCGGTAGTCACCAATACAATACCTGCAACTAATGTTTTCAGTTTCATGTTTTTCTTCCCTGAAATAAGCCAGACAATTTGCCTACGCCATTCTTGGAAGTCTTTTTACCAAAAAGCTGAACAGCATGGGATGGCACTCTATCCGGAATACATATGCGAAGCAAACACCGTGGATACAAACACCGCGCTAGTAGATTCTGCGCGCTATGCCAAAGCGCGTTTCAAAACCAAAATACAACCAGTTTGAAAAATCCTTAAGGGGGACGCTCGCCTATAACATTCGGCTGCTTCGTTTTGAGAATGCAATTTCACAGGAAGAACTCGCGTTTCGCTGCGATTTAGACAGAACTTACATTTCGGCAGTGGAGCGCTGTGTATGGAATGTTGCACTCGGCAATATCGAGAAAATTGCTGATGCACTAAATGTAGAACCATGGCGGTTATTGGTACCGCCGAAATAATCAATCAGTCAGAATTAACCTAGCAGGGTGCGCTTGCGCACCAGATCACTCTCCAAAACTCTCGCCATCATTCGTCTCCACAATGCCACCCCAACCCTCCGGATACATTCCTTCTTTCACATAGTGATGAAAAGTCGAGTAAGGCCAATCGACCACATTAGCAACATGACGATACGTGACTGGATTGTAGTGTAGGTAATCCAGATGCCGTGATAAATCCGTGCGGCATCGCCGACCTGTTGCAGGACACCTCGCCGGAAAACCTGCGCGATTACCTGCCGCTTTCTGCTCAATTGCAGAAACTCACCAGCCCGGCGGAGATGGGTGAACTGTTCAAGGTGATCGCGCTGGGCAAAAGACCTGTCCCAAGCGAGGCAGCAGGAATGGCAAGCCCATTGTCATTATCAGGCTTTATCCGCGGCGAATTGACACGATCGTTATAAAGCCGTTCTGCTGTTTGTGCGGAAGCACGCTAATTAACCTGTTCTGCATGTACTTGCCTTCCAGCGAACAGGCTGGCTTCAGGCTGTCCTGAGCGCCCTGATGAAGCAATCTCCATTCACACGGCCAGCCGTTTTTGCGGAGTATTCGCAATATCCATATCCGGCCGCATAGTCTATTTGGCTTATATACAGCATTCATTTAGTGCGCTATGTTCCATGGACATCAAATTGACTGTACTGATAAGTTGCGCCGCAAATGGACAGCATTCCCGGTTTTGCGTTTTCAGCCTTTACCGGCGCGTGCCTGGGGCAATATCGGGGAAGTGGATTGCATGGGACCATGGTTATGGAGACAAGGTGAATAAGGACAAATGGATTGCCATCAGCTCCGGAATAAGGCGTAAAAAATACGCTTTCCTGGCAGCGCTGGCCTTGCTTCCTTGCGTGCTGCTGTTCAGCCTGTACGATCTCTATCGCAATATTGACAAGCTTGAGGCAACCCTGCATCACAACGTTGCGGGTTTGTCCTCAAAAAAGGAACAGAGCGACAGGGCACATCATGCACAAGCCGCGTTCAGTCTACAGGTGCAAGAGTGGAAAAACATCCTGATACGCGGTCATGACGCACAGGACTTGAAGGTCCACCTGAGGAATTTCTTGCATCATGAGGCTGAGGCGCGCAAGTCACTTGAAGCCATGCACTTCTCGTCATTGAATGCGCACGAGGATCGCAAAGCCGCCAGCCTGAAATCGATACTCGGTTTACATCAGGACATCGGCATGCAATACCGTGTTGCGCTTGCCAGGCACACGCTGGCACAAAACCGCCCGGCGACATTACAGATTGACCGCATGGTGAGCGGCTTTGAAGGAACATTTGCTGCTCAGCTTGCCGAAGTCTCGGGAGCCGCAGAACAGGAATACAGGATGCTGGCTGCCAGGGTGACGGCCGCACAAACAGGAGATGTCAGGCAGGTCCAGGGGACCGTTGAGGTAAACCTGCTGTTTATCGTGCTGGTGCTTTTGCTGGAGGCGCTGCTGCTCTTGAAAACTGTCCCCAGAAGTGCGCGCAATCCGAAAGGACTTGCCGATGAGCGCGACCAGACTGTTTATCACCTCGCCTATACCGACCCTCTCACCGAATTGCCCAACCGGCGATTGTTTCACGATCGGCTTGAGCACGCGATCGCGTTGTCGAGTCGCACCAGGCATTATCTTGCATTGATGTTTCTGGATATGGACAACTTCAAGGCGCTGAACGACACCAAAGGCCACGGGATGGGCGACCTGCTGCTGATCGAAGTTGCGAGGCGGTTGAAAGCCAACGTGCGCGCTTCCGACACCCTGGCGAGGATGGGCGGCGATGAATTCGTGGTGCTGTTGGGAGAATTGGGCGAGAACGAAAAATCCGCCTCGGAGCAGGCATTGAGGATCGCCGAAAAGATATCAAGCGCACTCAGCCAGCCTTATGAACTTGATCAATTCATCTACAACTGTAGCGCCAGCATTGGTGTAACGGTGTTTTGCGACGCGGGGATTACTATCGAGGAAGTCCACAAGCGCGCCGATGCCGCGATGTATCAGGCAAAAAATGCCGGGCGCAACACGGTGCGCCTGTATGACCCGCACACCCAGCGTGCACTTGAGGCGCGAAGCGAATTCGAGCATGCGCTCGGGGGGGCGATTGCAGAACAGCAACTGCACCTGTATTTCCAGGTGCAGGTTGACGAACACATCCAACCGGTTGGCGCCGAGGTCCTGTTGCGCTGGATACATCCTGATATGGGCGTGATTTTCCCGGGTCAATTCATTCCGATGGCGGAAGAGACCGGGCTTATCCTGCCGATCGGGAAATGGGTGCTGGAAACTGCGTGTAAACAAATCAAACTCTGGGAGACCAACCCGCAAACCCGTGATTTGCAGCTTGCGGTCAACGTCAGCGCACGGCAGTTCCACCAACCCGATTTCGTTGCGCAAGTGGATAATCTGATCAAACAAACAGGCATCAACCCCTCGCGCCTCAAGCTTGAGTTGAGCGAAAGCGTGGTGCTCGCTGACGTTGCCGACACCGTTGCCAGGATGCATGCGCTGAGACACCTGGGTGTGCGGTTTTCGATTGACGATTTCGGCACAGGTTATTCTTCGCTGACTTACCTGACGCAACTGCCGCTCGACCAATTGAAGGTCGATCAATCTTTCGTGCGCAGCATCGGCATGGAATCCACCGATGTGTTGATCGTTCAAACCATTATCGGCATGGCCAATAATCTGAACATGGAGGCAATTGCTGAGGGCGTGGAGACAGAGACGCAACGTGGTTTTCTGGAGAATGCCGGATGCAAGCGCTATCAGGGGTATCTGTTTGGCAAGCCGGAGCCTCTGGAAAAATTTGAAGAATCGCTCCTGAGGGATTTTCGGACAATTCAGAGGCCACCCAGCGGCAAGCCCCCGAATAGTGGCAAGCAGGCAAGCTGACTGGCGGCGACTCGCAAGTAATTCCCGTTTCATCCAGGCAAGGCTCCCTGCCTGCCATCTCCCGGCTATTCCTTGCTCCGCGCCTGCACCAACCCCTCTATTGACTTGATGCGCGCCTGCTGTACGGCGGCAGCGATTGCGCTGTTATCGGCACATTTCCCGGCAATTTCACCCGCGTCCAGCGCGCGTGCAACGGCCAATAACTCCAGCAGGTAATCGGCCTGAGGGTAATCGTCATTTTCATGTCCGCTGCGCCCGCGTGCGTCCGCGGCGCAGGCTTGCAACAAATGGACGAAGCGCTCCGGCCTGCGCCAGGCATCCGCCGACTGAAACAATTTGATGATGGTCTCGGCGCGCAATTCAGCCGCTCGGTGAATGTCGCTGTGGTAACGCGCTGCCAGCAAAGCCAGATCGCGGCAATCGGCGGGCACGCGCAGGCGCTGCGCAAGCTGCTTCACCAGCTCCACACTGCGCAGTTCGTGCCCGATGTGGCGCGGCAAAATATCCCTGGGCGTGGAGCCCTTGCCCAGATCATGGGCCAGTGCGGCAAAGCGCACCTCCAGTGTGTAACCGTGTTGCGCCGCATCATCCACCACCAGCATGGTATGCACTCCGCAATCAATTTCGGGGTGATACTTTTCCGGCTGCGGCACACCGAACAGCGCGTCTACTTCGGGCAGGATTTTCGCCAGCGCGCCACAGCTGCGCAGCGTTTCAAAAAAACGCGAAGGATTTTTTTCCATCAAGCCGCGCGCCAATTCCTGCCAGACGCGCTCCGCCACCAGTGCATCCACTTCACCGTTTGCCACCATGCCGCGCATCAGCGCCAGGGTCTCCGGCGCAATGGTGAAGCCGAAGCGCGCCACAAACCGCGCCGCGCGCAGAATGCGCACCGGATCCTCGCTGAACGCCGCGCTGACATGGCGCAATATGCCCGCGCGCAAATCGGCGATGCCGTTATAAGGGTCGACCAGGTTGCCCCCGCCTTGCTTGTCATCAACTTCCTGGGCGATGGCGTTGATCGTGAAATCGCGGCGCAGCAAGTCCTGCTCCAGCGTCACGTCGGGCGCGGCGTATACGGCAAAACCCTTGTAGCCGCGCGCGGTCTTGCGTTCGGTGCGCGCCAGCGCGTATTCCTCGTGGGTTTGCGGGTGCAGGAACACCGGAAAATCCTTGCCCACCGGCTGGAAGCCCCGATCGATCATTTCTTCCGGCGTACTGCCGACCACCACCCAATCGTGATCCTGAACCGGAAGCCCAAGCAGGCGGTCGCGCACCGCGCCGCCTACGCAATAGATTTTGCTTTCACTTTTCATCTGCAGCCGCTTGCTGTCTAACCGAAGGTTTGGCCGCAACGACAGCCATGCGCTGTTTGAGCGAGCGCGGCGGCGCATTGAATTGACTGGCGTAATACACGGTGTTGCTCATCACTTTTTTCACATAGTCGCGTGTTTCTTCGAACGGGATGGTCTCGGCGTAAATCGCGCCTTCAAGAGTCCGGTCGCCGCGCCACTCATCCGCCCGACGCGGTCCGGCATTGTATGCCGCCGAAGCCGTCACCGGGTTGCCCTCAAACTGGGAGAGTATGGTTTTCATGTAATAGGTACCGAGGCGCAGGTTGGTGTCAAGTTGATGGATCAGCGCGGTGCGATAACTTTTCAATCCCAGTTTGCCCGCCAGCCAGCGCGCCGTTTCCGGCATGATCTGCATCAGCCCGGCGGCGCCGGTATCGGATTTTGCGCTGCTGGCAAAACGGCTTTCCTGGCGCATCAGCCCATACACCCAGGCTTCTTCCAGGCCCTGTTCGCGAATGTGTGTCTGCAGCACATCACGATAAGGAGCGAGATAGCGCAAGCTGAAATCATGCACGCTGACGGTCTTGTCCGCAGCGCCGATGGCGCGGTCATACATCTTGTTGCGCCGCGCGATTTCCGCTGCGGTGAGCAACTGCCGGTCATTGAAATTGCGCAGCACCCAGCGCCATTCCTCCAACGCGTCGCTGTATAACTCCATCCGATACAACGCCAGGGTGCGCTGAATACCCGGCAGCTCCAGCATCGCCTCGATAGCATGCTGGTCGGGTTTGTATGTCGCCATCGCTTCGCTCAATACCGGCGTATCTGCCAATTCGTCGCCTGCCAGTTGCCCGTAAAAGTGGAATTCGCCGCTCAACAGCACGAACAGGTTTCTCGCCTCGACAGGCTTGCCCAATTCCTGCAAGGCACGCGCCTTCCAGTATAGCCACGCCGCTTCGCGCTGCTGCTGCACGCCCATCCTGTCTATGCTTGCCAATACTTCGGGCCAATCCTGCGCGCGCAATGCCGCGCGCACCCGCCATGCCGATTGCAGCTCGTTAAGCGGGGTGTTTGCGGATTCCTTGAACCATTGCAGCGCATGCCCATCCCGATTGCGCGCCGCCTCATAAGCCAGCCAGCCATAAAAATATTGCTGCTCGGTTGCGGGGAAATAGGCCGATATATTTGCCCAGCGCGCTGCGGCCAGTTCCGGTGATTGCTTTGCCAGGCGGTGCAACGCAAACAGCACGACGGTACGCTGGCTGTCATTTGCGTTTTCCGGCGCCAGTTTTTCCAGGTAGCGGTCCGGATCGGCCGACGCGTTTTTCAAAGCCGCGGGTAACTCCGCGTAGCTGCCGCCCAGACGCACGGCAAGATTTTGCGCAAGCGACACATTGCCGGCTTCCAGGGCAAGGCGCAGCCGCTGCAAAACATCCTGTTCGCTGATAATGCCGGAGGACAATGCCGCTTCAAACAGCACGGCGCAACTATCCGGTTGATCCTTGCCGCTGAACCACAACCCGCGCGCTTCGCGCAAGGCAGCCTGCTCCTGGCTGCGGCGGCGCGATTGCATGGCATAGCAGGCCAACTCGGTATCTTCGTTCAGCAGGCGCGGATATTCCGCGTCGAACAACTCCCACTGCTGTTTTTTGCCGAGCAGTTTCAGCCATTCGCCGCGCAAACGGTCTATCATCGGCGTGTCTTGCGGCCTGGAAAGAAAACTCGTGACCGCCCCGGGGTCGGCGTTTTCAAGATCCAGGCGCAATCGGTAGTAACTGACGTACACCTCCAGCGGTGATTTTTCCAGCCGCTTCGCGTAACGCGCCAGCCTTGCCGCATCTCCGGCGCGAAACGCACCCTGCGCGGCACGAAAATCAGGGTCCCCCGCAGGGGGTACGCCGGAGGACGTCCCAGCACCTGCGCCGGCACCGCCCGCCGCGCGAATGCTCGATGGCAGCAACTCTACGGGGGGTAGCAGCGCCCATTCCGCAGGCTGATCGGCCCGCGCGGACGAAGCGATCAGCAACAAAAAATAAAGTATGAATTTCATCAAAAGCCATCAACAAAACAACCTCGCTGAGCATAGCACATCATGCAGTCAGGCCATTCCGGGCCATACTGCGGCTGTTTCAGGCAAGTTATATTACCCACGGCAAAACCGTGGGTATACCTAACCGAAATTACAGGACACTTTCGCAAGTCCGGAATCGTGAAAGCACGTTAGCCGGCTCGGCTGCCGATTCTATCCGCGCGTTTCTGCGTGCAGCGCTGGAGCGACAAGTGTCACACCGCCGGGCGGAAAATGATTTTGAAGGGGTTGCGGAAAAACTGGATGAATCAACCTGACGGGCGCAAATATAGTTCATCCAGCATGACCCCGTGTTTTATACATAGCGACAGAAATCGTAGCGAGCGGCTTCGGGGCGGGGAAGGCCGGAGCGCAGTGCCCGGAGCATACACCGCAGTATGTGAGGAGCGCGAGCACCGCCCGACCCCGCCCCGGAGTCGCGCAGTAGATTTAGTCGCTATGTATAGTTGCGCGCTCTTTGCGGTAAGCTGTGCCCTCCCCTATTCCACCTCGCGGAGGAAACCATGCTCGTGGAACCCCTGCACCAGGCTTTTTTGCGTTTGCATCTTAACCAGACACGCGCTCGCTGAGCAAATATCGTGAATCCACACCGCCATGCCATCGAGGAACTCTATGTGCATCTGCACAGCGGGGCGGATGGCCTGAGCCAGGCCGAGGCCGTGCAGCGGCTGGCAAGATACGGCGCAAACCAGATTGAGGAGATTGCCGCGCAGCCGCTTATCGCCGGTCTGCCGTTCGCAGGAAAACTGCCCCTTGTTGGAAAGTTATTCAAGGAATTCACCCACTTCTTCGCGCTGATCCTCTGGCTGGCGGCGGGGCTGGCTTTCGTCGCCGAATGGAAAGACCCGGGCCAGGGCATGGCGATGCTGGGCTATGCCGTGCTCGGCGTGATTTTGATCAACGGGCTGTTTTCGTTCTGGCAGGAATACCGCGCGGAAAAAGCGCTGGCGGCATTGCGCAACCTGCTGCCGCGCTACACCACCGCGTTGCGCGACGGAAAAGCGGTGCAATTGCCGGCGGCGGAACTGGTGCCGGGCGATGTGGTGCTGCTCGCGGCGGGCGACGATGTGCCCGCCGACTGCCGCCTGATCGAAGCGTTCGGCGTGCGCGTCAACACCGCCAACCTCACCGGCGAATCCAAGCCGATGGCACGCAATGCATCCGCCGAACCCGAGGAACAGCCCGCATTGCGGCATGACATCCTGCATGCCGGCACCTCGCTGATCTCGGGCGAGGCAATGGCGATGGTGTATGCCACCGGCATGCACACCGAATTCGGCAACATCGCGCGCCTGACGCAGACCGCGCGCGAGCCGCTGTCGCCGCTGCAAAAAGAAATCGTGCGCCTGTCCCGGCTGGTCGCGCTGTTCGCCATGCTGCTCGGCGCGGTGTTCTTCCTGATCGGTCATCTGGCGGGCCTGTCGCTCTGGGAAAACCTGGTATTCGCGATCGGCATCATCGTCGCCAATGTGCCGGAAGGATTACTGCCCACCGTCACACTGTCGCTGGCGATGGCGACTCAGCGCATGGCGAAAAAGAATGCGCTGGTGCGCCACCTGCCCGCCGTGGAAACGCTTGGGGCGGCCAGCGTGATTTGCAGCGACAAGACCGGCACGCTGACGCAAAACCGGATGAGCATCCGGCAAGTGTTCTATTCCGGCATGCTGCGGACTCCCGGCGAGCTGGTCGAAGCCGAACCGCTGTTCGCGATCATGCGCCATTGCCATGACCTGCGCCGCGTCGAACAAAACGGGCAATCGGTATGGCAGGGCGACCCGATGGAAGTGGCTCTGCTGCAAGGCGTGCCGCCGGAAGGCTCTGTGTTCCCGCGCCTTGATGAAATTCCGTTCGACACCGAGCGCAAGCGCATGTCGGTGATCTGCGATACCCCGCAGGGGCACATGCTGTACTGCAAGGGCGCACCGGAAAGCGTATTGCCGCTGTGCAGTGCAATACTGCTGCAAGACAAAATCCTGCCGCTGGATGAAGCCAGCCGGAGCAGCTTGCTGGGCGCGCATAAGCAGATGACGGAACAAGGGCTGCGCGTGATCGCTCTCGCCTGGCGCAGCTTGCCGCACCATGCCGCACACCCTCTCCTCAATCCTCTGGGTAATACAACTAGCCATTCGACTAGGCTGCAAACAACCGCAGCCAAGTCGCTGGTTATCCCGCATGCGGGAGAGGAAGCAAACGAATCGCTACGCGAACTTCATTCAAACGAGTCCGGACTGATCTTCACCGGGCTGATCGGGCTGCTCGACCCGCCGCGCGAAGGTGTTCCCGAGGCGGTAAGCCGCTGCCATGCCGCCGGCATCCGCGTGATCATGATCACCGGCGACCATCCTGAAACCGCCAGCGCGCTGGCGCGCGAGATCGGGCTGGCGCAGAACCCGGTCGCGGTGACCGGCGACCGGCTGCGCCACATGTCGGAAACCGATCTGCAGTTGCTGCTTGATGAGCCGGGAGTGCTATTTGCGCGCACCGGCGCCGGCCAGAAAATGCGCATCGTGCAGGCCCTGCAGCTCAAGGGGGAAATCGTCGCAGTGACCGGCGACGGGGTAAACGACGCGCCGGCGTTGAAGTGCGCCGATGTCGGCATCGCGATGGGCATCTCCGGCACCGATGTCGCGAAGGAGGCCGCCGACATCATCCTGCTCGACGACCACTTTGCCACGATCGTCGCCGCAATCGAGGAAGGGCGCGCGGTGTTCGACAACCTGCGCAAGTTCCTCACCTACATCCTCACGTCGAACATTCCGGAGATGGTGCCCTATCTGGCCTTCGTGCTGTTCAAGATTCCGCTGCCGCTGACCATCATCCAGATACTCGCGGTCGATCTCGGCACCGACATGCTGCCCGCGCTGGCGCTCGGCGCGGAAAAACCCGATCCCGGCATCATGCGCCGCCCGCCGCGCCCGCGCAGCGAACGGCTGCTCAGCTGGGGAATGCTGCTGCGCGCCTACCTGTTCCTCGGGCCGCTGGAGGCGATCGCGGGAATGGCGGCATTTTTCTTCGTGCTGCACGGCGGAGGCTGGCAATATGGCAATGTGCCGGGCATCCACGCCAATTTGTACCTGCAGGCCACCACCGCCTGCCTTTCGGCGATCATCGCGATGCAGGTAGTCAACGTGTTCCTGTGCCGCCATCCCGCGATGTCCATTTTCAGTCGCGGCCACCGCCGCAATCGCCTGATCTGGTACGGGATAGCTTTCGAACTGCTGCTGCTGATGTTGATCGACTACACCCCGTGGGGCAATGCGCTGTTCGGCACCGCGCCGCTGGGCGTCGAAGTCTGGCTGTTTATCGTCCCGTTCGGCATCGGCATGTTGTTGCTGGAGGAACTGCGCAAAGCAGTAGTGCGCAGAGCCGGACCACTGCCCTGATTTCTGTCATGCCTCATTCTTGATTGGCGCGACCTCCGCGCGAATAAAGAATTGCACCGCCATCAGTTCCACAACATCCATGCTGTTAAGGCCTTCCAATTTCAACTTGCCCATGCTGACCGTCTTTATTTCATCGAGATTTTTTCCCTCGAACATAGGGATCAAACGCGGATCCGGGTTCATGCGCCCATCGCGGATGAGCCATCCAGTCTGGCTTAGCATTTCACTCGCCTGCGCCAGCGTAAAGAAGCGGATGTGTGTGATGTCGAGTATCCCGGCACCTTCATAACGCCATTGGCCCGAAGCCAGCGCGGACAACACATTCAAATTGCGCACATTGGGCAGGCTGACGTAGATCGCCCCGTTCGGCGCCAATAAAGGCTTGAGGCGTTGCAGCGCTTGCCATGGATTATAGATATGCTCCAGTACATCTGCGGCGATGATGGCGTCAAAGCTGCCTGGCTTCAAACCTTGCGCTGCAAAATCCACCTGTTCAAATGTTCCCACAATCACCTGGTCGTATACTTGCGCGGCCATTGCTGCGGCCCTGTCGAGCATTTCAATGCCAACGACTTCGCAGCCGGGGAAACGCTGCTTCAACCATCTTCCGGAACCTCCGCAAAAGCAGCCCAGATCAAGCACACGTTTTGGAGCCGGGGCCACCATTTCAAGCAAACCTTCGGGCGCATAATTCGGATCGAGGGTCTGCAGGTGCATATCGGCATCAAGCATTTTCCATACGTGATCAGTCATTGGGTTCATATCAGGCCTTAACTTGGTGTTGATAAGCTGGAAGCGTGTTGCCCGGCGGGTTCAGGCTCAAAATGGCGTCCCCTTTCAGCCAGCGCTTCAATCAGGTTCCGCTCAAACGCCCTTACTACGCTGACGTCGTTGTCCGCCAGCGGGGCGGCCGCTTTGAGTGCGCGTCGGCGAGCATCGCGACGTTCCGGATCGCGGCATTCGGCAGCCAGCCTCACCGCGATCGCCATGTATTCCTCGGCGGTGGCTGCGATGGTATCGGTCATGCCGATTTTGCGCAGCAAGCCTGCCGCCAGGCGCTGGCGCATGAATTTGCCTTCCAGCGTAAGCACCGGCAAGCCGCGCTGGACCGCCTGCCAGGCCGTGGTATAGCCGGAAAACGCCAGGCAATCGAGAAAGATATCGCTCAAATCAAGCAGCGTGTAAAACTTCTCGCGCGGCACCCACTGGACTACCAGCAAGTATTTTTGAGGGTCAAGGTTGCGCTCAATAAATGCCCGGCTCAGCCTGTCAATCAGACGCTCCATCGCCCATTGAAACTGCGGGTCGCTGACCAGAATGAAAGTGCATTCACCCACAGCGGCGGCGATGCTGGCAAAGAGCGCGTCATCGGCAGGGTCGAATTTATAGGGGGTCTGGGCAATGACAAAGCGGGGGCCGCGCCGCAAGGCCAGATCCGCTGCCAGTTGAGGCAGCTCTTCCGGCTTGAGTTCAATCGGGGTCGTGCAACACCCCGTGCCCGGCAAGCGCACCAATCGCTCGCGATAGTGCGTGTCGGCCTCGGGCGGCTCAAGCAACTCGCCGGAAAAATACAGGTCGATCGTCGGCAATCCGGTGGTGATGGGATGCCCCCAGCTTGCGACCTGGAGCGTGGCCAGACGGCGGGTGGCAAGGTGCAACGTCATCTGGTCCATCCCGATTTCCGGATAAAAGATTACATCCGGCTGGTCAGCAGCCATTGCATCCAGCCAGCCATTCAAGCCTGCTACTGTGCGGGTATCCCTCCAGACATCTGACAGAGACCTGGCAAGGTTGGTCTCTCCGTCTTCCGCATTGCCAGTGTTGTAAAGCACCACTTCAAACCGGGTGCGATCAAGGTTCACGAGTATGCCCCGAAGGATGACATCCCAGACCGAGTGGCGGCGAAAATGGTTCGACACCACCACGAGCCGCAGCTTTTCCCGCTTTGCAACAGGTTTGAACGGGTTCTGAAGTGTACTTGCCGCCACCATGTCTCCAAAGCGTGACAAGAGTGCGACATGGTTGCCGTAACGATAGGCAAGATAAAAAGTCGGCTGCAAACTCAACGCTTCGACTAATTGTTTGCGTTGCCCCCGTGCAGCAAGCATCCAATCCGAAAAATTTTTCAGGGATCGATCAAAATCATCCGGAACAGCAACAGCAGCCGCTACCGTCTGGGGGGCGATCGGCAAATTAAACATCTGCGCAACGCGAAATATTGCGTTATCCGGCTCGATCTCCAGCGCCCGTTTATAACTGGCATCGGCTTCGGAAAATTTGCCTTGCTCCTTGAGTGCAGAGCCCAGATTACTATGCGCCACAGCCAGATCAGGATTGATTTCCAGCGCCCGCCGATAACTTGCCACCGCCTCTTTATGCTGCCCGAGGTCATACAACACGACGCCCAGATTGCTATACGCCTCTGCAAAAACGGGCTTGATTTCCAGCGCCCGTTTATAACTGGCTGCAGCTTCGGCAAGCTTGCCTTGCTCCTTGAGTGTAGCGCCAAGATTGCTGTGCGCCTCGGCATAATCGGGCTTGATTTCCAGCGCCCGCCGGTAACTTGCCACCGCCTCATCGTACTGTCCGAGATCATGCAACACGACGCCCAGATTGCTGTGCGCCTCGGCATGATCGGGCTTTAGCCCCAGCACGCAATGGTAACTCGCCGCCGCGTTTTCATTCTGCCCGAGTTTTTTCAGGGCATTGCCCAAATGGTAATGCGCATCGGCCAATTTTGGCTCGATCTTCAATAAGCAGTGGAAATTCTCGACCGCAGCATCTAATTTCCCATCGTTCAGCAGGGCAATTCCTGTGTTGTACAGGTGTTCTAAAATAATTCCCAGGTTGGTATACGCCTCAGCGAGATCGGGTTTGATCTCCAGCGCACGGCGGTAACTCGTCACCGCGTCATCGAGCTGCCCCAGTTCCTTCAGGGCGACGCCCAGGGCGCAATGCACCTCGGCATAATCCGGTTTGATCTCCAGTGCCCGGCGATAGCTCGCCACCGCATCGTTGTACTTTCCATAGTTCAACTGGGCGTTGCCCATGTTGTAATAAGCTCCGGCGTAATCCGGTTTGTGCTGGATCGCGGTGCTGAAAGCGTCCAGCGCGCCATTCAAGTCGCCTTTCGCCAGCAGGGCGTTGCCGTGATTGAGGTGCGCGCGCGCCAGTTTCGGGGCCAGCCGGATGGCATCCAGGTAACGCCGCATGGCTTCATCGACCCGGCCTTGCGCCTCAAGGACATGTCCTTCTTCGATTAAACGTGTGGCGTCCTGCTCAGATGTGTCTGCTTTGTTTTTGTCACGCTCTGCGGCTTGCCCGGCAGAACGGAAACGGTCAAATATCCCCATCTCACAACCTCTTCCAGATGATTTTTGCTAAACTGATCCCGATTGATTGCTGTTTAGTATCAATGCGGAATGAACGTGAACCACGTTCGGCAATCGCAAGTTGATACATTTTTTGTTTAAGAAACATGCCAGGAGAAACAACATGATACTTGATTGGTTCAACGCTGGAGACGCGGTTTTGTTTGCACAGGAAATTGTCCGCGAAATAAATTTGCTATTCCCGCCCGAACAGCAGAAAGGGAAGGCTATCCCGACAAAAATATATCAAAAAAAATTCGCCGGCCTGATCGCACGCACCCGCACCTTTGCGTCAAAGCATAAACTGAATATTTATAAAAAAGCGAAACTTCTCAATACGATCAAGTGGGAAATGAGAGAGGCAGGCCACGAAGATGAATTTGTCGACAATGTCATCCTGTTTCTTACCCCTCTGCTGAACAAGTAGCCTGTTCTATTTGGCAAGCGCGTTGACGAGATCGCGCTTGTGCTCTTCTTCCTGGATCAGGATGTCTTCCAGTACGCGCCGCAAGCCGTATTCCTTGAGTTCCTCGGCCTGGCCGATGCGCTCCTTGTAGCGCTTGATGGCGTTCTCCTCGCCCTTTAAATCCTGTTTGAGCATTTGCACGCTGTCCGGCGAAATCTCGCGCTTCTCCACATCCACCGTGGGCACGCCGCCGAGAAAGTCGATCTGGTCGGACAGCATCACGGCATGCGCCATTTCCTGCTGGGCGTGGATCAGCAGCTCTTTCTGGATGGAGTCGAATTCCGCGCCGTTGATCGTGGAGGCATGCTGCGTATACTGGATGGCCGCCGAGTATTCCCATTCCAGGTCCTTGTTGAGTTCCGACAACAGCTTCTTCATGGTGATTTTCATTTGGCTTCTCCTGTCGTTTTGCGATATGGTCGTTTAAAAAAACAGCGATTTCATCTTATCACACGCCGGTCGGCGCGCTACCTGCGTCCGGACACAGCTTGCGGCGCCGTGCCGAAAATGGATTTGCCAAATATCCCCAACTCCGGCGCTATCGGTTAAGCTTACACCCATTTTTTAATTCATCAAGCAAACACCATGGCTCAATATGTAATGTCGATGCTCCGCGTGAGCAAGATCGTTCCCCCCAAGCGTCAGATCATCAAGGACATCTCCCTCAGTTTCTTCCCCGGCGCGAAGATCGGCCTGCTCGGCCTGAACGGCTCCGGCAAATCCACCGTGCTGCGCATCATGGCGGGCGCGGACAAGGAATACGAAGGCGAGGTGCAGCACCTGCCGAACATCCGCATCGGCTACCTGCCGCAGGAACCGCAGCTCGATCCCGAATTCACCGTGCGCCAGGAAGTGGAATCCGCGCTGGGCGAAGTGATGCAGGCGCAGAAGAAGCTCGACGCGGTGTATGCCGCCTATGCCGAGCCGGATGCCGATTTCGACGCGCTCGCCGCCGAGCAGGCGCGCCTCGAAAACATCATCGCCGCATCGGGCAGCGATACCGAACACCAGATGGAGATCGCCGCCGATGCGCTGCGCCTGCCGGAGTGGGATGCGGTGATCAAGAACCTCTCCGGCGGCGAGAAGCGCCGCGTCGCGCTGTGCAAGCTGCTGCTGGAAAAGCCCGACATGCTGTTGCTGGACGAACCGACCAACCACCTCGACGCCGAATCGGTGGAATGGCTGGAGCAATTCCTGGTGCGCTTCCCCGGCACCGTGGTCGCCGTCACCCATGACCGCTACTTCCTCGACAACGCCGCCGAATGGATCCTTGAGCTCGATCGCGGCCACGGCATCCCGTGGAAGGGCAACTACTCGAGCTGGCTGGAGCAGAAAGGCGCGCGGCTGGAGACCGAGCAGAAGCAGCTCGACGCTCACGCCAAGTCGATGAAGCAGGAACTGGAATGGGTGCGGCAAAATCCGAAAGGACGACAGGCGAAATCCAAGGCGCGTATCGCGCGCTTCGAGGAACTCAATTCGCAGGAACACCAGAAACGCAACGAGACGCAGGAAATATTCATCCCGGTCGGCGAGCGGCTCGGCAACGAAGTCATCGAATTCAATAACGTATCCAAGGCGTATGGCGACCGCCTGCTGATCGACGACTTCAGCTTCAAGGTTCCGCCCGGCGCCATCGTCGGCATCATCGGTCCGAACGGCGCGGGTAAATCCACGCTGTTCAAGTTGATCACCGGAAAAGAAAAACCGGATTCCGGCGAAGTGAAGATCGGCACCACCGTCAAGATCGCGCACGTCGACCAGGCGCGCGATTCGCTGGATAACGGCAAGACCGTGTTCGATGCGATCTCCGGCGGCAACGAAATTCTGACCGTCGGCAAATACGAGACCCCGGCGCGCGCCTACATCGGGCGCTTCAACTTCAAGGGCGGCGACCAGGCCAAGATGGTCGGCCAGTTGTCAGGTGGTGAACGCGGACGCCTGCACCTGGCGCAGACGCTGATCGCGGGCGGCAACGTGCTGCTGCTCGACGAACCCTCCAACGACCTCGACGTGGAAACCCTGCGCGCGCTCGAAGACGCGCTGCTCGAATTCGCCGGCTGCGTGCTGGTCATCTCCCACGACCGCTGGTTCCTCGACCGCATCGCCACCCACATCCTCGCGGCGGAAGGCGATTCCAAGTGGACGTTCTTTGATGGCAACTATCAGGAATACGAAGCGGACAAGAAGAAGCGGCTGGGCGAAGAGGGTGCGAAGCCGAAGCGGATTCGCTACAAGCCGATTAGTCGATAATGTATTGATTGTATTGAGTTGTCCAAAATGCCGCCCTCTACTGAGATTGACAATTAACCTATAGGTTAATACTATGCAAGTATTGGTAATACACTCAAATCAGTACAAAGTCGGGGCGGTGGGTAACTTGGCTGCTTGCGAGGCAAAGGAGTTTTTGACGAACCCCGAAGCAAGTTATCAAGCAAGTGCAGACGGTTTGCTTATTTTGCTGGAACGAATCAGCCACGAAGGTTTAGCCAATATTCCCGACGTGTTGTCACATTGCGTAGATAAAAACGAAAAAATATATGAGTTGATCAAAGGCAAGTTGCGACTGTTCTATTTCAAGGCAGAAGATGATTTTCTTATTATCTGCACTACAGGTCTGATCAAGAAGACGCAAGCCGTTGATCAAAAGCATGTCAAAAAAGCAATTCGCCTCAAGCATGAATACTTGGAAGCCGTTAAACAGAACAAACTTATCGTGATCGAGGAGAATGAAAATGGCGATTAACAAAAAACTGGCAACCTACCTTGCCGAAAGAAAAAAGACCGATGTCTATTGGGTGGAATCAGCAAAACTGGATTTTGCGATGAAGCTTGAAAAACAGATTCGACTGGCAGGTTTGAGCTATGCCAAGCTTGCGGAAAAAATTGGCACTAGTGCCGCGTATATCTCCAAGGTGTTTCGTGGCGATACCAACATGACCATTGAAACGATGGTTAAACTGAGTCGAGCATCTGGCGCGCGCCTGCAGATTGAGGTTGTGAATGAGTCTGTTGCTGCGAAGACTGTTGCGGTACAGCGTTGGACAGGCAGTGATTCACAGGTAACTGCAGTTTGTACTACGGTTACAGAATTTGCTGATCATTTTGCTAGTAATTCAGAAATAGAGTCTAGAGCCGCCTGATATGAGCAACATCCAACATCCCATACAACTCGAGCGCGTCATGTTTACGCGCTCTATTGTCATTGCAATCCCTGATCATCAGCCAGGCAACCTTGCGCAGACGATACCTGGGCCAGCGAACGCAATAAATCTGGTTCCTATTGATGGGCAGGAAGGGAAATACCAAGTTAGTATGAGTTCAAAATTCAACATCGACG
>MGWZ01000062.1 GCA_001801175.1 Gallionellales bacterium RIFCSPLOWO2_02_FULL_57_47 | reverse complement strand
TTTCATTTGCTTCATTTTTTGGGATACTCGGACCTGCAACCCAACCTGCCCAGTGCGACTCCTGTACACGGCCAACCAGCGCGGCCCAGGCTCGCGAACACCCGGTCCGCGCAATCTTTACGACTCCCGCGGCCAAACCATCACAACACGCTATTTTGGAAATATAGCATAACAACATCCCTTATTTTTGATCTACGTCAACTAGCCACTGCGTTTCATGAATTCGCAAGTGCAAACTGAGTTTCACCCGAAATTTCGCCTTTCTTTCTTGCTCTCGGAATCCCTGAATGGGCATGCTGGTTACATTGCGCCGGGCTTATGGGCACGGCGATAGCATTCAGGAAGCGCGTTTGTCGTTTGACATTTCCGGGATTGAAGCAAGTGATGTAGTCGCGATCCGGTCTGACGGCTCCCCGATTTGACAGCTGCGCCTGCCAGCTCAGGCTCAGCTGTTCAGTGTGGTAATTTAATCGTGCCACGCCCTTTTGACGTCGATTATTGTTTGCATGGGGATTCGACCGCAATGCATCTTGCCTGGATGGTTGCGGTAAACCAGCCATACATCCCGGTCAACCTGCAGCTCGCCTATTGAACGGTATGACATGCTATTAAAAACAATGCTGAAAAAATACTTGATAAAAACACTTGCCTTATGGGTTGGTAGCCGTTTAATATTTAGTGCGCTTAATATTATGCGCAAGTGGGTCCAAGGGATTTTAAGAATTAACTTTGGACTTTTTCCGGGTGCTGCTTCGGCAGTTTTTTGTGATGTTTTTTTATAACGTACCAGTTGTTTAGCTGAAAAATTAAAGATGTGCCTTTAATCTTTTTATGTAGGCAAGGGAATTACAAGGGAGTTGCAAGGTGAATTGATTATTTGATAATAAAACTTGGGAGAAAATCATGAAGGTGATTTACAGAAACACACTGGCAGTCTTAGTCGCACTGACTGCATTTCCACTAGCCATTCACAACGCTTATGCTGATCATCCGGAGATGACTACTGCGGAAATGCATGAAGCGAACAAGATCTATTTCGAACGTTGCGCAGGTTGCCACGGTGTGTTGCGTAAAGGCGCGACCGGCAAACCGTTGACCACGGACCTCACCGTAGCCAAAGGCACGGACTACCTGAAGGCATTTATCGGTTATGGTTCGCCAGGGGGTATGCCGGGCTTCTTGTCCGGTGGTGAGTTGAATGAAAAAGAAGTAGATCTGATGGCGCGCTACGTGCAACAAACGCCAGTAGCTCCGCCTGAGATGGGCTTGAAGGACATCGAAGCCACCTGGAAGCTTCTTGTGCCGGTGAAAGACCGCCCAACCAAGAAGATGAACAACATCAATATTTCCAACATCTTCTCCACCACGCTGCGCGATTCCGGCGAAGTAGCGCTGATCGATGGCGATACCAAGAAAATCATTGTGATACTCAAGACCGGCTATGCGGTGCATATTTCCCGGTACTCTGCATCCGGCCGCTACCTGTACGTGACCGGCCGCGATGCCAAGCTCAGCCTGATCGACTTGTGGATGAAGACACCCGCAGTCGTGGCTGAAGTCAAGACCGGTGTTGAGGCTCGTTCAGTGGAAACCTCCAAGTTCAAGGGCTGGGAAGATAAGTATGCAATTTCCGGCACCTACTGGCCGCCACAATATGTGATCCATGAAGGCGAAACGTTGAAACCTCTGAAAGTCGTTTCGACCAGTGGCATTGCCTCCGAGACCAACGAATTTGTTAAGGAAGCGCGAGTCGCTGCTATCGTGGCCTCACACTACAAGCCTGAGTTCATGGTCAACGTGAAGGAAACCGGCAAGGTGGTCATCGTTGACTATTCCGATCTGAACAACCTGAAGACGACCACGATCGACACGCCACGCTTCCTGCATGACGGCGGCTTTGAGTCCACCAAACGCTACTTTATGGATGCCGCCAACGCCTCCAACAAGATCGCGGTAATCGACATCAAGGAAAACAAACTGGCCGCCACGATTGAAGTTGACAAGGTTCCGCATCCGGGCCGTGGCGCTAACTTCATCGATCCGAAATTCGGACCGGTTTGGGCTACCAGCCACCTGGGTGCAGATACCATCGCTATCATCGGCACCGACCCGGTTAAACACAAGCAACACGCCTGGAAAGTGGTAAGAACCTTGCAGGGTCATGGCAGTGGATCGTTGTTCATCAAGAGCCATCCGAAGTCGACGAATCTGTGGGTCGATGCGCCGCTCAATCCGGAGGCCAAGGTCTACCAGTCGATCGGGGTGCTTGATATCAATAATCTTGAGAAGGGGATCACTGTGTTGCCGATCGCCGAGTGGGCCAACCTGGGTGAAGGCTCCAAGCGTGTTGTTCAGCCGGAATACAACAAGGCTGGCGACGAAGTCTGGTTTTCAGTCTGGAATGCAGCAGACAAGACTTCCGCTATCGTCGTGGTTGACGACAAGACGCGCAAGCTGAAGTCAGTAATCAAGGATCCTAAGCTGATTACGCCTACCGGGCACTTCAACCTCTACAACACGATGCACGACATCTACTAAAGTAACTGCGATGTGTTCAAAGGGCGGCGTAATCCGCCCTTTTTTGTTTCATCAATAAATCCACGGAAAAACATGATGGAAATTCAGTTAAACAAAAGACGGATATTCTTAACGTTAGGCTGCATTTTTGGTCTGGTCAATGCGGCGGGTGCAGCCGAAAGCGGTGAGCCAGTCGAGTTGGACGAGGTGGTAGTGACGGCCACCCGAACCCATGCTTCGCTTTCCGATGCGCCTGCCGCAGTAACGGTAGTTAGTACCAAAGACATTGAATCAAAAAATGCCTCGCGCCTCGGCGATGTGCTGGACCAGGTACCCAGCCTCTATTTGCGTGGTGGAGCACTTGGTCAGTCGCAGGGCACCATAGGGACGAGTGGTATGTCGCTACGCGGGATTGACCAGACCAGAACGCTCATTTTGCTCGATGGGCAGCCCATTCAGGATGCCGGTTCCGGAAAAGTGAACTGGCGCGTTCCGTTTATCGAGGATATTGCCCGTATTGAGGTCGTGCCCGGCGCGTTTTCTGCGCTGTACGGCAGCAATGCGATCGGCGGCGTGGTCAACATCATTACCAAACAACCGGACAAGCGCGAGTTTACCGCCAAGGTCAAGAAAGGCTGGAGCGATGCCAGCGGCAAGGACGCCAGCGTCTATTTCCGCGACAAATTGGATAACGGGCTGGGCATTGTGGCCGGTCTCGGCTATCAGAACCGCGACAGTTATGTGAATGATTTTGTTGTCAGGTCGCCCGTTGCGGGAGTGCCCGGAACGGCGGTGACGGGTGCTCAGGCGACAACCACGGCCACAGGAGCCCCAGCCTATATCGTGGGCGATAAAGGGGCTGCACCGTGGCGGCAAATCAATGCAACAACCAAGATTTCTTATGATTTGTCAGGCGTGGGCAAATTGTTTGGTGGCATTGCCTACAGCGAAACCGATTTGGGTTATACGATGTTCAACACTTATCTGCGGAACGCAACTACCGGCGCTCCGGTTACCGCTGGCACGCTTGATATTAACGGGCAGAGGGTCACGCTGTCAGAATCCAATTTTGTGAACAACTCACCCTTATATGAGTCAACCGCACGGTATTTTGCAGGGTTCGAGGGTACGATCGGAAATGGCTATTTGTTGAAAATTGATCTGGCGCAGATCGAACGCCAGTACCGGTTCGTCAATGCAAATACGGCCTCTACATGGGGGGCAGGCACCGGGACGCAGACGAATGCGCCCAACAGCGGGGCGGACGGAACCGCTCAATTGAGTTTTCCTGTCGGTGACAGGCACTTTATCGTCAGCGGCATTTCGCTGCACAACGAGAAGGTGGATGGGACAACCTACACGCTATCGAACTGGCGTGACCCCGCCACCCGAACCGGCATAGCCGACGGCTATAGCGGCGATTCGACTACTGCTTCGTTGTTCGCGCAGGATGAAATCAGCGTGGTCGATAAGCTCAAGGTTTATATCGGCGGGCGCTTCGACAATTGGCAGACCAAGGGAAACTATTACAAGAATACCGCGCCTGCCTCCGCCGTTACTTACGCATCGCGTAGCGCTTCATCATTTAATTCCAAGCTGTCGGCAGTTTATCAGGCGGCAGATCCAGTCACCCTGCGGGCATCGTTCGGGCAGTCCTTCCGCGCGCCAACCAATAACGACCTGTATTCCTATGCGAACATTTTTGGCATTACCAGCATTGGAGATCCTGATCTGAAACCGGAGCGCGGTAAAACATGGGAAATCGGGGGAGAGTGGCGTGTGTCGGACAAATTCAAGGCCAATGCCACTTATTACCAGACTATCCTCAAAGATTTAATTACCAACTTTCGCCTGAGCAATGTGCCCATTGTGTCAAAGCGCATCAATGCGGGAAAAGCAAAAATTAACGGTATCGAATTGGCGGCAGAAGCCGGGCTGACAAACTGGTTGACGCTTAACGCCAGCTACGCCTACATAGGCTCTGAGATGCTCGAAAATAACATAGATCCTTTGAGCGTAGGCAAGCGACTGATAGATTCGCCGAAAAACATTGTCAATATGGGTATTACCGCTCAACAGGACTCTTGGACAGGCATATTGAACGCCAGTTATTCCAGCAAGGTCTTCTCTACCGCCCAGAATATTGATACGGCGGAAGGCGTGCCCGGCAGCTATGATGCGCACACCATGGTCAATGCAAAGGTTGGGTACAAATTTACCAAAGTTGTGAAGGGAGTTGTTGCTATCAACAATCTGTTGAACACAAAAGCCTATTCCTTTTTCTTGTTGCCGGGTCGTAATGTGACAGCCGAAATGGATTTTTCCTTCTAGCGTTTAATTGCGCAAGCTGGCGATTGTATTTGGAAACTGCAAGCCCTTTACCACGCGCTTGCGTCCAACAGAAGGCATTGCGGTGAGTGTCCGGTTTCACAAAACAAGGGGGCAGCCAATTCACAAATTCAACTTGTTTCATGGAATTTATTGGCACCCACGTTGTGATTTTCAAATTGAATGTTTACCAGGAATGTCACCCCACATGAGAACTCTCGCATGAACAAGTACGTTACGCGCCTGATTTCATTCCATCCGAAATCAATGCTTCACATCGGCAATGTCCAAATGCCTGACAGGGGATATAAATCATGTTGATTCAGCTTGCCATCATGGGCATGCTGGCGGCACTGTTGCCGCTGGCAATCGTCTGGGTATCAAACGACACCGACAAATACCGCAAACTGGTATGGGTCACGCTATTTCTCACATTCGATCTGATCATGTTCGGCGCATTCACACGGTTGACCGATTCGGGTCTCGGTTGCCCGGATTGGCCAGGATGTTATGGTCAGGCAAATCCATTGCAGGCACATGCAGACATCAGCGCCGCCGAAACCGCGATGCCGACCGGCCCGGTGACAGTCATGAAGGCGTGGATCGAAATGATACATCGCTACTTTGCGATGGGAATCGGCGTACTAATCGTAGCGATGATGGTGATCGCATGGCGAAAGTGGCTGCAATCAAGCCGCAAGGAGAAAAAGTTCTCGCCGGTATTTCCAACGCTGTTATTTGCATTCGTTTGCCTTCAGGGTGCTTTCGGCGCATGGACTGTCACGATGAAATTGCAGCCGATCATCGTGACAATTCACCTGTTGCTGGGTATAGCATTGCTGGCACTTCTGGCCTGGTTCGGCTCGCGCCAAAGCGATCATCCGCCGGTGTCACAACTGGCTGCTGTGCTACGCATACCGGCTGCGCTGGCTGCCGTGCTGCTGATGATTCAAATCGCGCTCGGGGGCTGGGTCAGCAGCAACTATGCGGCACTGGCTTGTACAGATTTCCCGTTATGTCACGGCGCCCTGTTGCCGCAAATGGATTTTGCCAACGGCTTCACGCTATGGCGTGATCTGGGCATGACCGCCAAGGGAGAATATCTGCCTTTCCCCGCATTGACCGCGATCCACTGGATGCATCGCGTCTATGCATTTGTTGTGGTTTTACTGGTTGCCCGAGTGGCGCTTGCCGCACTCAAAATTGAAGGTTTGCTCAAAACCGCACGCTGGCTGCTGATCATGATTGTGCTGCAATTTACGACTGGCGTTTTGACTGTCTACCTGGACTTTCCTCTGGCATTGGCAGTCATCCATAACGGCGGCGCGGCACTGCTCGTACTGTTACTGGTATCGTTCAACTACAGAATTCGATCCGCACCCGAAACAGCATCAAATTAATCCACCCGGCAAGCGCATCTCCCGTTGCCGCATTCTAACTGAGCCCGACAAGGTACTTACCTGAACTTGCATTGCTCACTTTGGGGTCAGCTTCCCGTCGGGTTTTTTCGGGGAAACATGAGTCATCCTTACATTGAGTGCCTCGCTCTTTTCCACGACATAATCGCTACCCTGATCGAAACGCCATGCCCAAGCGCCGGCGCGGCGTGTTCTGAAGGTGGTATCAGTCCAGTATTTCCCGCCCAGTGATTCCGGAAAAAATGCCTTTGGAAGGGTAGGCCCGGGCAGGGGAATGCTGGTGTCTACTATGGTGTTCAACTCAAAGCGGCTGGGCAGATACCAGTCATTGAAGCCGCAAAGTTTTTTCGCATTGACCGCCTTGGCGTAGGAATCGGTATCGCAAGCGCTACCGGTGCATACCCCGGCGTTGGCTTTGCCCGCGTAACCCCCGTTGCTTTTTTCATCCGGGTCATACCAGCTGTAAGTATTATTGATGTTCTGCAAACCTGGATCGGATTGTTTTACTTCCCAGATCAAACCTGATTGATTATCACGCACACAGGCCCAAGGCTTTTTGGCATAGTCACTGCCGTCATTCTCGCTGCCGTCCTGATTAATGCGGGTCATGTCGAATACAAACGGCTTGGGAGTGAGCGCATCGCCACAGCCGGTTATTGCAGCAGGACACAGCAACAGCAAAACAATGCCGTGGTAAAAAAAGCTTGAACTCTTGGGCAGCATACTGTTTTTGGCCTTTTTTAAATAAACAAATCTGGAAGCAAATATCAAAATGCACATTTGGCGGGGCGCGCCCATTATCATTGAACGGTGTTGATTGTTCAAGCCAATGACAGATGCACCTCCGTAACCGCCACAATATGCATGCTATCCGTGGCGGTGAAGCTATTCGTGCCATCGGTGAGAACCGCGCCGGTCGGGATCGCAGCCACAGTCACACCAAGCACTTCGGAACCGTCTATGTCGGTCAACGCGGCAACCACGGCGGACAAGCGGATCGGTGCGTCCTGATAACCGGTATTGATCGGCATATATTCCGTCAGCACGATGTTGTCGATCATCGCGCCGCGTCCGTTGCATTGCGATGAGGTCGCCTCGGTGATGATGCGAATGGTTTGCGCAGCGCCGGTGCCGGTGAAGCTGAAGCTCAACGCCTCCCAGTTCAGCGCCGTGTTCGGGCTGGTTCCCGCATGGGTGGCGATCCGCACGCCATCCACGTAGATGCCGATATTGGTGAAGTCGATGCCGTAGCCCAGGCGCCCGGCGTAGTCGAGGCTCAGGTGATAAGCCACGCCTGCGCGGGTATCGACTGTGCGCTCGATGCCCCATGTCTGGTGGCCATGGCCCATCGAATCGCCCAGCTCCAGCCAGTTCTTGCCCGAGGATTGAAGATTGCTTTTCTCGTTCGCCCCCTCGCCCGCCTGCGGGAGAGGGTTGGGGAGAGGGCTGGGCGCACCGTGACGATCCGGTTGGTGTTGTTGGCATCCTTCATCTTGTCGCCGCTGCTCCAGATGACGAATGCCTGCTGGCCGGTATCGCCGGTCTCGCGCACCACGTTCCAGCCATCAAGGCTGCTCTGCGGCAGGATGGTGAAGGTGGGATTGCGGTTGGGGGCGATTTCCCAACCGGTGCTGAAACGTAAAGCGGTGGCGCCGTATGCATCCACCTCCCCGGCCAGCGCCAGCGCAGGCGCATCGGCAACCGGGATGATATTCACCGTCATGCTGGCCACTGCACTGCTGAGGAAACCATCGTCGGCCTGATAGGTAAAGCTGGCGTAGTTCTGCAAGTTATTGCCTGAGCCAGCGATGCTGTAGCCTGCGAAGCCGGACTCATTCACATCCGGGCCGAAACACAGCAGACCGGCATCAATGTCTGTCCTGGTCACGCGCTGACCTTCAGCGACGGCAATCCACTGGATGCCGTCGTAGTGTTGCAGCAGGCCGTCCGCTGGCAGGGTGTTGATCGTGATCGCCAAATCGGTGCTGTCCACATCGCTGACCCTGAAGTCGCTCCAGGTGAAGATGTAAGGCGTGTCTTCCGTGCCGGTGACGGTGGCGGATACCGCGACTGGGGCGTCGTTCACGGCATTGATCGTCAGGCTGACGGTGACGATGTTGGACTCCAGCCCGCCTGCCATTGGATCGCCATCGCTGACCTTGTAGGTGAAGCTGTCGGTGCCGAAGTAGTTGAGGTCGGACACATAGTTGAACGTGCCATCTGCATTGCGCACCAACTGGCCATGCAGCGGCCCGGCGATGATCACCGGACTCAACACATCCCCGTCCACATCGCTGGCAGCAGCCAGCAGGTTGAGGTTCAGCGGGGTGTCTTCGTCGGTGGCGGCTTGTGTATCCACGGCGACTGGGGCGTCGTTCATCGCGGTGACGTTAACAGTCATCGTGCGAGCGGTCTGGTCGATGTCCACTCCGCCGTTCGCCACTCCGTCGTCGTCCTGCACCTGGAAGGTGAAGTTGGCGTAGCACGCACCGTTGGCATTGAAGGCTGGCGCGAACTTGAGCAAACCGAGCGCAATGTCCGCCACGCTGATGCTCTGTCCTGCCACGACTGCAAAGCCGTTATTGGTCAATATTCCAGCAATCGGCAGGCTACTGATGGTCACGGCGCTGAAGTTATTCGCGGGCGTATCGTTGACGTCGCTGTAGCCAAAATCAACCAACTGGAACACGTAATCCGTGTCTTCCAGCGTGGTGACGGTAGTGCTCATACCTTGCGGTGCATCGTTCACTGAGGTTATCGCCAGCGTTACTGTAGCGATGTTGGAATCCAAAGTACCATCATTGACGCGATAGGTGAAGCTGTCCGCACCGTTGTAGTTGACAACCGGCGTGTAGCTGTAAGTGCCGTCCGCATTTTGTGTGAGCACGCCATGTGCCGGGCCGGTGACAATGGTGGTGGTAAAGCTACCCTCACCCCCCGCCCCTCTCCCGCCTGAGGTAGAGGGGAGCATAGTGTCGACATCAGTTGCATAAGCGTATAGGTCGATCACCAGCGCGGTGTCTTCGGCGGTGGTCACCGCAACATCGGCTGCGACCGGTGCGTCATTCACCGCGGTGACAGTCAGGTTCACGGTGGCGAGGTTGGAATCCAGCGGGCCGTCGCTCAAACGATAGCTGAAGCTGTCCGCGCCGAAGTAGTTGGCTTCGGGTGTGTAGGCGAAGGTGCCGTCGGCATTCACCGTCAGAACACCGTGGGTTGGTGCGTCCACGATGTGCGATGCGAGCAGCGGTTTGAGCTGGCTGTCGGCTTGGGCGTAGGGGTCGAAGGTGAGCAGGTTGTCTTCCGCGAGAGTGGCGGCATCGTCGTGCAACTGCGGCAGGCCGCTGACGCGGATGTCGCTCAACGTGACGTGGCTGTTGTCCTGGCCGAATCCCAAGAGATCAAACGACAGGTTGACAGCGGTGCCCTTG
The DNA here is from genome assembly GCA_001801175.1 of Gallionellales bacterium RIFCSPLOWO2_02_FULL_57_47. Taxonomy (GTDB): domain Bacteria; phylum Pseudomonadota; class Gammaproteobacteria; order Burkholderiales; family Gallionellaceae; genus Gallionella. The sequence continues at coordinate 420 of MGWZ01000062.1, read as the reverse complement.
GCGACTCCCGAGAGATCAACTCGGTAGGTGCGGCTGCCGTCGGCGTTCCAGGTGCAGCTCACGCAATCAGAAGCGTGCTGGGTACCGTCGCCTTGCAGGTTGAGGAAGGAATCGGTGCGGGTGAGGCCGTTGCTGCCGAGGACGGAGAGGCCGGTGTTGGCGTCGAGCAGTGCGACTTCAAAGGCATCGTCCGGAGCGCCGGTCAGGTTGTCCAGTGCGGTGCCGGACAGGGTGAAGCTCAGGTAGCGGTCTTGCTCGTTCAGCATGAACACCTGACTGAGGCGTGTCTGGCTGGTGGAGACTTCGCTCAGCGTAGCGGAGGCCGTTCCTCCTGAGCCAAGTAAGCCCCGCATACGCGAGGCAAGGCGTGAGCAGGAAACAGTATGCGGTGCGAGGAGTTTTCGCTTTGGCTATCATAAG
>MGWZ01000061.1 GCA_001801175.1 Gallionellales bacterium RIFCSPLOWO2_02_FULL_57_47 | reverse complement strand
CACTAAACCTGCCTTGCATGTGCTGTTTTGGAGCGGACAGTACGCCCTAGTCTATTGAAATGCAACGGGGTTTTGAGGGGAGACCTCAGTACCTGAGTCGATTTCCTTTCTTCACACATCGCCCCCGCCTATCGAAATGATAGGTATTTTTGGTTTACCGCTGCAAATACTTACCCCTTTAGTGAGCCGTGTTATCGGCGCTGTACAAGCACCACGAATTCATCCGGAAACTTCAAATCCTCGAATGCGCATGCGGATGGCTGAAAATATGCGGGCGATGCTCCTGCCGCAAACGTTACCAGCCTGTCAGGAAGCTTTGTATCCGCGGATTCGCAAGGTGATTGTCGGGGATTTGATGCCAGTTCAAATGGCTTGGGCTTGTTCTTACCAAAGTCCTTATCGGAAATCTGCGTCACAAGCTGCAGTGTTGCCTGTGCCAAGGCTGATGGTATCGCGTAGTCCAGGCGTTCACGGCTCCGCTCCCGTTTGCTTGAGAAGAGAAATTGCCGTGCGTATGCGTTGCAGCAATTGCTGCATGTCCTGCGGCAGCGGCGCCTGCCATTCCATCACCTCGCCGCTGACCGGATGTTCCAATGCCAGCCGTGTGGCATGCAGCGCCTGACGCGGGAACCCGTTCAATAATTCGCGCAATTGCAGAATGCATTTCTGCGGGCCTTTCAAATATACGCGGTCGCCCACCAGCGGGTGGCCGATGTGTGCCATATGCACGCGGATCTGGTGGGTGCGGCCGGTTTCCAGGCGGCAGCGCAGCAGCGTGCAGCTCGGAAATTTCTCTTCAATTTGAAAGTGTGTGACCGCTGGTTTGCCGCTATCCACCACTGCCATCTTGACGCGCTGGGCGGGATGGCGGCCAATCAGCGCATCCACCTTGCTGGCACGCGTCAGCTCGCCCCACACCAGCGCAAGGTATTCGCGCTGCACGCTGCGTGCCTGCAATTGGCGCACCAGCGCGGTTTGCGCGGTGAGTGTCTTGGCCACGACCAGCAGGCCGCTGGTGTCCTTGTCGAGGCGGTGGACGATACCGGCGCGCGGCACGCCTTCGAGTTGCGGCGCGTGGTGCAGCAGCGCGTTGAGCAGCGTGCCTTCCCAGTTGCCGCTGCCGGGATGTACCACCAGCCCTACCGGTTTGTTGATCACCAGCAAGGCATCGTCCTCATAGACGATATCGAGCGCGATGTCCTCGGCCAGATACGGCTGCTCAGCGGGATGCACCTGCGGCAGCACTTCCAGTTTTTCGCCGCCCCAGACTTTCTGTTTGGTTGTGGCATATGCGCCGTCCACTTTGACTTGTTGCTGCGCGATCCACTCCTGCAGGCGGCTGCGAGAATACTCCGGCAACAGTTTTGCAAGAGCCTGGTCGAGACGCAGCCCGGCAAGGTCATCGGCAACCACAAACTGCAATGCATTCTGGTCAGGAAGTGCTTCCGGTTCACACAATGCATGCGACTTTCCAGGTTCATGTGAACCTGCATGCTTGTCGCTCCCGACTTCGCTACGCAGAGATTCCCGCGCCCGGCGGGTGTTATAATTGCTCAAAATATTATCTGGATTTGCCATGCGCCATAGTTTAGCCGTATTCCTGTTGCTTACGTTAGTTGCTTGTAGTTCCGATTCTCCGCCGGACGCCAACGATCCGGCGAATAAGCTTTCCGCCGAGGAAATGTATAAAGATGCCAAGGATAGCCTCAACAACGAGAACTATGAGACGGCCATCAAGAAGTTTGAATCGCTGCAATCGCGTTATCCCTACGGACGCTACGCGCAGCAGGCGCTGCTCGAACTCGCCTACGCATATTACCGGCAGAACGAGCCGGAATCCGCCGTCTCCGCAGCCGAGCGCTTCATCAAGCAGCATCCGAACAGCCCGAATGTGGACTATGCCTACTACGTGAAAGGCCTGGCCAATTTCAAGGGCGAAAGAGGGCTGCTGGATTCACTCGGCAGGCAAGACCCCTCCGAGCGCGACCCGAGGGCGGCACAGGAATCGTTTGCCGCCTTCAAGGACCTGGTGACGCGCTTTCCAGCCAGCAGATACGCACCCGATGCCAGGGTGCGTATGCGATACCTGATCAATGCGCTGGCGAAATATGAAATCCATGTCGCCAGTTACTACATGCGGCGCGGGGCCCACATCTCTGCGGTGAACCGCGCCAAAGAGGTTCTGACGCAATATCCGCATTCCCCCGCAACGCGCGATGCCCTGCTGATACTGGTGCAAGGATATGATGCCATGGGCATGAAGAAACTGCGCGATGATGCGCAGCGGGTGCTCGACAGGAACTTCCCCCAGAACACCGCAGATGCCACGAACACGAATAACGGGATATCCAGGTAGCTGCACTGAAAATGATCTTATTTTGCGCCGGTCTTCCGAGATGAAATATTGCAGCCTATGCGGAGCCCCGGTCGAGTTGCGTCTGCTGCCGAACGACAACCGCACACGTTACGTATGCACCGCCTGCGGGGAAGTGCATTACCAGAATCCCAAGCTGATCGTCGGCGCCATTCCAGAATGGCAGGACAAGATACTGCTGTGCCGCCGCGCCATTGAACCGCGTCACGGGCTATGGACGTTGCCTGCCGGTTTCATGGAGAACGGCGAAACTACCGTCGAGGCGGCCGCGCGCGAAACGCTGGAAGAAGCCAATGCGCAAGTTGACATCGGCGAGCTGTATTCGCTGTACAACCTGCCCTACATCAATCAGGTGCACCTGCTGTTTCGCGCCAGATTGCTGAATCTCGATTTCTCTCCCGGCGTGGAAAGCCTGGAAGTACAACTGTTTTCCGAGCAGGATATTCCATGGGACACACTGGCGTTTCGCCCGGTGCATTACACCTTGCAACACTACTTTGCCGACCGCACGGCCGGCGCTTTCCGGTTCCGCATCGGCGACCTCCAGCCTCCGGTGCTAACCCGTTAGAAACCTTGCTCCGGCCAACGATTCTTCTATAATTCGCCCGTCCGGCATGTCAACCCGGCTTTAAAAACACAATAAAAATGGATCGAATTCGCCCCGCGTTACTGATTACCGTACAGCTTGCCCTCTTTCTGCTCCTGACCGGCTGCGCCAGTGCGCGTAACCCGAGCGACCCGCTCGAGCCGCTCAACCGCGGCATACACCGGTTCAACGACACCGTGGACAAGGCGGTGTTCAAGCCGGTCGCACAAGCTTACGACGCCGTAATGCCTGCGCCGTTCAAAATCATGGCGGGCAATTTCATCTCCAATCTGGATGATGCCACTGTCACCATCAACGACTTGCTGCAATTCAAATTTACCCTGGCCGCATCCGATGGCTCACGCTTTGTGTTCAACAGCACTTTCGGTATTTTCGGCTTGTTCGATGTCGCATCCAGGCTGGAAAAACACCATGAAGACTTCGGCCAGAGTCTCGGCTACTGGGGCTTGGGTGATGGCCCGTATCTGGTACTGCCTTTCCTCGGGCCAAGTTCGGTGCGCGATGCAACCGGACTTTATGTCGATACCACATACAGCGTGCCAAACCGGGTCGAGGACGTCCCGACCCGCAACCAGTATTATCTGGGCAACTTCATTCACCGCCGTGCAGACCTGCTGGATCAGGAAAAGGTGCTGGATGTAGCGATGATCGACCGCTACGAATTCATGCGCGACACTTACCTGCTGCATCGCAGGAGCCGGGTGTACGATGGCAACCCCCCACGGGAAAGGTACGACGAGTTTGATGACGAGTAACGGGCGGCTCCATGCCGGCTGTGCAGCGGCGAACCGCTGAAAATCAGCTCTTCAAAACGACAAGGCCTGCGATAGCAGGCCTTGTCGTTTCTACAGCTTCGGTTTGATGCTGATTTCCGTTGCGCCTATTTCGCACTGCGCAGGGCTTCGATGCGCTCATCCAGCGGCGGATGGGTCATGAACAGTTTTGCGAACCCGCGGCCACCGGAGATGCCAAACGCGGCAATCTTTTCCGGCAAGGCAGTCTGCTCGTGATTAACCTTCAACCGCTCGAGCGCGGAAATCATCTTCTGCCGACCGGCCAGGCTTGCGCCGCCCGCATCAGCGCGGAATTCGCGCTGGCGCGAGAACCACATCACGATGGTGCTTGCCAGCACGCCCAGCACCAGTTGCGCGACGATTTCCGCGGCAAACGCGCCCATGCCGGGGCCGCGCTCGTTCTTGAGCAGCACGCGATCCACAAAATAGCCGAACAGCTTGGCAAAAAATATCACGAAGGTATTCACCACGCCCTGAATCAGCGCCAGCGTCACCATGTCGCCGTTGGCGACGTGGCTGATTTCATGCGCCAGCACCGCCTCGGCTTCATCGCGGCTCATGCTGTGCAGCAGCCCGGTACTCACCGCCACCAGCGCGTCATTGCGGTTCCATCCGGTGGCAAACGCGTTCACGTCAGGCGCATCGTAAATCGCCACTTCCGGCATACCGATACCCGCCACTTGAGCCTGCTTGCGCACCGTGTCCACCAGCCAGCGCTCGGTAGGGTCAATCGGGTTCTCGATAACCTGCGCACCGACCATACGCTTGGCCGACCACTTGGACATCGCCAGCGAAATCAGCGAACCGGCAAAGCCGATCACCGCAGACATCACCAGCAACGCGCCGAAGTTGATGCCGCCGGTCTCGGTCAGCCAGCGATCCACGCCTAGTATGCGCAGCGTGATGTTGATCACGAACACCACCGCCAGGTTGGTCAAAATGAACAAGAAAATTCGTTTCATACTGTTGTCTCCATCATCCAAAAATTCGGCGCGCAGTCTAACACCGCTCGCCGCCGACTTGCTACATGGGGCAACTCCCCAATTTTTCAAGCGCACAATCTGACATAACATCCGGTGATTAGTTTCCCTCTTGTCATGCATCCAGAATACCGCTAGGCTTACCCAACTGGAATGGCAGAGCAATCCAACGAGACTGGAAAATCACCATGGCCGACCACTACACACGCACCGCCGTCACGCTGCACTGGATCATAGCCTTGCTCATCTTCACGGCCTTCCCGCTGGGTGTGTACATGCACGACCTGCCACTCTCCCCGGACAAGCTCAGGCTGTACAGTTACCACAAGTGGATAGGCGTCACCATCTTCCTGCTGGCCTTGTTGCGCATATCCTGGCGCAGCACGCACCGCCCGCCGCCACTGCCCGCCGCGATGCCGTCCTGGGAAAAGTTTGCGGCTCACGCCGTGCATTCTCTGCTGTACGTGCTGATCCTCGCGATACCGCTGAGCGGCTGGCTGATGAGCTCCGCCAAGGGCGTCCAGACCGTGTGGTTCGGCGTGCTGCCCCTGCCCGACCTGGTTTCCAAAGACAAGGAACTGGGCGATGCCCTCAAGGCAGTGCATCAAAGCTTCAACTTCCTGTTGCTTGGCCTGGTAATCGCCCATGTCGGCGGCGCGCTCAAACATCACTTCATCGAGCACGATGACATACTGGCGCGGATGCTGCCGTTTCTCAGGAACAAATCATGAAGCGCTTACTGATCGTTCCGCTGTTATTCGCCGCATCCCCGGCAGCCGGCGCGGAATATACCGTGCTGCTCCCGCAGCAAAGCAGCATCTCCTTTGTCTCGAAACAAATGAATGTGCCGGTAGAAGGCAGCTTCAGGAAATTTACCGCGCAGATTTCGGTAGACCCCGCCAAGCCGGAAACCGGCAAGGCGCGCATCGAAATCGACCTTGCCAGCATCGACACCGGCAGCGCCGAGGCCGATGAGGAAGTGGCGGGCAAAACATGGTTCGATACCAAAAACAACCCCATTGCGAGCTACACCTCCGGCAGCATTGTCAGCACAGGCAAGCAACAATATGAAGTCACCGGCAAGATGACCATCAAGGGCAAGACGCTGGATATCAAGACTCCTTTCACCCTCAAACCAGCAGGCGGCGTATTGCTCATCGAGGGCGCGTTCCCGCTCAGGCGACTCGATTTCAACATCGGCTCCGGCATCTGGGCGGACACCAGCGTGGTCGCCGATGAAGTGCAGATAAAATTCAGTCTAGCTGTAGCACCTGCAAAGAAATAAGCCCATTTATCAACAACAACTCAAGGAGAAAACAATGAGCAAATCCATCGTCAGCATCATCGCAATCGCTGCGGCCAGCGTCATCGCTGTGCCTGGATACGCCGCTGAAAGCTACACGATAGATCCGGCCCACACCTGGCCGATGTTCGAAGTGAACCATCTGGGCTACTCGACCCAGCGTGGCCGATTCAACAAGAGCAGCGGCAAAATCACCCTCGACACCGCGGCCAAAAAAGGCAGTGTGGAACTTGTCATCGAAACGGCCTCGATCGACATGGGATTTGACAAGTGGGATGAACACATGAAGTCGGAGGACTTTTTCAACGTCGGACTATTCCCCACCATGCGCTTCACCTCTGACAAACTGGTGTTCGATGGTGACAAGGTCGTTGCCGCCGAGGGATACTTTACTCTGCTAGGCGTAAGCAAACCACTGACGCTCACCGTAAGCAACTTCCGCTGCGCGCCACACCCGATGAACAAGAAACAAACCTGCGGCGCGGACATTTCTGTCACCATCCAACGCATGCAATTCGGTATGTCAAAATTCGTCCCAGCGGTAAGCGACGAGGTAAAGATTTCGTCTCCGGTGGAAGCAATCAAAGATTAGCAAGTTGAACCGGCAGAGGCATAGACGCCCCTGCCGGTCAGCAAACTACCAGCCCGACTCGCGCTCCGGAGTGGCGGATATTTTGTGGATGGTCAGGTCAGCACCGTTGAATTCCTCTTCCGCCTCCAGCCGGATGCCGACCAGCTTCTTCACCACGCCATACACCGCATAACCGCCTGCAAAAGCGATCACCACGCCGAGCAGCGTGCCGCACAGTTGCGACATGAAACTTACGCCGCCGATGCCGCCGAATGCCTTGAGGCCGAAAATGCCGGCAGCGATGCCGCCCCACGCGCCGCACAGGCCATGCAGCGGCCACACACCGAGCACATCGTCGATCTTCCAGCGGTTTTGCGTCAGGGTGAACATCCACACAAACAGGCCGCCGGCCACACCGCCGGTCAGCAGCGCGCCCATCGGGTGCATCAAATCGGACCCGGCACATACCGCCACCAGCCCGGCCAGCGGACCGTTGTGCACGAAGCCGGGATCGTTCTTGCCTGTCCACAGCGCGGCCAGCGTGCCGCCCACCATCGCCATCAACGAATTCACCGCGACCAGCCCGCTGATGTTATTGATGGTTTGCGCCGACATCACGTTGAAGCCGAACCAGCCCACCGTGAGGATCCAGGCGCCGAGCGCGAGGAACGGGATGCTGGAAGGCGGATGTGCAGAGAGTCGCCCTTCCTTGTTGTAGCGGCCCCGCCTGGCGCCAAGCAACAGCACTGCCGCCAGCGCTATCCAGCCGCCCATCGCATGTACCACCACGGAGCCGGCGAAGTCGTGGAATTCGGCGCCGAATGCGGCATGGAGCCAATCCTGAATGCCGTATTTGCGGTTCCAGGCGATACCCTCGAAGAAAGGATAAATAAAGCCGACCAGCACGAAGGTGGCGGCAAGCATCGGGTTGAACCTCGCGCGTTCGGCCACGCCGCCGGAAACGATGGCGGGAATCGCGGCGGCGAAAGTCAGCAGAAAGAAGAACTTGACCAGCTCATAGCCGTTCTTCTCCACCAGTTGTTCCGCACTGCCAAAGAAGTTGGCTCCATAAGCGATGCTGTAGCCGATGAAAAAATACGCCAGCGTAGAGACCGCGAAGTCGGTGAGAATTTTCACCAGCGCGTTCACCTGGTTCTTCTTGCGCACCGTGCCCAGCTCCAGAAACGCGAAGCCGGCGTGCATCGCCAATACCATGATGGCGCCCAGCAGAATGAACAATGTGTCGCTGCCCGTTTTCAGGTTTTCCATGCCATATCCCTATTGTGAAATCATATGGGAATACAGCACGCAACTTCTATTCCATCAATATACGGAGCGTTGATTCATATAGGTTTTAAAATTTACGAGGCAATTACATTACTGATTTGCGCGCCAGTTTGGTGCGTTTCGATATGCCGCGCGCCATTGTGGTGCAGCGCTGCGCAATTCTCTTATTTGCCCCAGTTAGCCAGTGTTTTCTCCAGCAGGAACAGGCCAACGATGGTTTTGCTTTCATTGATCTTGCCCAGCCGTATCCACTCGATCGCCTCCGGCAAAGACAACTCGAACACTTCCAGAAATTCTCCGTCGTCCAGCTGGTGCCCCTGATAGGTCAGGCCGCGCGCGATAAAATATTCCATGCGCTCGTCGGCATATCCGATGCACGGCCACACGGTGGTGAGATGCATCCACTCACTTGCCACATAACCCGTTTCTTCCAGCAGCTCGCGTTGCGCGCACAGCAGGATATCTTCGCCGTGGTCGATCTTCCCGGCGGGCAGTTCGATGAACTCGCGCTGCAGCGCATAGCGGAATTGACGCTCCATCACCAGATTGCCGTTGTCCAGCATCGCCAGCACAGCCACCGCTCCGGGGTGCGTGATGTATTCGCGGGTACTCACCTTGCCGTCAGGCAAGCGCACGTTATCCTTGTGCACCTGAACAAAATCACCGTCGTACATCAGCGCCGTATCGATACGCGTTTCTTTCAAATCCATGTCTTTCCCTGTTTTTAGAGTGGATGCAATTTGCACATAATTATTTTATCAGCATGGGCGCACGACCGGTTGCCTTTGCCTGCCATCCTCGACAACCTGCCGCGCCTGCTGGATAATTTCGCGCAACGCGGGCTCCGCCCCATCACCTTGAACAAGCTCCATCCCATGACCGCACAATTCCGCCGCACCTTGATCGATCGCGCTGCTCAACCATACAGCTCCGCAGGGCACTTCGCCTGGCACTTCGCCAAAGGCAAGCTGAAGGGCGATCCGGTATTCTTCGGCCTGCTCGAACACGGCCTGATTCCCGACTGCGCGCGCCTGATCGACCTGGGTTGCGGGCAAGGTTTGCTTGCTGGCTGGCTGCTGGAAGCACGCACCTTATACGAATCCGGCAACTGGCCTGCGCATTGGCCTGCCGCGCCGAAAGTAGAAAACTACTGGGGGCTGGAGCTGATGCCCAGGGACGTGGAACGCGCCCGTGCCGCACTCGGCAACCGCGCGCAATTCGAACTCGGCGACATTCGCAGCGCCGGCCTCGGCCAGACTGACGCGGCGATCATCCTCGACGTGCTGCATTACCTTGACTATGACGCGCAAGAAGACGTGCTGCGCCGGGTGCGCGCCGCACTGCCCACCGGCGGCTTATTCATCACCCGCATCGGCGATGCCGCAGGCGGCCTGCCGTTTTATTTCAGCAACTGGGTGGATCATGCGGCGTTCCTGCTGCGCGGGCATCGCTCATACAAAGTGTATTGCCGCACAGTGAGCGAGTGGCTGGACGTATTGAAGTGCAATGGCTTCGAAGCCGCCCCGCTACCGATGCACAAAGGCACACCGTTCGTCAGCGTGATGCTGGTGGCGAAGGCGGTCTAGCCAGCAACGGCTTCAGCAATCCAATTTTCCGCACCGCATTGCGCAAAATTAATCAGAAACCAGACCCCAATAGCGATTTGGTGCAGCTCTTGAGTGGCTGCGTTATGATCATCCTGCTCTGCAACTTTGAGGAGAAAGTTCAGAGTCTGCCCCGTAGAATTATTTCGATTTCTGGATGACTGGCTTATCACTCAGCAGGGTAAAAAACTGGTAGCATGAAACTGATTCGCTGGAAGACTGAAATACCGAGGGCAGCTTAAACCCATACCCAACACCGATGACAAAATCAGCCAATCCCGCCCCCATTCATCGCCTGGCACTACGAGTGCGCGAGATCGCGCAGTTGTTTAACTCGATGGACCCGACGCCGTTCCTGAACAAAGACCTTGATCCGGAAGCAAATACTTTTATCGAAACGTGGGCGTCTGGATTTGCACCGGGTAGCCGCTTTCATATAACCATCCACGTTGAACAGTGGCCGTCAGATGGAGACCCAAGCGAGATGTTGACCGGAGCGATCCACAACCACTTCTCCTACAAAACCGAACAAACGCGCAGTGCCTTGAAACATCTTCTGCAGCAAGGCCGTATGAGCCTTGTCATCGGTATTGTCTTTGTCACGCTGTGCCTGCTCGCGGCCGATGCCATTGAAAAATTCGGCGCCCATACCGGCTCCACCATCGCACGCGAAAGTCTTACGATCGTCGGTTGGGTTGCCATGTGGCGCCCGCTACAGATTTTTCTTTACGATTGGTGGCCGCTCCAGCGTCAGATTCGCCTTTACCAAAAGCTGAGCAGTGCTCATATCCAGGTAATTCAGGGCAAATGAGAGCAGAGGGGGTAAAAAATATTTTGATGCCAACCCCTTTGATAATGCCCTTTGGTAAATTTAATCCGAACTTGGCCCCTTTAATTCCGCGTTTAATTCCGATACGAGGCGCCGTCCGGCTGCTGCTCGCACTGCTCCTGGCTGGCTGCGCCACGGTGGGGAAGCCCCCTGCGACGCCGGCAGAAGACGCCCTGGCTGCCTGCCAGACGTTATACCGGGAGGTCGATACCGCCATCAAGCTTGAAGGGGTGCGTGACCATGGATCGTTTTTGGTTAGCGGTTTTCCCTACCTGCGCACGACGCGCCTGCTTGCCTCGTTCCGCGACGATCTGATCGAACAGGAGCAATGGTCAGCATGGGCCGGGCACATGGCGGCGCTGGATGCCGAGGCGCGCGCGCTGGAATTGCGCAACTTGTCCGCTCCGGTGGCGGGCCATCCCGGCGATACCCCGCGTGACGAACTCAACCGCTGCCGCGAGCGCCTGCTGGCCGCTGATCTTGCGCAACCGGAACGGCGCGCCGCTCTGCGTGTTGCCGCACGCGTGCCGGATGACTATGTCACCTGGTGGCGGGTGGCTGGCCTCTATCCACTTACTGCGCCTATCGTCTCCGCCAACATAAGGGCCTGGCATGCCGAGACCCGCAACACCTTCGCCACGCCGTTGACGGTGTTGCCGGTCGCGGGAGAACTGGTGCGCTGGGCGTTGCAGCCCGGAACTTCGTCAGATACACCGATGAAAGCCGCAGAGGTGAGTGAAATCCTGAACCGCTCGCGCGATCTGCTCGGCATCCCTTCGCCGAAGGCCGCTGACCTTGACCGGCTGTTCGAAGCATTCTCGCCGGTATGGGAAGTCGACGTGGTGAACGACAATGACCGTATCGGGATGCTGCGCTGGGATAACGGGCCGGTGATGGACGTGGCACGGCCAACGCTATACCGCAAGATCTCGCATACCCGCTTCGGCGGCCAGGTGCTGCTGCAACTCAATTACATCGTCTGGTTTCCGGCACGCCCTGGCAATGACATCTACGCCGGACGCCTGGATGGCATCAACTGGCGAGTGACCCTGGGCCCGGACGGCGAGCCATGGCTCTTTGATGCCATCCATAACTGCGGCTGCTACCATCAGTTTTTCCCGAGCCGGCATCTGCGCCTGCGCAGCGATCTCCCCGGCAGTTATTTTGAGCCGCCGCTGCTGCCGCAACCGGCGCCCGGACAACGCCCGCTGGTTCTGCGCATCGCCCACCACACCCACTTCATTCAGCGGGTCTACTTCACCCAGCGGGGCGGCCACGAAGACTCGCCGCCAGAATCGCTACCCGCAGCGCAAGCGATTGCATGGGAGGAGTATGACGCGCTGCGCTCCCTGCCCGTCGAGGGTGGTTACCACAGCCTGTTCGGCGAATATGGACTGATCGACGGCACTGAGCGCAGCGAGCGCTTCATCCTGTGGCCAATGGGCATCCGCTCGCCGGGCGCCATGCGCCAGTGGGGGCGCCACGCCACCGCATTCGTCGGCCGCCGCCACTTCGACGATCCCTTTCTCATTGAGTCGCTGTTCGAGCGGGTACCATGAAAAAGACACTATATTGGTTCATGCTCTGCTGTCTGCCCTTGCTGACATGGGCGGTGGGCGAGCGCATTGATATCGCCCGTTTTTCAAAGGGTGAGCTGAACGGCTGGCAGACCAGGGCGTTTGCCGGTGAGACCAGATACGTACTGGAAAGATCGGCTGGACGACTTGCGCTGCATGCCGAAAGCAGCAGCGCCGCCTCAGGGCTTTACCGCAAAGTTAAAGTCGACCTCGGCAAGACACCAATCCTCCACTGGTCATGGAAAATCGACAATGTGCTTGCTGGTACCGATGAACGCACCCGCGCCGGTGACGATTATCCGGCGCGCGTCTATGTGGTATTTTCTGGTGGGCTGTTCTTCTGGCGCACACGCGCCATCAACTACGTATGGTCGAACCAGCAGCCGGTTGACAGCCACTGGCCTAATGCCTTCACCAGTAACGCGCGCATGATTGCGGTGCAGTCAGGTCCAGGGCGCGTTGAAGAATGGTTAGAGGAGCGACACGACGTGCGCGCCGATTACCGCCGCCTGTTCGGCACAGAACCTGGCAATGTAGATGCGGTAGCGATCATGACGGACACCGACAATACGGGCACGGCGGCCTCGGCGTGGTACGGCGACATCTGGTTCAGCGCTGAATAACAGCGTGATTGGTCGATGCAGCAATGCGGGGGGCATATTTACCAGAAATCCTTATGTAAAGAGACAGTAGCAGCTTGGCAAGGGTATTAGCGTTTCTTATACTCCGAAAACAGAACAGGACAGGACAGGACAGGAAATTCAACCGCAGTTATCCTTGCCCCGCAAACAATTAAGTTACGATTTATTGGGCATAAACAAGGTGCAATCCACTATACGCTACCTGTACTTTCGTACAATTCTGCCCAAAAATATTAATTCTAACCTTCTGTGCCGGATTCAAGCCGGCTGATGCCTCTGGTTAGATCGCCGTTGGGCTGAACGAACAAAGTCCAACCTGCCGTCCTCCAGATGTTCAAATCTCAACTCTTCTTCACCACCTGCATCGCGGTGGCGACCAGACCGGCAATGTCGGCGGCGTTGCCGGGGATGATCATGGTATTACCCTGCTTGGCGATATTGCCGAAGGCGTCGACAAATCGTTCGGCGACCTTCAGGTTGACCGCGGTGAGGCCTCCCTCGCTTTGAATCGCGTTGGCGACCACCTTGATCGATTCGGCGGTGGCATTGGCGACCAGCAGCAGCGCTTCGGCTTCGCCTTGCGCGTTGTTGATGGCGGCTTGCCGGGTGCCCTCGGATTCGCGTATCGACGCAGTCATCGAGCCTTCGGCCAGGTTGATCTCCTCCTGCTTCTTGCCTTCCGATTGCGCGATCAGCGCGCGCTTTTCGCGCTCGGCGGTGATCTGTTTCTGCATCGCCGCGAGCACTTGCTGCGGCGGGGTGATGTCCTTGATTTCGTAGCGCAACACTTTCACGCCCCAGTTCGGGCTGGCTTCATCCAGCGCGAATACCACCGTGCGGTTGATCGCATCGCGGTCTTCCAGCAATTTATCCAGGTCGCGCTTGCCGCATTCCGAGCGCAGCGCAGTTTGCGCAAGCATGGTGATGGCGGCGAGATAGTTCGAGGTGCCATAGCTGGCGCGCGCGGCGTCGGTAACCTGGTAATACAGCACGCCGTCCACCTGCACCTGGGTGTTGTCGCGTGTGATGCAGACCTGCGGCGGGATGTCTATCGGGAACTCGGTCAGTCTGTGGCGATAGGCGACGCGATCCATGAACGGAATAACGATGCTCAGGCCGGGTTCCAGCGTCCTGTTGTATTTGCCGAACCGCTCGATTACCCATGCGTTTTGCTGCGGCACGATTTTGAATGACTGGATCGCCAGAAACACCGCAAATATTCCAAATACAATGATGAATGCATCCATGTTTTCTCCCTGATTTAACTGGTTTGCCTGCCGAGGCGGACTCTTGCAGGCGTTATTCGATGATTAACTGTGAGCCGGTGATTTCCTTGATGCGCCATTTCTGCCGGGCTGAATCGGGTGCAGCATTTTTCGCCAGCTCGGCGTCCCACTCGGCGCCGCGATAACTGACCCGGGCATGGCGGTCATCCGACCAATGCACGACATGCACATCCTGACCGATGTCATAGGCGAGATTCGACTGTTCATGCGGGTTGGTGTGCTGCTGCTTCCAGCGAAAAATTCCTGCCACACTGGCCGAACATATCAATCCCGCCACTGCGGCTTGCCCGCCCCACGGCATGCCAAGGTAAGCCGCCAAACCGGCAACAGCAAGCCCGGACGCAACAGCCAGCAGATAGAACGTGCCGGTGAGCATTTCCGCTATCACCAGCACCACCGCCACTAGCCACCATACCCAATATGTTTCCATAAGAATCCCTCAATTTTTGCAGCGAGCACATCCTGCCATGCCCGGCGAAATTATTCGGCATGTATTGTATCGGTAAATTGCTCAAATCAATCGAAAGGTGTGGTAGATTTAAACTGAATTTCAGTACTCTTGAACAATTTTGGCAAATTGCTCCTTGCCTCGGGTAGCATTGCTTTGATTGACAGGGGATGCCAAAAATAATTACATTAGCTTCACACAAAAATTTCCATTACACACCCGGCGACTATCGCCGTCACAATAGCCACTCAGGAGATTGCATGTCCAACATCGAATCAGTCTTGAACGAAACACGTGTTTTCAGCCCTTCCGATGAATTCGTCAAGCAGGCCAATGTCTCCGGAATGGCGGGCTATCAGGCTTTGTGCAAGGCGGCAGAACAGGACTACCCCGGTTTTTGGGCCAAGCTGGCACGTGAGACCCTGCACTGGAAGCAACCCTTTACCAAGGTGCTGGATGAGCGCAACGCGCCCTTCTTCAAGTGGTTCGAGGATGGCGTGTTGAATGTTTCATACAACTGCCTGGATATTCATCTCGCCACACAGGCGGAAAAGACTGCGATCATTTTCGAGGCCGACGATGGCAAGGTGACGAAAATCAATTACCGCGATTTGCATGCGCGCGTGTGTCAATTCGCCAACGGCCTGAAGTCGCGCGGCATCAAGAATGGCGACCGCGTCATCATCTACATGCCGATGAGTATCGAGGTGGTGGTCGCCATGCAAGCCTGCGCGCGCATCGGCGCGATCCATTCGGTAGTGTTCGGCGGTTTTTCGTCCAAGAGCCTGCATGAGCGCATTGTGGACGCGCAGGCCTGCGCGGTTATCACCGCCGATGCACAAATGCGCGGCGGCAAGGTGATGCCATTGAAATCCGTGGTGGATGAGGCGTTAGCCACGGGCGGCTGCGAAACGGTGCACAGCGTCATCGTGTACCGGCGCGCTGCCTGCGAAACCGCATGGAATGCGCAGAACAACATCTGGTGGCATGACCTGGTGGCAGGGCAAAGCTCCACATGCGAGCCGGAATGGGTCAGTTCGGAACACCCGCTGTTCATTCTCTACACCTCGGGCTCCACCGGCAAACCCAAGGGCGTGCAGCATTCCAGCGGCGGCTATCTGCTCGGCGTAATGTTGTCGATGCAGTGGGTGTTCGATTACAAGGACAACGACATTTTCTGGTGCACCGCCGATGTGGGGTGGGTCACGGGACATAGCTATGTGACGTATGGCCCGCTGGCGATGGGCGCAACGCAGGTGGTGTTCGAGGGCATACCGACCTGCCCCGATGCCGGGCGCTTCTGGAAGATGATTCAGGACCACAAGGTAACGACTTTCTACACCGCGCCGACTGCTATCCGCTCGCTGATCAAGCTGGGCGGCGACCTGCCGAACCAATACGACCTGTCCAGCCTGCGGCTGCTCGGCTCGGTAGGCGAACCGATCAACCCGGAAGCATGGATGTGGTACTACAACACCGTCGGGCAGGCGCGCTGCCCGATCGTGGATACCTGGTGGCAGACTGAAACCGGACACCATATGATCGCCCCGCTGCCCGGCGCAATGCCGCTTAAGCCCGGTTCCTGCACCCTGCCATTGCCCGGAATTATTGCCACCATCGTCAACGAAGCAGGCGACGAAGTACACGATCAACACGGCGGTTTCCTCGTCATCAAACGCCCCTTTCCCTCGCAAATCCGCACCATCTGGGGAGATCCGGAGCGCTACAAAAAATCCTACTTCCCGGAAGAAATGCACGGCTATTATCTGGCAGGGGATTCGGCACACCGCGATGAAGACGGCTATTTCTGGATCATGGGGCGTATCGACGATGTGCTGAAGGTATCAGGCCACCGGCTGGGTACGATGGAAATCGAATCCGCCCTTGCCGCCAATCCGCTGGTGGCGGAAGCCGCCGTGGTCGGCAAACCGCATGACATCAAGGGCGAGGCAATTGTCGCCTTCGTCGTACTGAAAGGCTCACGCCCGAGTGATGCGGCCAAGGCAAAGGAAATCGCCGAATCGCTACGCGCCTGGGTGAGCAAATCCATCGGCCCGATCGCTAAACCGGATGAAATTCGCTTCGGCGACAACCTGCCCAAGACGCGTTCCGGCAAGATCATGCGCCGCCTGCTGCGCGCCATCGCCAATGGCGAGGATATTACCCAGGATATTTCGACACTGGAGAATCCGGCAATTCTCGAACAGTTGAAAGCAGCCGTGCGCTGATTGACCGTATTCCGCAAAACAGCGTTTGGTTGCAGTTTCTCTGCGGCATGCCATACCGTTTAGCGGCTTGGTTTACATAGCACCGGATAAGCTGTGCTTCGGCAATCTGCCTGCACTGCCCAAAGCAGTGCAGGCTTTAACCGCAAGGCTTCCACTCAAGAAATGGAAAATTCTGTCCATCCTGGCGGGATCACTTCTTGCCTGCAAGATAATCTTCAGAAAATTGCATAACCACCAGATTCCAGTATTATTCTCATCAATCGTCTACCGGATTCAAGCCTGCCATGAAGAATGCTGCGACATTCGCTGAAATCAATAGCCTGTTCGCCAACAGCGAGCCGGAAGAGGTATGGCTCAAGGCATCTGAAATCCTCGGGCGCATTAATCCTGAATATGATTTTTCCGTTGTCCGGACTTGTTTCGATGACGTGGTGCGCCTGTTCCATGGCGAATATCCCGGCTACGCGCCGATCCAGACTCTGTACCATGACCTGCGTCACACGCTGGATGTCTTCCTGTGCGCTGTGAGGTTGATGCATGGTTTGCATGTTTCAGGCACCCGGCTGTCGGATGACGAAATGACCATAATCATGATCGCCGCCCTGATGCATGATGTCGGTTACGCACAACCACACGGTGAAGAGACCGGCACCGGTGCGCAGTACACAAAAAGCCATGTCCGCCGGGGCATCGAATTTGCGCGGCACTACATCGCTGCCCGGGGCCTTGCGCCCGGTTTGGCAGCACCTATGGAATCCATCCTGCTTTGCACCGATCCGGCGGTTGCCATACCTGGAATTGAATTTCCCGATGAGCGCATCCGTCTGCTCGGACAAATCGTCGGCACCGCTGACTTGACAGGTCAAATGGCCGACCGCACCTATCTTGAAAAACTGCTGTTCCTGTATCTGGAGTTCAAGGAAGCTCGTTTCGGAGGCTACCAGAACATCCACGACCTGCTGTGGAAAACCCGGGATTTCTATGAGCTCACCCGAAAAAAACTGGACACCGGTCTTGGCGGCATCTACAACAATTTGACGTTCCACTTCAAGGATTGGTATGGCGTCGATAACAATTACTACCTGGAGTCAATCGAAAAAAATATTGCTTACTTGTCCAGAGTAACAGCGCTCGAAAAGGCGAGGCAGCTTTCCATGTTGAAGCGTGGTGGCATAGTCGAAAAATCAGAGACGCTAATTGCACCGGAAGATCTCGCCTGAAAAATGGCCAGACAGTCCCCGCATTTTGTGCGACAAGCGGCAAAGTCCATAAACAAAAAGGCCAACCTCGCGGTTGGCCTTTTGTTGAGACATGCGGCAGGGATTAAGCGCGCTTCTTGAATTCGTTGGTGCGGGTGTCGATCTCGATCTTGTCGCCGATTTCGACGAAGGCAGCCACCGGCAATTCAAAACCGGTATTGATCTTGGCCGGCTTCATCACCTTGCCGGAAGTGTCGCCGCGCACCGCAGGTTCGGTGTAAATAACTTCGCGCACGATGGTGTTGGGCAACTCGACCGAAATCGCCTTCTCGTTGTAGAACACCACTTCGCAAGGCATGCCGTCTTCGATGTAGTTGATCGCATCGCCCATGCTTTCGGCTTCGATTTCGTACTGGTTGTATTCGCCATCCATAAACACATACATCGGATCGGCAAAGTAGGAGTAATTCACTTCCTTGCGATCCAGCAGGATCTGCTCGAACTTGTCATCGGCGCTATACACGGTTTCCTTTGCGGATTCGGTCAGCAGGTTCTTCATCTTCATCTTGACCACCGAGCCGTTGCGGCCGGAACGGCTGTATTCAGCCTTGAGCACGACCATAGGGTCAGTGCCCACCATAATGACGTTGCCTACGCGTACTTCCTGTGCTGTTTTCATATTTACTGCCCTTCAATTTTGAAGGCGTGCATTCTACCGATTTCCCGTGAAAAATCCAGTAGATTCAACGCCAGATTGTTACCGGCCAATTGCCGCACCCAATGTTGCGCATGGCGTTCAAGCTCGCCGCGCGCCGCTATAAAGGCAGGCCACCATTGCCCTGCCCCACTCTCCCCGTTCCATGCCTGCCACAAGCCCTGCACCGCCTGGCCTACCGCCGCGTCGAGCGGCGCGTTGTACAGATTAAGGAAGGCTTGCAGCTTGTCCCAGTGCACCGCATCATGCTGCGGATAAATTTGCCAGATAAACGGCTTCGCCGCCCACTGCGCCCGCACACAGGAGTCCTCACCACGCGCGAAATTGACATCGCAAGCCCACAATAGTTCATCGTAACGCTCCTGCTCGACGAACGGCAGCACGCGCACCTGCAAATTGCCACGGGAATAAGCCTTGCCCGCGCACGGTGCGGCATCGCCGAAATACTGCCCGGCCTGCGGCAAGATGCGCCCTTCCGGCACCAGACACAGCACCGGTTGGGTGCCGCCAGACCAGGCATCGAACAACCCGTGCAGCGCGGAATTTTCATAGGCAAACAACGATATCTTCAGGGTTTCCGCGCCTGGCATTTCCAGGCCGGCAGAACGCCAGAACGCCCGCTGCTGCTCAACATCGTTCTGGAACACATCGCGCCGCGCCAGCAAGTCGCGCTCCAGCAGCAAACCGCCAGTTTGTCTGGTGAAGCCCGGAAAGAAGAAATATTTGGTCAGCGGCAAGCTGGGATGCGGCGAAGGCAACTTGTGGCAGCCACCCACCCAATTCTCGGCGCTCAGGTACTCGAGATTGATCCAGACGGGCTTGTGCTCCTGCGCCGCCATCGCTTCGAGATAGCCTTGCGGCAGCCTGCAGGCGAACGCCTCGATCACCAGATCAGCCACTCCCCTCTCCCGCAAGCAGGAGAGGTGCTGGGGGAGAGGGTGAAAAGCTTCAGCAGTCCAATGACATATCTTCACCCCTCTAAGCTGCTGGCTCTCCAACCCAACATCCGCTTCCGGGCACAGCTTGGCGAAGCTGTTCAAATCGTCCACCCATAGCCTGACTGCGAGGCCATGCTCGTTCGCAAGTTGCCGCGCCAGCCGCCAGCACACGCCGATGTCGCCAAAATTGTCGATGACGTTGCAGAAGATGTCGCATGACTCACTCCGCATGCAACGCCTCCACCGGATCAAGCCGCGCGGCGCGCATCGCCGGTGCGACTCCCGCCGCAAGCCCGATGCTGATCGCGCTCAGTTCGGCAAGCATGGCGAACAGCCACGGCGTATGCACCGGCAATGCGGGAAACAGCAGGTGCAAGCCCTGCGCGATGCCGACTCCAAGCGCCAGCCCCGCCAGGCCGCCCAGCGCGGACAGCAGCATCGCCTCGCCAAGGAACAGCGTCAGCACCTGCCGCTCTTGTGCTCCCAGGGCGCGCAGCAGGCCGATCTCCGAAGTGCGTTCGGTGACCGCCATCGTCATGATGGTGAGGATACCCACTGCGCCCACCAGCAGCGAGATGCCGCCCAGCGCGCCGACAGCGAAGGTGATGACATCGAGCACCGAGCTCAGCACCTCGAGCGCCTCTTCCTGCGAAATGATTGTGAAGTCTTCGCTCCCGTGCCTGTCCTTGAGGCGTTCGCTGATGGCGCGTATTACCGCCTGCACATCGGCATTGGCGCGGTAGCTCACCTGCATCTCTATAAGCCCAGGACGGTTGAGCAGTTCCATCGCGCGCGCCGCCGGGATGAATACCGCATCGTCCAGATCGAACCCGAGTATCTGCCCTTTCGGCTCCATCACCCCGATCACGCGAAAGCGTTGCCCGCCGACGCGCAGATAACTCCCGAGCGGATTCTGTCCGGCAAAAAGTTCCTGGTTAACCTTGGCGCCGAGCACGACGAACGCGCGCGCCTGCTCGTTGTCCTCGTCGGGCCAGAAGCTGCCGCTCTGCACTTTCATCGTGAACGCCTTGGCAAAATCGCGCCCTTCGCCCAACACCGTGGTGCGACGCGTCTTGCCGTTGGCGCTTACCTCGGCGTTGCCCATCAGGCTGGGGTTGACGCTCTCGACGAAGGGCAAATGGCGCAGCGCATCCGCATCCTCCAGCGAGAGCGGCCTGACCGAGCCGAACATACCAACATTGCCGCCATGGGTCTGCGTCTTGCCCGGCTGTATCGTGATGATGTTGGTGCCGAACTGCGAGAACTCCG
Source organism: Gallionellales bacterium RIFCSPLOWO2_02_FULL_57_47 (assembly GCA_001801175.1). Taxonomy (GTDB): domain Bacteria; phylum Pseudomonadota; class Gammaproteobacteria; order Burkholderiales; family Gallionellaceae; genus Gallionella. The sequence continues at coordinate 1,579 of MGWZ01000061.1, read as the reverse complement.
CCAGCACGAACTGATGCAAGCCTTCGCCGATAGATGTCAGCAGGATCACCGCCGTGATGCCGATGGCGATGCCCAGCCCGGTCAGGAAGCTGCGCATCCGGTACGACAGGAAGCTGGAGGTGGTCAGTTTGACAAGGTCGGGGAAGAGCATAGATTAGCTTCGATTATGTGTAGTAGTCCAGATTTGATCTGACACAACTGTCAGTTAGCCACATCTGTTTTTGTGCCCTCATCTTCCATCAATTTGGAATCGCGCTGCCTGAAACCCGTCACTCGCCAAGTAGCGCAACCGACACAAAGCAAACGTTTAACCATTCGAGCTAACTGGCAGAGTTGTTTGAACACGCAAATCACAACTTACTCGGAACTGCTCTTTTCGAGACGTCGATAATAAGTGAGTTTAAATAGCGTTGACTAGTACCTACATTCGCTAGGGAGAGATAATCATAAAGCGATAATTCTTCATTGTTGAACATTGGAATATCGAATTTTGATTTTATGGCTGGGTAATCGGAACCGAAATCAAGTACACAGTAAATTCCATAAGCTGTTGTTTTACGCTCCATATATTCTGGCAGTTGTATTTTTATGCCATGAACAAGATCTGTTGCATGCGCGAATTTAAACTCAACGCAAACTTTGACTATCCGGTTTGCTGATGTTCGACCGGATATAAGAAAATCGAGACGGCCTGAACCTATTAGGTGTTCCGGCGTTACCTGAAGTCCTTTTTGGGGTTCAAGATCGAGAAGTAACAGATGAATTTGTGGATGGATATCGACTTCATGCTTCGGCTTCTTCGAAAGGATTGTGTTTCCATTGTACTCAATATTCCAAAATCCATTGATAGCATTGATATCATAGATTTTGTCTCGAAGGTGCTGTAGTTGGTCAAGCACCGCCTCATACAAAATCTCATCAGATTCGTAGATTACGTTGGGGATAAGAGCTTGTCGGCGTACCCACTCACGAAATGCGGGGGGTGGAAACGTTGGAGATGTTTTGCAGGAATCCTCTCTAAACCCGTCTCGATCATCAATGGAGAGGGAAAGAATCTTAGGTTCCCATGTCATGGTCGCAATAAACTTTCCGGTTCTACTCGATAAGTGAGCAAAAGGCACTTCAACCTTATATTCATTTCGCGTGAGTTCAATACATTCACTGCTAATGCGGAATTCCAATCTATAACCTGGCCCTTGAACTAACAAAACGCGACCGGGCAGTAGATTGTCATATCTAACCACCATAATGATGGTTTTCTGTGGGGCAATAAGATCAAGCAGTCCAAAGACTCCGCGCATACCCGGAGCAATTTCTATAACAAATTCTTTGTGCTGCCCATCATGCATAATTATTTATCCTGACGTAACAGTAAGTAACCCAACAAAAACAGCGCATCCACTGTTTGGCTCTCATTATGCTTCATCTCTCTCATAGCGAATTAAAGAACAAACATTATTTAAAGTTTGATATTAAAGGTCAGCTATTGTTAAGGGTTGTCGGATGCCTGCCCTCAACCGCAGGCTGATCAGGATGCAACAGAACGCTCCGGGCAGGCGTCGGACAAGCCTCGAGGGAC
>MGWZ01000060.1 GCA_001801175.1 Gallionellales bacterium RIFCSPLOWO2_02_FULL_57_47 | reverse complement strand
ACACCCGTTTTTACGCAATTCCTGCTTGAGCCAAAAAAATGCAAAAATCACAGAAAAAATGCTTGTCCTCAAACAGAGTATCTACAAAGCATCTTGGTTCTAATGGATTATCTGGGATAAAACTGTTGAACAAAAAAGCCAGTTCAAATTTCTTGGTGCCGGGTCGCAATGACAGCCGAAATGGATTTTTTCCAGGACTTAAACAATGAAGCGGAATGTAGCTTGTATCGTCGCGGCGCTTCATCTTCTCGTGTCGCCGTTTGCGGCCAGTGCGGCTTCTCTTGCGGACAAATTCACGCCGGAAACGCCGTATTATTTCGATAGTTTCGATCCCGGACAACAACCCTGGAAGCCGGGGCAGCATTTGAACATCGAGGAAGTGTTCAAGAATTATCAGTATTACGAGATTGTGCTCGATCAGAACGGCAAGGAAATCACGGTCAACCAATACGTCCGTGGCGTCAAGACCGGCAGCGAGAAGTATCTGGAATTGCCGGATGGGTCGTTGCGAAAAAAATGAGCGGGACGCAAGTGCTACCAAAGGCAGGCAGCATGCTGTTGATCTTTACACAATTCATGACAGATACTTTTACTGCAACGGTCATTCCTGCAAGACTCTTGAAATGAAAAAAGGCACGCCTGGGCGTGCCTTTTTATTACCGACAATTAACGATTAACGGCTGCTGCCATTATTGCCGCGTCCGAGTGCATAACTTGGACGGTCGCTGCCACTGCGGTGTGGCGCGCTGTTGCCGCCGCGATTCTGGTTACCGAAGCTGCGCTCCTGGCTGCGTGGTTGGCCCTGACCAGCGCCATGACCGGCGCCCTGGCCGCGACCTTGCCCGCCAAAACCCTGGCCGCCGCCTACCCCCGGGGTATGACCCTGGTTGCCGTTTGCCTGGCCATGCCATTGACCGTGACCTTCCTTGCGTCCGGCATGGCTATGACGGCTGTCCGGCGCGCTGTGGTGAAAGCCACCGCTGCGAACCTGTCCCGGGCCTGTCGAAGGATTGCCGTGGCCGGCAAATCCGCCAGTGCGGCTGCCACCGCCAAAACCACCGCCACTACTGCGCGGGCCGCCGTTGCCGCGCGGACGATCTGACGAAGGGCCGCCAGTGCGCAGTTTGTATTTCGGCTCCAGCCCTTCGATGGTGTGCATCTTGATGCTTTGCTCGGTGTAGCGTTCGATGCGCTTCAGCAATTGCGCATCGCGGTTCGAGGCAAACGAGATGGCAATGCCGGACGAACCGCCGCGGCCGGTGCGGCCGATGCGGTGCACGTAGTCTTCGGCAAACTTGGGCAAATCGAAGTTGATCACATGCGAGATACCGCGCACATCGAGACCGCGCGCAGCCACATCGGTGGCGACCAGGATGCGCACGCTGCCGTTGCGCATATTGAGCAGAGTGCGGTTGCGTTCGCGCTGGTTCATGTCGCCGTGCAATGCCGCAACGGAATGGCCTTGTGCGGACAGTTGGTCGGCAAGGCTGTCTGCATCGCGCTTGGTGGCGGTGAATACTAGTGCCTGGTTCATGTCCGCATCGGTCAGCAGGTGGCTGAGCATCTTGTTCTTGTGCGCCACGTCGTCGGCAAACATCATGCGTTGTTCGATGTTCTCGTGTTTGTCCTTGGCAGCCGAGACGGAGATTTTCTTCGGTGTCTTGAGCAGGCGCGAGGCCAGATTGCCGACCACGCCATCGAGCGTCGCGGAGAACAGCAGAGTCTGGCGCGTTGCCGGTGTCGCCTTGGCGATGCGTTCCACGTCATCGACAAAACCCATGTCCAGCATGCGATCCGCTTCGTCCAGAATCAACACTTCCAGACGCGAAAAATCGATGCGGCCGCGTTCCAGATGGTCGATCAGACGGCCCGGTGTGGCGACGAGAATATCCACATGGCTGGACAGCAGACGGTTCTGCACCGGGTAGGGCATACCGCCCAGGATGCTGATGATCTTGAAGCGCATGTTCTTGCCGTACTTGGTCGCGGCATCACAGACTTGTTGCGCCAGTTCGCGGGTCGGGGTCAACACCAGCACGCGCGGGCCTTTGCCGGGCAGCGCGGAAGGCGTGGCCAGGCGGTTCAGTGCGGGCAGGATGAATGCGGCGGTCTTGCCGCTGCCGGTCTGCGAGGAGGCCATCAGGTCGTGGCCGGCCATGATTTCGGGAATGGCCTGCGCCTGGATCGGCGTGGGCTCGGTGTAGCCGGTCTCGGCAATCGCCTTGAGAATGGCGGCGTTTAAATTCAGATTTTCAAATGACATAATGCTTCCTTTTTTAGAATCATAAGGGAACCCTCTTCGTTATTCAGACGCAAGCCAACACCCAGTTAAAAAATAACCGAATGCCAAATCGAATCTGGCACGACGAACTTTGTAGGAGCGCAGCTTGCTGCGCGATGAGCAATCGCCCGACAAGTCGGGCTCCTACTGGTGGTACCCTAGTGTGAGCGCAGGCAGTAAAACTACCCGTTGAACGGGGAGACGATTAACCGGCGCATAAAACATCGTTGCTAACCGGAAAACCCAGAATTTCTTGATGAGTTTTTTAGACAGGCGCGATTTGCATACGCGCGAGAGATAGGTCAGAAAACGATGAACAAAATGCCGCAGGGGAATTCCCTGACTGCGGCAAGGCGCGCATTATAACGATGAAAAAAATAAAAGCCAGCGATATTTTGCGGTGCGGATGCGCGAATGCAGTAACGTGATTTTGGCACGGCCGCTTTTGTTCATACCATTTGCCGGCAGTCTGGGTTATCCTGTTTCTTCAGCCGCACCAGTTTTCCATAAGGAGCAGTCGTAGTTGCCAAAAAAGATCGTGCCCGGAAAGCAAGGGCCAATGCCCCGCATATACCCGCCGTTGCGGAAGCGCAGAACGCGCGCGTCACTATTGGTGTCCTGGACATTGCGGGCACGGTAACACTGTTGTCTATCGAAAATGAACAATAGCCAGAAAAATCACACTTTTTATCTTCGTCCGACCGGCATCTTTTTCCTATGCGCGCTTCTCATTATCCTGGCGGGCTACGCGCTGTTCGAGATTATCAAAACAAACGAAAAGAATGATACCAATAAAACACTGGTCAGCGTCGGCCATCTCAAGACCCATGAGATTCAATCGTATCTTGCGGAGCGCAAAAACGATGCGGCTGTCATATCGAGTTTCTTGACTACCCCGTCGTCGCAACATTGGCTGGCGCACCAAAGTGACAACGCTCCGGAAACCCTGAATCAGTTGGCTGAATCTGTCGTAAAAGCGTACCAATATAGAGGATTGCTGTTACTCGATGCCAAAGCAACTATCCGCCTGAGTGCCGGCCGCAGCGGCATATTGACCGCAACCGGTAAAGCCATCGCTTTGCGCGCGATGCATGAACGCTCCCCTGCTTCTTTTCAAATATATTTTGGCGATCCCTCTACCCCGGATGTGCCGGTACTGGATACTTTTGTGCCCGTCATGAGCACGGACGGGGCGGTAGCCGTGGGCATGGTTGTGCTGCGCAACGAGCTGAATTACCTGTTCCAGTTGCTCCAGGTCTGGCCGGTAGAAAGCGAGACGGCAGAATCGTTGCTCATCACCAGAGAGGGCAGCGATGTGCTGTTTCTCAATGAACTCCGCCACCAGAAAGAGACCTCACTCAAATTGCGCATTCCGCTGAACACCGACCCAAACTCACCTGCATGGCCGGCCATATCAGCCGTCACCGGGCATTTCGGCCTGTTGGAGGCCAACGACTACCGTAACAAGCGCATTCTTGCCTATACCATCGCTGTTCCAGACACACGCTGGAGCATGGTGGTCAAGATGGATATAGAAGAGGCTGTGGCGCATAGCCTGAGATTGTTGCGAGTCGCGATAATTATTACTGTGGCCTTTATTTTATTCGCGGGGATGATCGTATGGCTGTGGTGGCGCAAAGACCAGGCAGAACAGTTGGCGAACAAACAATTGCAGGAAAGCGAAATCCGATACCGCCGTCTCCACGAGAGCATGATGGATGCTTTCGTCATGGTGGACATGACTGGACATTTGCTTGAGTTCAATCACTCTTATCAGGAAATGCTGGGGTATTCCGCCGTGGAGTTGCTGCGCCTGTCCTGCGCTGACCTGACGCCGGGAAAATGGCACGAGTTCGATAAACGTATCATCGCGGAGCAGGTTATTCCAAATGGACAGTCTCAGGTGTACGAGAAGGAATACATCCGCAAGGATGGGACAGTTATTCCGGTGGAATTGAAATATTCCCTGCTGATGAACAAGAATAAACAGCCCGAGGCGATATGGGCCATCGTGCGGGACATCACCGAGCGCAAGCGTACTGAGCAAGTTTTGCAGCAAGGCGCGGATCGCATCGAGATGTTGCTGAATTCGGTTGCCGAGGGAATATACGGCGTGGACAGGCAAGGGAACTGCACATTCATCAACGCAGCCGGATTGCATATGCTCGGCTATCAGGAAGAATCCGAACTGACAGGCAAGAATATGCACAGCCTGATTCATCACACGCGTGCGGATGGATCTCCCTACCCCGCTGCGGAGTGCCGTTTGTACAGTTGCCTGAAATCTCAGAAAAACGTCCATGTCGATGATGAATTGTTCTGGCGCAAGGACGGCAGTTCTTTTCCGATTGACTATTGGTCCCGCCCGATCATACTGAATGGCGAAGTCGGCGCGGTCATCACATTCCTTGATATCACTGAACGCAGGCAGGCTGACGAGAAGTTGCGAAGATCATCCGAGGAAATTGAAGACCTTTACAATCACGCTCCCTGCGGTTATCACTCTCTGGACAAAGACGGCAACATCCGATTGATGAACGATACCGAACTCTCGTGGCTGGGCTATACGCGGGACGAAGTGATCGGAAAAATGAAGTGGCAGGATTTGCTTGCGCCCGCAAGCCTCTCTACCTTCCGGGAATCCTTCCCACAATTATTACAGCAGGGATCTGTCCATGACATCGAGATCGAAATAATCCGCAAGGACAGTACAGCGTTTACCGGGCTCGTAAACGCAACCGCCATTTACGACTCTGGCGGGAATTATGTGATGAGCCGGTCCACGATAATCGATATTACCGAACGCAAACGGGCTAAGCGCCGCATGCAGGATCTCTCCGCACATCTCCAGACCGTACGCGAGGAGGAAAAGGCCAGCATCGCGCGCGAAATCCACGATGATCTGGGCGGCACGCTGACCGCGCTCAAAATGGAAGCCTACTGGCTGGCAGAAGAATTATCCGCGATCAAGGAAACCGAGCCGCTGCTCAAGCATGTCGAACTGATGTCGCAGTTGACCGAAAATGCGGTGAACGTCACACGGCGTGTAATCACCGGACTGCGCCCGACGATACTGGATGATCTCGGCTTGCTGGCGGCGCTGGAATGGCAAGCCGAGCAATTCCGCAAACACACCGGCATCGGATGCCGGGTTAACGGCATCGATGATAAAGTCAAACTGGACAGCCAATACGCGATTGTATTGTTCCGCATTTTTCAGGAATCACTAACCAATGTCGCGCGGCATTCCGGCGCATCCAGGGTGGAAGTCGAATTTCACGGCGGCTACGATGAGGTTATGCTGTCGATCAGCGACAATGGCCGCGGCCTGCCGGAAGGACACACCGTAGCATCAGGCTCCTATGGCATGCGCGGCATGAGCGAGCGCGTCGAGCAACTGGGCGGCAGGATCAGCTTCGGCAGCCCGCCCGGCGGCGGATTTTCCGTTACGGTAATATTGCCGTTGCCCATTGAAAACAAGGAAGGGGAAGAAGCATGATTCGCATCCTGATCACCGACGACCATGCCATCGTGCGCCAGGGATTGGCGCGCATCCTGGAGAAAGACCAGGGGATGGAAATCGTCGCGGAGTACGACAACGGTATCGACGCCCTGCATTGGCTGCGCGCCAACGACTGCGACATCGCGCTGATCGATATTTCGATGCCCGGCATGAGCGGCATCGACCTGCTCAAACAGATTCGGGAAGAAAAACCGAAATTGCCGGTACTGGTCATCAGCATCTACCCGGAAGACCAGTACGCCGTGCGGCTCATCAAGGCCGGCGCAGCCGGGTACCTGACCAAGGGATGTGCACCTGCAATAGTGGTCGAGGCGGTGCACCAGATAGTGAGCGGCAAGAAATACATCAGTCCGGTGGTGGCTGAAATGCTCGCCAACGAATGCGGCACACAGGATGGCAAGCTTCCGCATGAAACCCTGTCGGACCGTGAATACCAGATTTTCCTGCTGCTGGCCTCGGCCAAAACCGTGTCGGAAATTGCCGATACCCTGGCCTTGAGCGGAAAAACCATCAGCACCTACCGCAGCCGCATCCTGGAAAAAATGCATCTGCGCAACAATGCCGAAATAATGCACTACGCCATCGAGAAACAGATACAGGCATAGCTGTCGGGGTTGTCACCCTCGACTATGCTCGGGACAGGCTTGGTTCGCAGCCTGTCGCTGCCTGGGATCGAATTTCGCGGTTGCCGGTTGGGATTTTACCCGGCAACGCAGCTTCCATTGCACCCTGTCAGGCAAACACTGACAACAATTTTTCCCCATTCCTTACGCCATAATCAGGCAAACACCGATGCAACTTCCGTGCGTGATGGAACATCATTCGAATGCGGTAATTGCAGATTCAGTGGCTACTTTTAAACAGCGCAGCAAATGGCGGGGTGAATCGATGAATGTGTTCATAGTGGAGGATTCAGAGGTCGTGCGCGAGCACATGGAATCCATGCTGTCCGCGATCCCCGGAGTCGAGGTGGTCGGATATGCGGCGGACGAGTTGGGTGCGATAGAACGCATCAATGCATTGTTGCCCGATGTGGTGACCCTTGATATCAGCCTGCAGCCCGGCTCGGGGATCAGAGTGCTGGAAAACATCAAAAAGCAACATCCGTCGATTAAAGTCATCGTGCTGACCAACTACACCGACGAGTTTTACGCCAACGGCTGCAAGCGTGCCGGGGCTGATTGTTTTTTCGACAAGACTTTTCAGTTTTCGCGGGTTCGTTCGGCTTTGTGGTCATGGATTCACGCCGACCAGATGGGCAATAAATCTGCCGTCTTGCGCGAGCCTGAAAAATGAAATGCTTTTTTTCACAGCAGTCGGGAATTTTGGCTATAAAAATTCTGCCGAGATCCGCATCAAACAATGGCCGTACGTGTCAATAAACCTGAATAACGCTGTCCAGTCCGCTGATTAAGCATATCTACACAGATTTTGGAGCAGTTCCGATAATTGATGCCCCACCAAAATGGTTAACCAGTTTATCCCGATAATCATTTACCCGGTATTGCGTAATCTGTGTAATCTGATGCAACTGCCAGCCATTCGGCCATGCTGGCAAAAGGATTTGCACAGCCATCTGACCAAGTTGGCGAACAACCCAAACCGAGTCATTGGCTAACGCCAGCCAGGCCGCTGGTTATGCGGACAACTGCTTTTCCCGGGATAAACAGTGACCTGAAAATTATGCCCCGGTTCTATTGAGGGCGCCTCTAAATTACCGTCATTCATTTGAGGCCAGGAATTTGGCGGATTTGATCAGCATTGCGCAAATAAATTCGCACCTCAATCGGAAAAATGGATATTCCATGAGCGATGAATTTAACGAGCAGGAGTTGCACCGGATGCGAAATGACGCAGAAGAGAAACTTGCCCGACGCACACCCGCGAAGGCAGCGCCAGATCGCTCTGCCGGTGAGCTTCTGCACGAACTCCAGGTGCACATGATCGAACTGGAGATGCAGAATGAGGCCTTGCGCCAGTCCCGGATGGAACTGGAGAAATCCCGTGACCGTTACGTGGATTTCTACGACTTTGCCCCCGTCGGTTATCTCAGCCTCAGCAACCAGGACATGATCGACGAAATCAACCTCACCGGTGCCGCGCTGCTCGGGGTGGAGCGCAACCAGCTTTTCCAGCGCAGCTTCGCCTCTTTTGTTGCCACGGAGGATCGCGATCGCTGGTATCGCCATTTTCTGAAAGTACTGGCAAGCGACGACATGCTGACTTGTGAACTGGAACTTTTGCGCGGTGACGGTTCCCGCCGTTACGTCAGGCTGGATTGCCTGCGCATAAGCAGAGCTGGCAAGACACCCGTGGTGCGCATCGTGCTGGCCGACATCACCGAACGCACTCTGGCTGAGGAAACCGTGCGTGCCCAGGAAGAATTCTTTCGCATGATTGCCGAGAACGTCGAAGACTTTATTGCGGTGCTTGATCTGGAAGGCCGGCGGCTCTACAACAGTCCCTCCTACGCCAGACTTTTTGGCGACATCGAAGCCATGAAGGGCACAGACTCCTTCGCCGAGATACATCCGGATGACCGTGAAAGCATTAAACGAGCGTTTAACGAAACCGTACAATCCGGCATCGGCCATCGGTTGAATTTCCGCTTTGTGCTGGCGGACGGAAGTATCCGTTACATGGAATCCTGCGGTGGGCTGATCAAAAACAACCAAGGCCAGCCATCGCATGTGGTCGTGGTGTCCCGCGACATCACCGAGCGTATTAAGTACGATGAGGAAATCCGCAATCTGGCTTTCTATGACACCTTGACACAACTTCCCAACCGCCGTCTGCTAAACGACCGGCTGGCTCAGGCAATGGCCTCCAGCAAGCGCAGCAATCGTTATGGCGCGCTGATGTTCGTCGACCTGGATAACTTCAAGTCGCTCAACGACGCGCATGGCCACAATGTGGGGGATTTGCTGCTGACGCAAGTGGCATGCCGGATTACCAGCTGCGTGCGCGAAATGGACACGGTTGCGCGTTTCGGGGGAGATGAGTTCGTGGTGATGCTGAGTGAACTGGACGTTGATAAATCCGAGTCTATCGTGCAGTCCGGCATCGTTGCGGAAAAGATCCGCGCCCTTCTGGCCGAGCCTTATTTGCTGAAAATTCAGAAGGACGGCAATGCGGCAACCACCCTGGAGCACCATTGCACTTCGAGTATCGGTGTCGTGTTGTTCATCAATCACGAAGCCAGCCAGGATGACATCATCAAGTGGGCCGATACGGCGATGTATCAGGCGAAAGAAGAAGGGCGCAATCTGGTCCGTTTCTTTGGTTTGAAGGGTTGAATTCAGGGGTTGCACGAAACGCGCGGAATTGACCCGCCTCTGTGCTAGAATGCGCGCCCTTTTCATAAGCAAGGCTGTATCCATGTCCCGCGAACTCCGCAATATCGCCATCATCGCCCACGTCGACCACGGCAAGACCACGCTGGTGGACAAGCTGCTCAGCCAGTCCGGCACGTTTGCCTCCCACCAGCATGTCGCCGAGCGCGTCATGGACAGCAACGACCTGGAAAAAGAGCGCGGCATCACCATTCTGGCGAAGAACTGCGCTGTCGATTACGAAGGCGTGCATATCAATATCGTGGATACTCCCGGCCACGCCGATTTCGGCGGCGAGGTGGAGCGCGTGCTGGGCATGGTGGACGGCGTGTTGCTGCTGGTGGATGCGGTGGAAGGCCCGATGCCGCAGACCCGTTTCGTCACCAAAAAGGCACTTGCCCTCGGCCTGCGCCCGATCGTGGTGCTCAACAAGGTGGACCGCGACGGCGCGCGCCCGGATTGGGTGATCAACAAGACTTTCGATTTGTTCGACAAACTCGGCGCGACCGAAGAACAACTGGATTTTCCGGTGGTGTATGCCTCGGCATTGAACGGTTACGCCACGCTCGATCTGGCCAAACCCAGCACGGATATGCGCCCGCTGCTGGATGCGGTGCTCAAGCATGTGCCCGCGCCGGATACCGATGTGGACGCTCCGCTGCAATTGCAGATTTCCGCGCTGGATTATTCCAGTTTCGTCGGCCGCATCGGCGTCGGCCGTGTGCGTCGCGGTCGCATCAAGCCGGGGCAGGATGTGATGGTATTGAACGGCAACAACCCGCCGAAACGCGCGCGCGTCAACCAGGTGCTGGGTTTTCGCGGCATAGAACGCGTGCTGCTGGACGAAGCCCTTGCGGGCGATATCGTGCTGGTTAACGGCATCGACGAGATCGGCATCGGTGTGACGCTGGCTGATGTGAGCCAGCCGGAAGCCTTGCCGATGCCCAAGGTGGATGAACCGACGCTGACGATGAATCTGATGGTGAATACCTCGCCATTGTGCGGACAGGAAGGCAAGTTCATCACCAGCCGCCAGATACGCGATCGCCTGACCAAGGAATTGCTGGTGAACGTGGCGTTGCGTGTCGATGAAACGGACAACACCGACGTGTTCCTGCTGGCCGGGCGCGGCGAATTGCATCTGACCATTTTGCTGGAAACCATGCGCCGGGAAGGTTTTGAAATGGGCGTGGGCAAGCCGCGCGTGGTGTACCGCGAAATCAACGGCGAGAAGTGCGAGCCTTTCGAAGTGCTGACCGTGGATGTGGAAGATACCAACCAGGGCGCGGTCATGGAAGAGCTCGGTCGCCGGCGCGGCGACTTGCAGGACATGCAGCCGGACGGCCATGGCCGCGTGCGCCTCGAATACCGCATTCCGGCGCGTGGCCTGATAGGCTTCCAGTCCGAATTCATGACGATGACGCGCGGCACCGGCATCATGGCGCACGTGTTCGACGACTACGCGCCGGTCAAGGCGGATATGCCCGGCCGCCGCAACGGTGTGCTGATTTCGCAGGACAACGGCGAGGCGGTGGCTTACGCTTTGTGGAAGCTGGAAGACCGCGGTCGCATGTTCGTAACGCCCGGCGACAAGTTGTACGAAGGCATGATCATCGGCATACACAGCCGCGACAACGATCTGGTGGTCAATCCGATCAAGGGCAAGCAACTGACCAACGTGCGCGCCTCGGGAACCGATGAAGCGGTGCGCCTGACCCCGCCGATTCGCCTGACGCTGGAATCCGCAGTCGAGTTTATCGACGATGATGAAGTGGTGGAAATCACGCCATTGTCTGTCCGTATCCGTAAACGCTACTTGTCGGAAATTGAACGCAAGCGCGCGTCGCGCTCTTGAGTTGGTGAGCTAGCGGGTGAAACAGCAGGGGCGCGCAGGCGCCCCTTTTCATTCTGGCCGGCGGGTTTATACTGCACGCCGATATTCACGACGGAGGATGTCATGAAAAAATTCCTGTTGCTCGCCGGGTTGATGCTTATTACTGCCGCGTCCCATGCCGCCGTTCAGGGCAGGGAAGTCAGCTACAGCGCCAACGGCACCGTGCTCAAGGGCTATATTGCCTACGATAACGCCATCAAGGGCAAGCGCCCCGGCATCCTGGTGGTGCATGAATGGTGGGGGCACAACGAATACGCGCGCAAGCGCGCCCGCATGCTGGCCGAGCGGGGCTACACCGCGCTGGCGCTGGACATGTACGGCGATGGCAAGCAGGCGCACCATCCGGACGATGCGCAGAAATTCTCGAGCGAAGTGAACCAGAACGAAAAACTTGCCAAGGCCCGTTTCGATGCAGCGCTTGCGCTGATCAAAAAGGAAAAGACGGTGGATGCCGCCAACATCGCCGCCATCGGCTACTGCTTTGGCGGCTCGGTGGTGCTGAACATGGCGCGGCTTGGCGCACCCCTCAAGGCCGTGCTGAGCTTCCATGGCGGCCTGGCTGCGCAACACCCGGCGGAAGCAGGCAAGGTTAAGGCGCGTATCGCCTCCTTTACCGGCGAAGACGACCCGTTCATTCCCGCCGCGCAGGTCGCGGCGTTCCGCCGGGAGATGGACAAGGCGGGCGTGAACTACAAGGCGGTGACCTATCCCGGCGCCACACATGCCTTCACCAATCCGGCAGCCGATAAATACGGGCAGGAATTCAAGCTGCCGCTGGCCTACAACGCCGCAGCCGACCAGGCTTCGTGGGATGCGGGCCTGGCGTTTCTCGCTGATGCGTTGAAGAATTAGCGGGCGTAGGGCGGGTGACACCCGCCGCTCCAGACAACAGGTGTAGGGCGGGTTAACCAGCGGCTTATGTCACCGTTTTTTGGTGACTTAGCCGAATGGCTATGCAGAGCCAACCCGCCGCTCCAGACTTCTTCGTGAACTCGTGTAACGGCGGGTGTGACCCGCCCTACATCCGCGTGCGATGCCTTATACTTCGCATATCTTCCATTTCTGAATAATCATGCTGGAAATCTTGCTGATCGCAGCCGTGCTGGCGTTAGTAGTTGTGCTGATCGTATTGCAGCAGCGGCTGCCCGCGCGCGCGGCGCAGGTGCTGGAGCAGCAGCACCGCGCCATGCTGACCGATCTGCACGACGGCCTGAACAAGCAGGGCGACCGGTTGATCGCGGCGCAGGCAGCTGAAGCGGAGCGTCTGCGCGCGGCGGTGGGCGAGGAGTTGCGCCTCACGCGCGATGCAATCACTGCCCTGCAAGCCAAACAGGACACGCTGCGCAGCGAGATACTGGCGCAGACGCTGGCGAAACTGGCGGAGCAGGGGCGCGCCGATCAGGAGTTGATCCAGAATTCATTCCGCAACGCCACGCAACATCTGGCGAACAGCATCGAGACCTTGTCCAGGACAGTGGACGGACGGCTGGAACTGATCGGCGGCAAGGTGAACGAGCGGCTCGACGAGGGCTTCAAGAAGACCAACGAAACTTTCGTCAGCGTGATGGCGCGGCTGGCCACGATAGACGAGGCGCAAAAGAAGATCGACGGCCTGACCACCAACATGGTGAGTTTGCAGGAACTGCTGGGCGACAAACGTTCGCGCGGGGCGTTCGGCGAGGTGCAACTGGAAGGGCTGGTGCGCAACATCATGCCGCCGCAGTCCTATGCCATGCAGCATACGCTGCCCAACGGCAACCGCGCCGATTGCGTGCTCATGCTGCCGGAGCCGACCGGCATGGTGGCGGTGGATTCAAAGTTTCCGCTGGAAAATTACCACCGCATGTTCGATGCGGGGCTGGCCGAGTCGGACAAGTTGCTGGCGCAGCGCCAGTTCAAGGCGGATATCAAAAAGCATGTTGACGACATCAGCAGCAAATACATCATTCCGGGGGTGACTTCGGACGGCGCGGTGATGTTCGTTCCTGCCGAGGCGGTATTTGCGGAAATCCACGCGCATCATCCGGATGTGGTGGACTACGCGATGCAGCGGCGGGTGTGGGTGGTGTCGCCCACCACGCTGATGGCGGTGCTGAACACTGCGCGCGCGGTGATGAAGGATGTGGAGACGCGCAAGCAGGTGCACATTATCCAGGACGAGCTGGGCAAGCTGGGCAAGGATTTCGGGCGTTTCGACGAGCGCATGAAAAAACTCGCGGAGCATATCCGCCAGGCGAACAAGGACGTGGAAGACGTGCAGATCAGCAGCCGCAAAATTACCGAACAGTTCGCCAAAATCGAGCGCGTGGAACTGGATCGTCCGCTAGTGTTGCCGCAAGCCAGCGCTGAATAGTTGACTGCAATAAACGTTGGTATGATAGCCCGTCACCGCAAATTATAAATTTCGAAATCAGCATGAAACTTGCAGTCGCACAAATCAATTGCACCGTCGGGGATCTGGGCGGTAATGCCGCAAAGATCCTCGCCTGCGCCGAACAGGCCAGACAGCAGGGCGCACATTTGTTATTGGCACCCGAACTCAGCCTGTGCGGTTACCCGCCCGAAGACCTGCTGCTGCGCGACGGTTTTTACCGGGCATGCGCGCAGACGTTATCCGAACTCGCCGGGAAGACTTCCGGTATCGCCGTGGTGGTAGGGCATCCGCATGAGCAGGGCGGGAAACGCTATAACGCGGCCTCGCTGCTTCGGGATGGCGCAATCGCCGCGACCTATCTCAAACATGAGTTGCCGAACTATGCCGTGTTCGACGAGAAGCGATATTTCGATCACGGCAGCGAGCCTTGCGTGTTTGAAATGGAAGGTATCCGCTTTGCGCTGAATATCTGCGCCGACATCTGGGAACCCGATGCCGCTCGTCAGGCGCGCGATGCCGGAGCGCAGGTGCTGCTGGTACTGAACGCATCGCCCTATGCGATCGGCAAGCAGGAGGCGCGCTATCAGGTGATACGCGAGCGCATTGCGGAAACCGGCTTGGCTGTGGTTTATGCCAACCTGGCGTGCGGTCAGGACGAGCTGATTTTCGACGGCGGCTCGTTCGCGATGGACCGGCATGGCAGCCTGACGGCGCAGGGCAGGCATTTTGAAGAGGCCTTGCTGATGCTGGAAATCCGGGGCGATTTGCGCCCGGACGGGGAAAAGGTTGCGGCATTGAGCGAGGAGGCCGGCGTCTATCGCGCGTTGTGCCTCGGCGTGCGCGACTACATCGGCAAGAACCGCTTCCCGGGCGTATTGCTGGGTTTGTCGGGCGGGATCGATTCCGCGTTGACCCTGGCGATTGCAGCGGATGCGCTGGGGGCGGACAAGGTACATGCGGTGATGATGCCGTCGCCTTATACCGCGCAGATCAGCCTGGATGACTCGCGCGAAATGGTGAAAATTCTTGGCGTGCGCTATGACGAATTGCCCATCGAGGCGATGTTCCGGAGCTACTTGTCCACGCTGGAGACTGCCTTCGCCGGACGCGCCGTGGATACCACCGAGGAAAATCTGCAGGCGCGCATCCGCGGCACCCTGTTGATGGCCTTGTCGAACAAGCTCGGTTCGCTGGTGTTGACCACCGGCAACAAGTCTGAAATGACCGTGGGCTATGCCACGCTCTACGGTGACATGGCGGGCGGTCTGGCGGTATTGAAGGACGTCAGCAAAACGCTGGTATACCGCCTGGCGCGTTACCGCAACACGCTGGGGCAGGTGATCCCGGAGCGCATCATCACCCGCCCGCCGAGCGCCGAATTGCGCGCCGACCAGACCGACCAGGACAGCCTGCCGCCCTATGACGTGCTGGATGCCATCATGGCGTGCTATGTCGAACAAAACCTGGCGATTCCGGAAATCATCGCGCGCGGCTACGCCGAAGCGGATGTGCGCCGGGTAGTCCATCTGGTCCGCATCAGCGAATACAAGCGCCGCCAATCCGCGGTGGGCATCCGCGTCACCGAACGCAGTTACGGCAAGGACTGGCGGTATCCGATTACCGTGCGTTATCAGGACGACTTCTGAAATTCCCTAATCTAATTACATTTAACGGTAATTTTTGTTACAATGCGCCGCGTTTTGAGATGGGCTTCGAGCCCGTTTTTTATTTGTGGGCCGTAATCATGGATGTGGTAAAGCTGGTCGAAACGACGGTAAACGGCTTGGGCTATGAGCTGGTGGATGTTGAGCGCTCGGGTCGCGGCATGCTGCGCGTGTTCATCGACAAGCCGCAAGGTATCACGGTGGAAGATTGCCAGACGGTGAGTCATCAATTGACGCGGCTGTTTCTGGTTGAGAACGTGGATTATGACCGCCTCGAAGTTTCATCCCCGGGATTGGACAGGCCGCTGAAGAAGGAAGCAGACTTTGTGCGGTTTGCCGGACAGCAAGCGCATCTCAAGCTGCGTATGCCGATGGCGGGGCGCAAAAACTTTACGGGTGTCATCGGTGCGGTAAACGATGGAATATTGCAATTGGATGTGGATGGCAGTCAGGTGGCAATCGAACTGTCGAATTTGGACAAGGCGCGTTTAGTGCCGATTTTGTAGGGTGCGTTTTACGCACCATGGTGCACGGACTGCACCCTGCACATATGTAATCAGCCGGAGAATATAGTATGAGTCGTGAAATTTTGTTGCTGGTAGATGCGTTGTCGCGTGAAAAGAGCGTGGACAAAGAGGTCGTGTTTGAATCGCTGGAGTTGGCTCTTGCCTCTGCGACCAAAAAACGCTTTGCCGACGAAGCCGATGTGCGGGTGGAAATTGATCGCAACACCGGAGAATATGAATCTTTCCGCCGCTGGGAAGTGATGGACGACGAAACCTTCGAGACCCCGGATCTGCACATCAAGCTGGAAGAAGCGCAAAAGCGCAAAGCCGATATTCAGGTCGGAGAGTTTATTGAGGAGCCGCTGGAATCCATTGATTTCGGGCGTATCGGGGCGCAGGCCGCGAAGCAGGTTATTTTCCAGAAGATCCGCGATGCCGAACGCGAGCAGGTGCTCAGCGACTTTATGGATCGCAAGGAGCATCTGGTATCCGGCACGGTGAAACGGCTGGAACGCGGCAACGCGCTGATTGAATTTGGCAAAATCGAGGCCTTGCTGCCGCGCGACCAGATGATACCGAAGGAAAATATGCGCGTCGGCGATCGTGTCAAGGCGCATTTGTTGCGCGTGGATCGTGGCGCGCGCGGGCCGCAAGTGATCCTGTCGCGCACCTCCAATGAATTGCTGGTCAAGCTGTTCGAGCTGGAAGTGCCGGAGATCGAAGAAAAATTGCTGGAAATCGTCAGTGCGGCACGCGACCCCGGTTCGCGCGCCAAGATCGCGGTGCAATCGCATGACCCGCGCATCGACCCGATCGGCACCTGCGTAGGGATGCGCGGCTCCCGAGTGCAGGGCGTGACCAATGAACTCGCCGGCGAGCGTGTCGATATCATTCTGTGGTCGGAAGATCCCGCCACCTATGTCATCAATGCGCTGGCTCCGGCAGAGGTGAGAAGCATAGTCGTGGATGAAGATCGGCACAGCATGGATGTGGTGGTCGAGGAAGAAAATCTGGCGCAGGCGATCGGCCGCGGCGGCCAGAATGTGCGCCTGGCCAGCGAGTTGACCGGATGGGAGCTCAATATCATGACCGTCGAGCAGTCCAGTGAAAAACATAACGAAGAGTTTTCTAAAACTCGCACGGTTTTCATGGAAAGGCTGGATGTGGACGAGGAAGTCGCTGACATCCTGGTGCAGGAAGGCTTCAATACTCTGGAAGAAGTTGCGTATGTGCCGCTGGAAGAAATGCTGGAAATCGAATCGTTTGATGAAGCGACCGTGAATGAGCTGCGCAGCCGCGCGCGAAATGCGCTGTTGAATGCGGCGATTGCCAACGAAGAAATAGTTGAACACGGTATTGAAGATTTGCTCAAGCTGGAAGGTATGGATGAGCAAACCGCGCGCACCCTGGCTGGCAAGGGAGTCGCCACACAGGAACAATTGGCGGATCTGGATGCGGATGAATTGGTGGAGCTTTCCGGCATGGATAGCGAACGCGCCAATGCATTGATTATGACGGCACGCGCACCCTGGTTTGCTTGAGTCGGTAAGTGTTAAAACCTACTGATGTAGGCTCTTAAAGGACAGTAATGGGAAAATTGAACGTAGCGCAGTTTGCGACCGAGCTGGGATTGCCAGTTGCCTTGCTGCTTGAGCAGTTGAAGGCGGCAGGGCTGGACAAGGAACAGGAATCCGACCCGATGTCGGAGAAGGATAAGGCGAAATTGCTGGAACATTTGCGCCAGGCGCATGGCGCTGAAAAGCCCGCGAAGAAAATCACGCTGATCCGCCGCGAAACCTCCGAGATCAAGAAAGCTGACAGCACCGGCCGGGCGCGCACCATTCAGGTGGAAGTGCGCAAACGCCGTGTGGTGGCTCCGGCAGCCGCCGCGGAAGCTGCCGTGCCAGTTGAAGCAGTAGCAGAGGCTCCACCCAAAAAGGGCAAGGCAGCCAAGGTTGTGGATGAACAGGAACTGGCGGCACGCGAGCAGGAAGCGCGTTTGCATGCTGAATTGGCAGCGCGTCAGGCAGCCGAAGTGCAAGTCAAGCAGGAGCGCAGCAAACGCAAGGCAACCAAGATGGTTGTTGAAGCCGAGCCGCTGCCTGTCATTGCAGCAGAGGTAAAAAAAGTTGAGGAGGCGGCACCTGTTGCGGTTGTACCGCCGGCCAATCTGGCTGAAGGTACATTGCACAAGCCGGCACCCAAGCCCGGTGACAAGATAGCCAAGCCGACCAAAAAACCCAAAACCGAAGTCAAGGCAAGCCCGTGGGACGAAAAAGGGCACAAGAAGCGCACCCCTGTCAAAGCCGGTGAGAAAACGGGAGTCTGGACAACGCCGGTGCGCGCACACCGCCATGACAAGCATACCAAACATGCGGCAGCAGAAACCGCACATGCTTTTTCCCTGCCGACCGAACCTATTGTGCACGAAGTGGCGGTTCCGGAAACCATCACTGTCGCTGAATTGGCGCAGAAGATGTCGATCAAGGCCTCTGAGATTATCAAGGTGTTGATGAAAATGGGTTCGATGGTGACCATCAATCAGGTACTCGATCAGGAAACCGCAATGATCGTCGTGGAGGAAATGGGCCATATCGCCAAGGCTGCCAGGCTGGACGATCCCGATGCGTATTTGGTCGATACCGAGGCACCTCATGATGCGGTGCTGGAATCGCGCGCACCTGTCGTCACGGTGATGGGTCACGTCGACCACGGCAAGACCTCGCTGCTGGATTACATCCGCCGCACCCGTGTGGCCTCGGGCGAAGCGGGCGGCATTACCCAGCACATCGGCGCGTATCACGTCGATACCCCGCGCGGCATGATTACCTTCCTCGATACGCCGGGCCATGAGGCGTTTACCGCGATGCGCGCACGCGGCGCGAAGGCGACCGACATCGTGATTCTGGTGGTGGCCGCCGATGATGGCGTGATGCCGCAGACCAAAGAAGCCATCCACCATGCCAGAGCGGGCAATGTGCCGCTGGTGGTGGCAGTGACCAAGATTGACAAACCCGAGGCCAATGCCGAGCGCGTCAAGCAGGAGCTGGTTGCCGAAGGCGTAGTGCCGGAAGATTGGGGTGGCGATGTCATGTTCGTGGAGGTTTCCTCCAAGTCCGGGCAAGGCATAGACAAATTGCTCGAAGGCGTCTTGTTGCAGGCCGAAGTGCTGGAGCTGAGAGCGCCACGCACCACGCACGCCAAGGGGCTGGTGATCGAGGCGCGCCTGGACAAGGGCAAGGGGCCGGTCGCCACGGTGCTGATTCAATCGGGCACGATGAAACGCGGCGATGCGGTACTGGTCGGCTCGGTGTTTGGCCGGGTGCGCGCGATGCTGGATGAAAATGGCAAGGTGGTTAACGAAGCGGGCCCGTCTATTCCGGTAGAGATTCAAGGCTTGTCCGAAGTGCCTGTCGCCGGCGAAGAGTTGATGGTGTTGGCGGATGAAAAACGCGCCCGGGAGATCGCGCTGTTCCGCCAGGGCAAGTATCGCGGCGTGAAGCTTGCCAAGCAGCAGGCGGCCAAGCTGGAAAACATGTTCGAACAGATGGCCGAGGGCGAAGTGCGCACCTTGTCGCTGATCGTGAAATCCGACGTGCAGGGCTCTGCCGAAGCGATTGCGCAATCCCTGCAAAAACTTTCCACCAGCGAAGTCAAAGTCAACCTGATCCACGGTGGCGTGGGCGCGATTACCGAGTCAGATGTCAATCTGGCGCTGGCTTCCAAGGCGATTGTGATCGGCTTTAACATCCGCGCCGATGCGGCTGCGCGCAAGCTGGCCGAATCTTCCGGCGTGGACATCCGCTACTACAACATCATTTACGCGATGGTGGATGAGATCAAGGCTGCGCTCTCCGGCATGCTGGCGCCCGAGAAGCGCGAAAGCATCATGGGCATGGTCGAAGTTCGCCAGGTGTTCACCGTTTCCAAGGTGGGCACGATTGCCGGTTGCTATGTGCTGGAAGGCATGATCAAACGCGGCGCGAAGGTGCGCGTGTTGCGCGACAACGTGGTCATCCATGACGGCGAACTGGATTCGCTGAAACGCTTCAAGGACGACGTGAGGGAAGTGAAAGCCAATTTCGAGTGCGGCCTGTCGGTGAAGAATTTCAACGACCTGGTGGTGGGTGACAAGCTCGAAGCCTACGAAATCGTTGAGGTTGCGCGCGCACTGTAATGGGCAACTTTGCCAGAACCGATCGCATCGCCCAGCAAATTCAGCGCGAAATAGCCGAGCTGTTGCGCCTCGAAATCAACGACCCGGGCGTGCGTCTGGTGACCATCACCGGCGTGGAAGTGGCAGGCGATTATTCCCATGCCAAGGTATTTTTCACGCGCCTGGACGGCAAACACGAAGAAGCGCAACAGGGCCTGGAACGCGCCAGCGGTTTTTTGCGCAAGCATCTGGCGCGCAGCCTGAAACTGCGGGTCATGCCGCAACTGCATTTCGTCTACGATTCCTCCGTCGAGCGCGGCAGCCGCTTGTCGCAACTGATCGACCAGGCGGTAGCCAGCGATAAAGGAGAAAGCTCGTAGCACGTAGCTAGTAGCGGGTAGCCAAGCCGGTTTTGCCACTAGCTACCAGCTACAAGCCACTAGCTACCAGCTACCACTATGGCACGTACTTATCGCCCGTTGGATGGCGTGCTGCTGTTCGACAAGCCGCTGGAACTAAGCTCCAACACTGCGCTGCAAAAAGTCCGCCGGCTGTTCCAGGCCGAGAAGGCCGGGCATACCGGCACCCTCGATCCCCTCGCCACCGGCCTGCTGCCGATCTGCTTCGGCGAGGCCACCAAGTTTTCCAATGCCTTGCTGGATGCCGACAAAACCTATCGCGCCCTGTTGCGCCTCGGGCAAACCACCAGCACCGGCGATGCCGAAGGCGAGATACTCAGCGAACATCCGGTCGAGGTTCAGCAGTCAGATATTGATGCGGCGCTGGCAAAATTTCGCGGCGAGATCCGGCAGCTTCCGCCGATGCATAGCGCGCTCAAGCATCAGGGCAAACCGCTCTACGAATACATCCGCAAAGGCGAAACCATAGAGCGCGAACTTCGCAGCGTCGTGATACACGAGCTGCTGCTGAATTCCTTTTTAGGCAACGAATTGGACATCACCGTGCGCTGCAGCAAGGGAACTTACATCCGCACGCTGGCCGAAGACATCGGCGCGGCACTCGGCTGCGGCGCGCACCTGATCGGTTTGCGCCGCACCGCGATTGCCCATTTCGATTTGCAGCATGCCTATAGCCTACCGCAACTGGAAGCGATGACCGAAGCCGAACGCGCTGCCTGCCTGCTGCCGCTGGAATCCCTGATGCCCGATATGCCCACACTGCAACTGGATGCCGTGCAAATCAAACGTCTCGCGCAAGGGCAGCGGCTGGGTCTGGATACGGGTCTGCCGGACGGCAAAGTCCGCTTGCACGGCCCGCAGGGATTCATCGGGGTAGGGCTGCTGCAAGGCCGCCGCCTCGCCCCGGACCGGCTGCTGTCCGGCGTGGCAAAACAGGCCGCGACCTGTCTGCCGTAGCGCTGCCCCAGAGGTTCGCCCGTCATATAAAGCCGGATTTTCAGCCAGCCATACCATCGCGGCAGACCGGATAGTCCAAAACGACTACAGACAGGTACCAGAATCCCCTGTATTCTTTAAAACAGTTTCATAAAGCGTGCAGCATATAGAACGCGCAGCTGTGATATAGCCGACTGTCTTGGTAATCCAAGGGGAAGAGCATGTTGTATCGCTGCAAGGCCGAGTCCATTATTGCGCCTGGCAATCAATCCTATGCGGGTGCAATTCTGCAGAGGCGATGCGCACTCCCATCTGTTGTGCCTGTTCCGGAACCCAGCAATAAAGCTTCACGCAATGCACCGGGATTGTTTCCCGGAATTGTTCGGGGAGCGACCCTCTGATGCCGCGCCGGCTCTTGAAGATCGTTGCCAGGAGCCTGTCGCGCAAACCCGCTGCGCATGCGCACACCCATACCTTCAGCGCCGAAGATGTCGTCTGGGCCATGGGCAGCTTCTGCGCCCTGAACCGCAAGCCGTTTGATGCCGGACTGCTGCTCAAGCAATTTCCGCCCCCCTACAGTTCGGATTCCCTGATCCATGCCGCCCGCGCACTGGGCTTCCGCATCAAGCGCCGCGATTGCGATAGCAGCGAACTGGGGAAGTTCAACTTCCCATGCCTTGCCGTATTAACCTCGGATAGCCCGTCAAACCAAACACCCCCTCTCCCTTGCAGGGAGAGGGTTGGGGAGAGGGTAGAAGCTACGCCACCCGAGCCACCCGCGCCGACTCCCTATGCCAATTTCCGCCCCGCCATCGTAATCAAGCACGAAGCGGATAAAGTCATCCTGTTCGAGGCCGGCACCAATCAACCCAGGACCATGACCCAGGCCGAGTTCGCCGCGCGCTTCGCCGGCACGGCATTCCAGCTGGCGCTAGAAACGAAAGACCTCAAGGATCCAGACGGGGCGCTGTCCAGCAAGGCAGCGTTCGGCTTTCACTGGTTCATCCCGGAGCTGATGAAGCACAAGCGCATCTGGCGCGACGTGCTGATCGCCTCGCTGATCATCCAGCTGCTCGCGCTGGGCACGCCGCTGTTCACCCAGGTCATCATCGACAAGGTCGTCGTCCACCATACCCAAAGCACGCTGATCGTCATCGGCATCGGCCTCGCCGTATTCATGATTTTTTCCGCGCTGCTTTCCTGGGTGCGCCAGTACCTGATCCTGCACACCGGCAACCGGGTCGATGCCGTGCTGGGCGCGGCGGTGTTCGACCGCCTGTTCAAGCTTCCGCCGCGCTACTTCGAGCATCGCCCCACCGGCGTGATCTCCGCCCGCCTGCACGGCGTCGAGACCATCCGCGAATTCATCGCCAGCGCCGCCGTCACGCTGATCCTCGACTTCCCGTTCCTGCTGATCTTCCTCGGCATCATGCTCTACTACAGCGTCTTCCTGACCTGCGTGGTTTTGGCCATGTTGAGCGTCATCGTCATCCTCAGCCTGATCGTCGCACCGCTGTTCCGCAGCCGCCTTAACGAGCAATTCCTGCTCGGCGCGCGCAACCAGGCCTTCACCACCGAATACATCGCCGGCCTCGAAACCGTCAAGAGCCTGCAAATGGAACCCCAGCTTAATGCCCGCTACAGCGACTATCTCGCCGAGTATCTGCGCTCGGGCTTTACCGTGCGCCAGATCGGCAACACCTACAACACGCTGTCCAACGCCATGGAACAGATGATGACCCTGCTCATCCTCATCATCGGCGCCTATACCGTGATGAACAGCGACCCCGCGACTGGTCAGGGCTTCACCATCGGCATGCTCGTCGCCTTCCAGATGTTCGCCGGCCGCCTCTCCCAGCCGATGCTGCGGCTGGTCGGGCTGTGGCAACAGTTCCAGCAGGCCAATCTCTCGGTGCAGCGCATGGGCGACATCATGAACGCCCCGACCGAACCGTATTCCATCCTCCCCACCCGGTTGCGCGAAGGCAAGGGACAGATCGACATCGAAGGACTGAGCTTCCGCTACGCCGAAAACCTACCCTTCCTCTACGAAGGTTTCAACCTCAAGGTCGCTCCCGGAAAAGTCATCGCCATCATGGGACCGTCCGGCTCCGGCAAGAGCACGCTGACCAAACTGCTGCAAGGCTTCTACCAGCCCGCAGGCGGCACCATCAAGATAGACGGCAACGACATCCGCTACCTCTCCGCCAACGAACTGCGCCATTACTTCGGCGTCGTGCCGCAGGAAACCATCCTGTTCTCCGGCACGATCTACGACAACCTGCTGATGGCCAACCCCCATGCCACCTTCGACCAGGTCGTGCACGCCTGCAAAATGGCGGAAATCCACAGCGCCATCGAAGCCCTGCCGTGCGGCTACCAGACCGAAATCGGCGAGCGCGGCGTGGGGCTTTCCGGCGGACAGAAGCAGCGCATTGCGATTGCACGTGCACTGATCAAGCAACCCAAGATCCTGATCTTCGACGAAGCCACCAGCAGCCTCGACAGCACCACCGCCGAACACTTCGCCGCCACGATCAACCAGCTCAAGGGCAAAGTCTCGATGATGTTCATCACCCATGCGATGCCGAAAAACCTGATGGTGGATGAAATAGTGCGGATAGGGCAGGGGACGTTAAGCGCGGTGAGCGAGGCGCAGGAGGAAGCCGGACAGGAGGCTGGAGGAGGAGTGCATGGTTAGCTTGGCCAACACCATTAATGCCGGTGCAATGCGGGCTTCAAGCAACCTCGGTATGCAGTTTAAGCCCGAGCGATTTCATCACTTTGAGCACAGTGGAAAAATCCGGCACGCGCTCGCCGGAAAGCGATTTGTACAAACTTTCCCGGCTCAGGCCAGCGCCTTCCGCCACCTTGGTCATGCCTTGTGCACGGGCAATATCGCCCATGGCTTTGGCGATAAAGGCGGCATCGCCGCCGCTCTCCTCGATGCAGGCATCCAGATAAAGCGCCATTTCTTCCGGCGTTCTCAAACGCTCCGCCACATCGTAGGTGAGCGTTTTTGTTTTAGTCTTTGCCATGCTGTTCTCCTAAAGGTTTTTAGCCAAACTAATCGCGGTCTTAATATCCGCACTTTGGCTGGATTTATCGCCACCCGCCAGCAACACGATCAACGTCTTGCCGCGTTGGGTGTAATACACTCGGTAGCCCGCACCAAAATCCAGTTTCAATTCACAGATACCACCGCTCAGCACACGGTGTTGACCGGGATTACCCATCGCCAGCCGCGCAATGCGCGCCTGGATGCGGGCACGGACAACCAAGTCCCTGAGATTGTTTTCCCAGTCGCTGTAGGCTTCCGTCATCTCTATACGCATGGATGTATTGTATCCGCGCGGCTACACATGTCAAGAGTGATAAACAATTTACGCGAAGCGGAGAACGATGCGATGTTTGAGCTAAGGCGTACTTACCACGAGGGCTAGGGGATTTCTGGCAGCGCAGCGTTGTGGTATGCGCTATTTTGTTTGTGAACTAAAGGAGGAACTAAAGGGGTCACAGGAAAGAAAGGACTGCTGGCGGACTAAGCGGCGAACAAGAGAGTTTAAAGTTTGAGGAGAGGGCGAAATGAGCATGGGCAGAATGACATCGAGCGAACCGCGGTCGGCGAAAAGAATGGAGCTCCGTCCCTGAGGTCTCCCCACAAAACCCCATTGAATTTCAATAAACTAGGGCGTATTGTTCAACCCAAAACAGCACATGCAAGGCAGGTTTAGTG
>MGWZ01000059.1 GCA_001801175.1 Gallionellales bacterium RIFCSPLOWO2_02_FULL_57_47 | reverse complement strand
TCTCCAAAATATCGTCCACCACTTCGACCTTGATATTTATTTTGGTTCACGGCAGGATGCGCTTATGTTGATACTTTTTCTACAGCTTCGTTACCTGGCGAGGCTCACCGGCATCGCGCTGCAGGCGCTGGCCGGATTTTATTTTCTGGCGCATTTCCATGAGCTGTCGCGAAGCGCCCCTGTCTTCAACGACGTCTATGTGGGTAGTTTCATCATCGCCATGGCGGGTATGTCCAGCGGCTTGATGCTGCACCTGTGGGACAAGAAGAATACCAATACCCAGACCATCGCAAATTTGCTGCTGTACTGGGGTCTGTTTTGGTGGGCGGGAGCCAGCATCTCTGAAGTCGACATGTTTGTCAGCTACACCTATCAGCATGCCAGCTGGCTGGGCTTGTCCGCAGCGGCAGCGGTGTTGTTCGAAGTGGCAGGAAAAAACTGGAACTGGACCGCCATGCGCGCCACCGCGCTGGTTCATTTTGCAGCCATCGCGCTGATCGCGGCGGCAAGCCTGATGCAGCATGAGCATGTGCTGTATGGCGCGCTCACGCTGGTATTACCCGCCGCAGTGGCCGTGCACTACTGGATATTGGCTCGTCACGAGCAGCCGGCATTGGGTCTGCTATTGGCGCAGCGCCACTTGCTGATGTTATGGATGCTGACCGGGCTCGCGGCCAATGAAATAGCCTGGGTCGCCGATACGCTCGCACCCGGCAACCCGCTCTGGCCTATATTGGCGTGGGGCGCGACACTTGCTGCCGCGATCCATATCGTGAGTGCTGCGCGCCGCTTCAAGCTGTGGCCGGCAGCCAGCATTGCCGCAGATTATCGGTCGACCGGCTGTGTGCCGATCATCATTGCCTGCGCAGGGTGGCTGGTGATCGCCTGCACGCAATATTCCGGCGCGGGTTCAGGCCTGCCGTATATCCCGCTGCTCAATCCGTTCGATCTGGTCGCCTTGTTTGTGTTGCACGCATGCTGGAAATGGACAGAGAGCGAACCTGGCGCAAGCGAATCCGACTCATGGCATGAGCCGGTCACGCTGGGGTGCTACCTTGGTGCGTTCCTCTGGCTCACCACCCTGGCCGCGCGCATGGCCCATTACTGGGGCGATGTTCCTTTCGCGTTTGACATGCTGATGCATTCCTACCTGATGCACGCCATCCTTTCCCTGATCTGGACCGTAACCTCCATCAGCCTGATGATCTACGCCACGCAGTACAGCCAGCGCAAAGTGTGGTTCGCCGGGTTCAGTCTGCTGGCCATCGTCGGCGTGAAACTGATGATGATAGATTTGGCCAACAAGGGCACTGTGATGTGGACGGCATCGCTGATCGGTATCGCGCTGCTGGTGATCGCGGCGAGTTACTTTTCGCCGGCACCGCCGAAGCACGAACTCATGGCTGCCGGGGAATGATCCAGAGCGGGCAAGGAAATCGCCCGGCTGGAAAAGGAAATGCTGCGCGACCAGTTGAAGAAACTGAGGGAGAGCGTGTTTATTTCGCCGCTGAAAGTTAGCCGATGCGTTACGAAAATGGAGATGAGTAATGACTGATAAACAACCTATTGACGCGATGCAAGGCGGAGGTCCGAGGATATTTCTTGTTCGTGGACAAAAAGTCATGCTGGACGAGGATTTGGCCGCACTCTACAAGATCGAAACCGAGGCGCTTAATCTTGCCGTCGCGCGCAACCGCGAATGCTTCCCGGAAGACTGTATGTTCCAATTGCATCCCGACGAATTCGCCGGTTTGAGATCACAATTTGCGCTTTCAGATCGGGAAGCGCCCTATGTTTTCACCGGACAGGGGCTGGCCTTGCTCTCCAGCGTTCTGCTCGATGAACAGGAGAATAAGGCAAACCAGGAATCTTGCGCACCCACATGCAGTTGCCGGAGGTGACGGCTGCAAGCCTAGTTGGATGCGTCGCGTACGGTTCTCGTTTCTGTGGCGAGATTCTGAAAGTCCTTGATAAGGGAAATTATCTTTTTGCGCAGGCGGTTTTTCTGGCGATCCGTCAGCAGCGCGTAAATGCGCGCAGACATTTCATCCGTTGCGCTGTCATACGATAGCATGACCTGCTGCTGCAGCGGTGTCCTGGTTGCTTCCGGAGCGTTGAGCCACAGCCATAAAAATGCGGCGATTTTTTCCTCGCCGGCATGGTTGTTTAACAGCGTTACCAATGCGGCCTGGTTGGCCTCGCGATGCTCGATGTAATGACCGGTGGCAAAAGGCAGGCGCAAACTCATCTCCCGGATTTTGTCTTCCTGTTCGCCGCTCAGGTTGCCGACCAGCCCTTCCACAAAATCCACGGTTCTTTCCGCACGCTGGTCGAGATTTTCCTGGTCG
Organism: Gallionellales bacterium RIFCSPLOWO2_02_FULL_57_47; assembly: GCA_001801175.1. Classification (GTDB taxonomy): domain Bacteria; phylum Pseudomonadota; class Gammaproteobacteria; order Burkholderiales; family Gallionellaceae; genus Gallionella. Next base: position 3,514 of record MGWZ01000059.1, on the reverse strand, counting down.
CTGCCACTGAGCGATTCTTCCTTCTGTTCAAGGTTCATTTCAGCAAGGGTTTTGCGCAGTTCTTCTATCTGCCGGCTGTCCAGGGTGTTCAACAGGCGTGCGGCGGGGAGGATGAACGGCGCCACGGTTGTCTTGTAGAGTCTGTATGAATCGTCTTTTATACGGGCAATATCCTCGGCCTGTACCCGCCGGTCCGGTTGGATTGCGTCATGAAAATTCTCCAGAAATCGAGTGTATTCCGGCAGCGCGTTCTTTCGATGCCAGCGCATGTAGAGATCGACTTCCCGGTGGATTTCATCTTTCTGCGGCGCATGAAACGAGGTGTAATCGTTGATCTTGTAACGCAGATACCAGTCGGCATGATTGTAGCCAATGGTAACCCTGCTGCATCCGCCGCAGCAGAGCAGTGCAAGAGCGAGAATGATGAATAGCGATTTCTTCATATTGGCCGCTTGTTCTGGTGCCATTTGCCGAATGACAAGCCAGCTATAGTGTTGAATAAATGCCTGGATAAATCAAACGTCAAATTGCAGGCTCGCCAGCCGTGCATAAAGCCCGCTCTGCTTGCGCAAATCTTCCGGGGTGCCGGTTTCAACGATGCGCCCGTGTTCCATCACCACGATACGGTTGACCTTCTGCACGGTAGCCAGCCGGTGCGCGATGATGATCGTGGTGCGCCCCTGCATCGCGGCGTTCAGTCCCTGCTGCACCAGGATTTCCGATTCCGCATCCAGCGCGCTGGTCGCTTCGTCCAGCAGCAGCAACGGCGCGCCTTTCAGGATGGCGCGCGCGATGGCGATACGCTGGCGCTGGCCGCCGGACAAACGGGTGCCGCGTTCGCCCAGGAAGGTCTGGTAGCCTTCCGGCAGATGGTCGATGAATTCGTCCACCAGTGCGGCCCGGGCGGCGGCGATGACTTCTTCATCGCTCGCTGCGGGGCGTCCGTAACGGATATTCTCCAGCGCGTTGGCCGAGAAGATCACCGGGTCTTGTGTCACGATGGCAATTTTGCCGCGCAGATCGTGCAAGCCCAGTTGGCGGATGTCCTGCCCGTTGAGGCGGATGCAGCCATCGGTCACATCGTAAAAGCGCAGCATCAGCTGGAACAGTGTCGTCTTGCCCGCGCCGGAAGGGCCGACCAGCGCGACGCTTTCGCCGGGGGCGATGTCGAGGGTGATATTGTCCAGCGCAGCAATTTGCAGGCGCGCCGGATAACGGAAGGTAACATGCTCGAAGCGGATCGCCGCTTGTCCGGGCTGCGGCAGCGGTTGCGGTGCGGCAGTCTCGGCAATGGCGGATTCGGCATGCAGCAGTTCCAGCAGGCGCTCGGTCGCTCCCGCCGCGCGCATCACATCGCCCCACACTTCAGCCATCGTGCCCACACCGCCCGCCACCAGCGCCGCGTAGAGGATGAACGAGGCGAGTTGTCCGCCGGTCATGGCGCCGTCGTGAACAAGGTGGGCGCCGACCCATAGCACGAAGATGATGGTGCCCATCACCGAGGTGATGATCAAGGAAGTGAGCGTGGCGCGCACCCGGGTGCGCCGGATCGCGGTGACGAAGCTTGCCTCGGCGCGGTCGGCGAAGCGACTGGTTTCGCGCTGCTCCTGCGTATAGGCTTGCACGGTCGGCATGGCGTTGAGGATCTCGCCGGCCAGTGCAGATGCATCGGCGATCCTGTCCTGCGATTCACGCGAGAGTTTTTTTACGATGCGGCCGATGATGAAAATCGGCAGGGCCAGCAATGCCATCAGGCCGAGGTTCAGGGAAAAAAGGTAAAAGCTGGTGACCGCCAGCATGACCATGCCGCCGATGAACTGGAACAGGCTGCGCAAGCCCATCGAAATGGAGCTGCCCACCACGGTCTGTACCAGGGTGGTGTCGCCCGTCAGCCGCGACAGTACTTCGCCGGTTTGCAGGGTCTCGAAGAACTGCGGCGACTGCGCCAGCACCCGCGCATATACCGCGCTGCGCAAATCTGCTGTTACCCGCTCGCCCACCCACGAGATGGTGTAATAGCGCGCCGACACAATCAGTGCCCACAGGCTTGCCAATACGAACAACACCCCGAAGTGCTTGTTCAGACTCATTGATCCAAACAGCCCGCCTCCCGTGCCTGCCTGTTTTCCGAAACCAAAGTCGATCAGGTCGCGAAATGCCAGCGGCACCAGCAGCATCGTGGCGGAACCGAGGCAAAGCAGCACGAAAGCCAGCGCGACCCGCCCGCGATAGGGGCGCAGAAAAGGCCACAGATCCCGCAGAGGGGACAGGCGCCGTGTGTTGGCGGGTGAGGAAGGGTGCATCATTTTTATGGTGTGAGGAGGGGTGCGCTATTTTTACATTTTATGCGTGCCGGTGTTGATGCAAATCGTACCCCGGCTTTTTAGACACAGCTGTCACGACACAGTAAGATATCCCCGATGAAAAATAATGTTTCAGTCGTATTTGTCTGCATGGGCAACATCTGCCGTTCGCCAACGGCCGAGGCGGTATTCCGGCACTATGTCGAAAATGCCGGTTTGGCCGGACACATCCTGATCGATTCGGCGGGGACGCATGATTACCATATCGGCGATGCGCCGGATTTGCGCGCCCAGCGGGCGGCGCAGCAGCGCGGCTATGACATGAGCGGCTTGCGCGGGCGGCAGGTGGAGGAGGGCGACTTTCACCGTTTCGATTATGTGCTGGCGATGGACAGCGCCAACCTCGCCATTCTGCAACGCCTGGCGCCGCCGGGATGCGATGCGCAAGTGCGGCTGTTTCTCGAATACGCGCGGCACCATGCCGAGCGCGAAGTCCCCGATCCTTACTACGGCGGCGCGCAAGGCTTCGAGCGCGTGCTGGACATGGTGGAAGACGCGGCGCAAGGGTTGTTGCAGCATATCAGGCAACAACATTTTATCTGAGGGATGAAAAACCGCTTCCCTTGTGGTGGAAGCAGGTGGCTCGCCCAATCCGCGCTGTGCGGCGTTGCCCTTAAGCCTTGACCGCAATCCTGTTGGCAGTGATGCTTTAAAAGGCCTAGTTCGCCAATTTCAGTATGAAGTCCACCAACACCTTCATATCGGAATCGCTGACTTTGGGATTAGGCGGCATAGGTACGGCACCCCACACGCCACTGCCACCCTTGGCTATTTTAGTGCTCAACCTGGCTGCCGCACCGGCATCGCCCTTGTACTTCCTGGCAACTTCCGCCCAAGCCGGGCCAACCACTTTTTTGTCGATGGCATGACAGACAACACAGTTATTTTTCTTTGCGGCTTCCGGCATGTCGGCAGATTGCGCACTTCCGGCAGCCATTAAACCTGTTGCCAGCATGAATGCAGTGATGAATTTCATGTTTCCTCCGTTTTGCATTTCAAATGAATAAACCAGGCGAAACAAAAATTCCTGCCATCGCCGCCTGTTATTTACAACTCCGCCAGCCTTGCATAGTGTTTAATTGCATAAGTTAACAATAGTATTTCGGAGCTGAGCCCCCTTAACTTCACGCTTGCGCCAAACGAACGGCGAT
>MGWZ01000058.1 GCA_001801175.1 Gallionellales bacterium RIFCSPLOWO2_02_FULL_57_47 | reverse complement strand
CACCACTTCGACCTTGATATTTATTTTGGTTCACGGCAGGATGCGCTTATGAAGATACTTTTTCTACAGCTTCGTTGGGCAAAATGGAGTCAAATGGAATGATCTCATGTCGGCCTCAGGCAGCAAGGCAGCTTATGGCTGCGCTCCTGACGGTAGTGCTTCTCGGTGGTTGCACCACGCTTAATTCCAAGTACTTGGATGGAGTTGGTTACCCTTTCGCTGGTATGCGCGACACACCCGGCAACTTCGGGTGTTCGCTGGCCTGGGGTCCGCTTGGGTGGCTTGCAATTCCATTTGCGATAATTGATATCCCGCTTTCCCTTATTGCTGATATCTTGTTCCTGCCAGCAGATCTACATGATAAGAAAACAGAACCAAAATCTACCCGAACATGTGCGTGAAAACCTCATGCGATTACTGTTTGACCGTGCTTCATGTGCATACGGATAGCTGTACTACATTTTGAAAGACATGCCCAACCCGTCGTCAAGCGGGACACCGCAACGATCGCAAGGATCTTCCCCGGCATCATTGGTGCTGAAGCACCTAATGCTGGCGTGTAAGCGCGGCGCTACTAGACTTTACGTCAGGCATCTTAAGCGCCAATTGTATGAAGCAAAAGTCAATGCATGTCGGAGATAGCGTGGCGCGCAAGGAATCAAAAATTAATTCTTTCTGTGCCTGGGATGGCGAAACGTTAGTGCTCAATATTCTCGGCACCCCGAGTGCGAAACTGGATGCTATTGGCAAGGTTAAAGGCAATCAACTCAAAGTCAGTGTCACTGCCACGCCAGTGGCGGGGAGAGCAACCGATCACATGGTTCGATTCCTGGCGAAAGAATTTGGGGTGGCATCCAAGGATATTGAAGTTGTGTTTGGCAGATTCAATGTCAATAAACAACTACGCATTAAGTCGCCCAGGAATCTGCCCTCTGTAATCAGCAAATATTTATCCCAGGAAGATCCAAATGCCCAATAATTGGTTTGTGCCGAAGCTGCTTCGCTGCTCGGCTGACTCGAAAGTGACTCGAAATGGGTCAGCATCGCATTACTTTTTGAGGTGGTGAAATGAAAGAATTTCAGGAAAACAATGCGACGCTGAGCCCCTTAAAGTCTTTTGGCTACAGCCGTATCCAAGGAACTGATGAGCGTTAAGAAAATCGCCCTGGGCGGTGGTTTCCTGCTGGCCGTCCTCATCGGCCTGATGGTCGTGGCGGCCGTCATCTGGCCCACGCTTAATGATGTCAAGACTGGGGAGACGCCGGAGTATGCGGACTTGCGCCCCCAGCAGTTTAAGCAACCGTACGAGCGTGTCTTCGACGCTGCGCTTGCGACAGCCCTGGCCCTGGGATGGGAGGTCACGGCATGGGACCGGGACCAGGGAGAAATTCGTGCGGTGGCCACCACCCGAGTCTTCCGCTTCAAAGATGATGTGACCATTACGATCGGGCGCGAGGGAGAAGGCGTGGTGGTCAACGTGCGCTCCCGCTCGCGCATCGGCAAGGGCGACTTAGGCACGAACGCTAGACGCATCCGTCAGTTTCAAGCCGAACTGACCAAGCGGATATAGAAGAGGAAAACCTGGTAAGCAAGACTGTCAAAAGGGGTCAACATCGCATTACTTTTTGAGGCGGTGAAATGAAAGAATTTCAGGAAAACAATGCGACGCTGCCCCCTTAAAGTCCGGTTTATGCCGAAGCCGCTTCGCTGCTCGGCTCAAGCGTCAGGCATTATCATCTGGAGTTCGCAAAATGGCGTATGACCTTTCATTCAAGCGGGACGCGCCAAGGCGCGCTCCATAAATTATCGTTGGCCGCCATGAATCCTGCCAAAGTCGAACGTGATCGCGTACGCCAGCTCACTGACCTTCCGAATGTCGGTCCGGCCATGGCAATGTATCTCGAATTTATCGGCATTAATGCGCCGGAACAACTTGCTGGCAAAGATCCGCTCAGGCTGTATCAGAGTCTGTGCCGTAAGCGTGGCGCCAGGCAGGATCCGTGTGTTTTGGATGTGTTCATTTCCATCACACGCTTCATGAGCGGAGATGAGCCAAAGCCCTGGTGGGTTTATACCGAGGAGCGGAAGCGTCGCTATGGCTCGGTTTGAAGTATTGGACGCTCAAGGCCAAATGGCGGCTAACATTTTGTTCAAAGCCGATGGCCTTGACGGCCCTCGGCCTGAGTTCAAACGTCAGAACGCTATGCCGTCAATATGAACACGTGGTCAGCGGGGCACTGTCTTCAGCCAGAAATATTAGTTGAGCCTCGCCCCGTTGGTTGCATACGGTTCGCTTCTTCCCTCAACAGCCTGGTGTAATCCTCCAGCGGCCTCATTCCATGCTGAGGCAGCCTTGCGGCGATTTTGCCGATGGGCAGGTTATATCCCGCCAGCACCAGGTCAGGCGCCAACTCGAAGAGGGGGATGGCAAGAAACGGCCGCTCCAGGATTTCCGGGTCGGGAAGTCTGATATCTTCCGCATCCATCGCCAGGTTGCCGTAAAGGATCAGATCGAGGTCAATCGTCCGTGGCGCGAATTTGCCCTCGCTCCGCTTGCGTCCGAGGCTGTTCTCGATGGGGCGCAATAGGCCGTGCTTCACTTCTGCGGGGGGCGCTTCCGTTTCGATCTCCACCACGCAGTTGAAATAGTGCGGCTGCTCGGGGTGGCCGAGCGCGCCGGTGGAATAGACCATGGATATGCCGGTCACGCGCGTTTGTTGCGCAAGGCAGCGGATTGCTGCCATTACATTTTTCTCCGGCTCGATGTTCGAGCCGATGCCGATGAAGGCGCGCGCCATAGCCTCTCAGCGCTTCCGGGTAATTTCCACCGCCACGCTTCTGGCAAAGCGCAACGCATGCGGCTTCTCCACGCACACATCGACCTGCCGCACCCCGTGCTGGTCGAGGCACAATTCGGCAACGGCCTCCGCCAGCGCTTCCAGCAATAAATACCGGGAGCCTTCCACCATAGCGAGGACGCGTTTTTTAAGCGCGCGGTAATCGACGGTATCCTCGATGCGGTCGCTTTTGCCTGCCTTGTGCAGATCGGTATAGAGAGTCAGGTTGATCACCACGTCCTGCTTTTCGCGGCGTTCATCGTCGGTGATACCCAGAATGCATCGGACAAGAAGATCAGAAATACGGATGCGGTCCATAACGTCCTTTCTATATATTCAAATGCCAAGGTGTTGGAAAGCGTAGCGAGAGGCGATCAGGCAAGGCGGAAGTTGGCGAAAAAGTAGCTGTGCTGACACGGTGGGGCATAGCCCTCTGGTGCGGGAAGCACAGCCTGCATCTGCTCCCGCAAGCGGCTGGCTTCGCCAGTAACGTGTCGCAGATGCAGTTTACACATAGTAAATGAGCATTTTGAGCCGACTTCCAACGCCGCATCATCGCCTCGCAGTAGTTTTCACTGCTAGCGGATCAGGCCGCGCAGTTGCTCCGGCAGAACCCTCTCCCCTTTACGGATCAGTTCGCGCGCCGTCTCGACCTTGTCCCACACGTTGCACATCATCACGCCCCTGATTATTCCCTCGCGCAGATAGTAGATGACGCCGGTGTCGTTTTCCTTCTGCCAGTCGGCAAAGGTTTCCAACCGCGAATCGACCTCGCCGGTCGCCTCGTAGCCGAACTCGAACAGGTCCGAGAAAAAATACGGCTGATAGGTAAAAGGTTCGTGCGCGCCTGCCATGTTGCGCCCCGCCCATTTTCCCTGGTTGAGGGCATGATCCCAGTGCTCGATGCGCATAGTCTGCCCCAGCACCCGGTAAGGAAAAAATGCATTGTCGCCGGCGGCGTAAATATCCGGACGGGAAGTCTCGAGATATTCATTCACGACGATGCCGTTGCCCACCTCCAGGCCGCCGCTCTTTGCCAGCTCCATTTCCGGGATGACGCCCACGCCGACGATCACGATATCCGATTCGATAGCCTCGCCGTTCTCGGTGCAGGTAATGAACTTGCTGCCATTCCTGCTGAAAGAAACGGGCTTGTCAGACGCCAGTATCCTGACACCCTTCTCGATAAAACGCTGCTGCACGGCCCGCCCCAGGTAGTCCGGAAGCACGCGGTCGCACAGCAGCGCGCCGGGGAAGATCATCGTGACATGCAGCTTGCAGATGTTCAGCGCGGCGGCCAGCTCAGAACCGATGAAGCCGCCGCCGATCACCACGGCGGACTTGCCCTCTGCGGCCACAGTCCGGGTTCGCTGATAATCGTCCAGGCCGCGGAAATAGCAGATGCCCTCGAGATCGCCGCCGGGGATGGTCAGCGTCCGCGACTTGCAGCCCGTCGCCAGCAGCAGCTTGCCGTAGCCGTAAGTCTCGCCCTGGGTGGTGGTCAGTGTTTTTGCATCGGGATCAAGCCGCGCCGCCTTTGCGCCCAGCGCCAGAGCAACGGCATGCTGGTCGTAGAACGCGCGGTCATGGAGGAAGATGTCCTCCACTTTCTTTTTGCCAAACCACAGCTTCTTGGATAACGGCGGACGGTCATAGGGCAGATGATTTTCCTCGCCGACCAGCAGGATACTCCCGGCCGCATCCAGCTCGCGTATGCCCTGTATGGCCGATACCCCCGCCAGCCCCCCGCCCACAATCGCGTAATCGTAAACTTGTTTCATATTGCCTCCTTAAGGAAAAACAATACCACCTGCCGAAACGATTCACAGGAGAGTTTACACCTCCTTGGCGCGGAAGGCTGCTCCCGCGGGCAAGACGCTCATATCGTGTAAACTCCTGCCCACGTCGAACCCGCTTGTCAAAAAGGGAATCATCATATGAATGGCGTTGTGCGTTTGTTCTTCGGCCTGGTGGCATTCATGTGGCTGCAGCCCGCATGGGGCGGTGATGCAATCAACGGAACCTATGAAGAGTGTATCGAGGAGCCGATATTCGAAGGCCGGGTCTGCACGGTGCAGGCCAACCGCGATGCCAAGATCGGGGTGATATTGATCCATGGGCTCGGCGGGTCTGTCGACGACTGGCTACACACCATTCCCGCCCTGGCAACAGATTTCCATGTGGTCGCATTTGATCTGCCCGGATTCGGCAAGTCTGACAAAGGCAGCCAGCACTATTCGCCTACCCATTATGCGCGCCTGGCGCATTTCCTGGCCGATCATTATCTGAAGAACAAGCCTTACCATGTGGTGGGTCACTCTATGGGCGGGGCCATTGCGCTGCGCTTTGCAGCACAGCAACCGTTGCGGTTCAAGCGGCTGGTTCTGATCGATGCCGCCGGCATTCTTCATCCTCTGGTGATCACCAAATATCAGGCCGGGTCTGTGATGGAACGTGCAAGTGGCGTGCAGCAATTCCGGGGGTTTGCCGAGCGCTTGTCCGGCAAGATACTGGAGCAGGCGGAACGACTGCCAATTTCACCCACCGATATTGTTGACACCGCGCTGGGGCGTGATCGTGTGCTCGATGGCGGCCCGGAAAAGATCGCTGCGCTGGCGCTGGCAGGAGAAAATTTCAGCTACGCCATTTCTTCGGTGACCGCGCCAACGCTGGTCCTCTGGGGGGACAACGATCTGGTTGTTCCGCTGCGCACCGGTAAGGTACTTGCCGCCCGCATGCCGCATGCACGGCTGGAAATTATTACTGACTCCGGTCATGTGCCCATGCTGGAACAGACGGAGCGGTTAAACGCCCTGGTAAGCAAGCACCTGCTGGCAAGTGATGATGTTCAGGCTGAGTATTATCAGCAGGCCTCACCCCTGCCAGAGTTTGCCAGTGAGCGTGTGGGTGCCTGCTCTGGCGAGTCCGGCAAGGTATTCGAGGGTGATTATCGCGCCATAGAACTGCGTGACTGCAGCAATATCACCATCCGCAACGCACGGATTGGTCAACTGACTGTGCTGAATTCGCGGCTGAACCTGACCAATACCGATATCGTGGGAAAGGATGTGGGGCTGCTCGCAGACAATTCCGATATCACCATCACCAATGGCGAGATTTCGGGGGGGATCGCGATCACTGCTGAAAGTAGCAGGCTCGATCTTGCCGGTGTCCGCTTGAACGGAACCCAGGCTGCCGTCAGTGGGGTGAACAGCAAGTTCATTTTCTCGGTCAGTCAGGTGAGCAGCCCGCATAAAACCGGCCATTTGCATGTCTTCAAAAACATGGGCAACGAAGAGCTCTGAGCACCCTTGCAGGGCGCTTGTTGCCAAGATGAGCTATTCGGGCATAACCCATTAGGGGTATCGTGGTTTTCCGGCGAAAGTTTTAGCATCGCCCTGCTGTCAGTTCAAGTTAATTGGCGAAAGGGAAAAAAGCATGGCACTCGTAAGACCGCACGGTGGAGTCGACCTTAATCCCCTTTTGCTCGGGGGCAGAGCCCTTGAGGAAGAATTAGAGCGGGCGCGCACTCTGCCGAAAGTCAGAGTCAGTTCGCGCGAAAAAGGCGATATCGTGATGCTGGGCATCGGCGGTTTCTCGCCTCTCGACGGCTTCATGTCCCATGCCGATTGGCAAGGCGTGTGCGACGGCATGAAGATGGCCAATGGCCTGTTCTGGCCTATCCCCATCACGCTTTCCGCCGATAACACCACCGCAGATTCCATCAAGACCGGCAGCGAAATCGCCTTGCTTGACCCGGAAGACGACAGCATTCTGGCAACGATGCGCATCACCGAAAAATACGCCATCGACAAGGCGCACGAATGCGCAACAGTGTTCCGCACGGTCGACCTCGAGCATCCCGGCGTGAAAATGGTCATGGCACAGGGCGGTATCAACCTCGCGGGTCCGGTCAAGGTGCTGTCGCTGGGCGGCTTCGATCAGAAATACGGCACGCTGTTCATGACGCCACAGGAGACGCGCGATCTGTTCGAAGCCATGGGCTGGAGCAAGATCGCGGCGTTTCAGACGCGCAACCCGATGCACCGCTCGCACGAGTACCTTGCAAAGGTTGCCATCGAAATCTGCGACGGGGTTCTGATTCACTCGCTGCTCGGCAACCTCAAGCCGGGCGATATTCCCGCAGAGGTACGCACACAGGCGATTGCGACGCTTACCGAAAAATATTTCGTCAAGAACACCGTGGTACAGGCCGGCTATCCGCTAGACATGCGTTACGCAGGCCCTCGCGAGGCTTTGCTGCACGCGCTGTTCCGCCAGAACTACGGCTGCTCGCACCTGATCGTCGGCCGCGACCACGCTGGCGTCGGCAGCTATTACGGCCCGTTCGACGCGCATCACATTTTCGACGAGATTCCGAAGGACTCGCTGGAGACGCAGGCGCTGAAGATCGACTGGACGTTCTGGTGCTTCAAGTGCGGCGGCATGGCCTCGGCGCGCACCTGTCCGCACGGTGACAATGACCGCCTGCTGCTGTCCGGCACCAAGCTGCGCAAGATGCTCTCTGAAGGCTCCGACGTGCCGCCGGAATTCAGCCGCCCGGAAGTTCTGGAGATATTGCGCGCTTATTACGCCGGATTGGCCGAACATGAAAAAGTAGAAGTAAAGCTCAGCGGCCATTCGGGACGCTGAGATAACGTAGGGCGGGTTCTACCCGCCATGCCGGGCGCGGCCCGACCTACATTAAGGCAATTTGTGAATTATTTTTAACTGGAGGATAAGGAAATGCCAACTTTTGTACGTACCGAAAAATGTGACGGTTGCAAGGGGCAGGATAAAACTGCCTGCATGTATATCTGCCCGCACGACCTGATGAAACTGGACAAGGACGGCTCTGAAACCGGCCACGCAATGAGAGCTTTCAATCAGGAACCCGAGCAATGTTGGGAATGCTATTCCTGCGTCAAGATCTGTCCGCAGGGCGCGATCGAAGTGCGCCACTACGCCGACATCGTGCCGCTGGGCGGTTCGGTGCAACCGATGCGCGGCTCCGACTCGATCATGTGGACAATCAAATTCCGCAACGGCACGCTGAAGCGTTTCAAGTTCCCGATCCGCACCACGTCCGAGGGTTCGATCAATCCGTACGGCGGCAAGCCGATGCCGAAGATGGCCGAGCTTACCGCTCCCGGCGTGTATACCAAGGAAGTCATGGGCGGTTACCGTGCCGGCAAGCCGGAAGAACTGATCCGCCGCAAATAACAAATCAACCAACTGAATTGGAGAGAGCAAAATGTCTGAAGGAACTTTCGGTAATCCAAAAATCGTTCAGGAAGAACTGGATATTCTCCTGATCGGCGGTGGCATGGCCTGTTGCGGCGCCGCTTACGAAATGATGCGCTGGGCAGAGGCAGTCAAGGCCGAGACCGGCACGGAACTCAAGATCAAGCTGGTGGACAAGGCCGCCATGGATCGTTCCGGCGCAGTCGCGCAGGGACTTTCCGCGATCAACACCTATATCGGCACGGAACAGGATCCGGCTGACTACACGCGTATGGTCTCCAACGACCTGATGGGCATCACCCGCGACGACCTGGCCTACGACCTGGGGCGCAACGTGGATGACTCGGTGCATCTGTTCGAGGAATGGGGTCTGCCGATCTGGAAGACCGACGCCGACGGCGTGCGCCACGACGGCGCCGATTCGATCAAGGAAGGCCTGCCCCTGCTGAAAGACGGCGGCAAGCCGGTGCGTTCCGGCAAATGGCAGATCATGATAAACGGCGAATCCTACAAGTGGATCGTCGCCGAAGCTGCCAAGAAGGCCTTGGGGCTGAGCCGTATCGAAGAGCGCATTTTCATCGTGCACCTGATCAATGACAAGAACGACCCCAACCGCATCGCCGGCGCTGCCGGTTTCTCGGTGCGCGACAACACCATCCACATCTACAAGGCCAAGGCTGTGCTGCTCGCCGCCGGCGGCTGCGTGAACCTGTTCCGCCCCCGTTCCGTGGGTGAAGGCCAGGGCCGCGCGTGGTATCCGGTATGGAACGCGGGCTCGACCTACGCGATGGCCGCCGAAGCCGGTGCAGAAATGACCATGATGGAAAACCGTTTCGTGCCCGCCCGCTTCAAGGACGGTTATGGCCCGGTCGGCGCCTGGTTCCTGCTGTTCAAGGCCAAGGCCGTCAACGCCTACGGTGAAGACTACATGGTCAAGAACAAGGAGATGCTCAACGACTATCCTCCTTACGGCCAGGCTGCCGTGCCTGCCTCCTGCCTGCGTAATCACCTGATGCTCAAGGAAATGAAAGACGGCCACGGCCCGATCTACATGGACACCGTCACGGCGATGGCCAAGCTGAAGGATACTTTGTCGCCCAAGGAAGTGAAGCACCTCGAGGCGGAAGCCTGGGAAGATTTTCTCGACATGTGTATCGGACAGTGCGGTATCTGGGTCGGTGAAAACATCGAGCCGGAAAAGAAGATGTCCGAGCTGATGCCAACCGAGCCGTACCTGCTCGGTTCGCACTCCGGCTGCTGTGGCATCTGGGTATCGGGTCCCGAGGACCTCGGCGCACCGACTGACGAAGAGCACGAAGACAAGGGCAAGATCCCTGCACACCTGCCCAAGGGCTGGAACTGGGGCTATCGCTCGATGACCACCGTCAAGGGCTTGTTCACTGCAGGCGACGGCGTCGGCGCTTCCGGCCACAAGTTCTCTTCCGGTTCGCACACCGAAGGCCGCCTGGCTTCGAAGGCTATGGTCAAGTACGCGCTTGACAACAAGGACTGGAAGCCCGAGTTCGATGAAACGCCCGAGCAGATCGCCGAAACGATCTACAAGCCGGTGCGCAACTTCCTCCAGCACAAGGATTACACCACGGCCATCGACATCAACCCGCATTACATCACGCCCAAGATGCTGCAAATGAGATTGCAGAAGATCATGGACGAGTACGTCGCCGGCGTAGCCACCTACTACAACACCAATGACAAGATGCTGGCGGTCGCCGAAGAGAAGCTGGAGATGCTCAAGGAAGACTCAGGCAAAATGCGTGCGAAGGACCTGCACGAGCTGCTGCGCGCGTGGGAAAACTACCATCGCATTTTGACTGCCGAAGCGCACATGAAGCACATCCAGTTCCGTGAGGAATCCCGTTATCCGGGCTTCTACTACCGCACCGACAAGAACTTCGTCGACGAAAAGAACTGGCACTGCTTCGTGAACTCGGTGTACGACAAGAAGTCCAAAAAGTGGAATTGCTTCAAGCGCAAACACGTTGATCTGGTGGACAAGTCCAAACTGTTCAAGCCTGCAACGCCGCATTAAACTGTTTGCGGAAATCGTGTACATTACTGGGCACCGCATGGTGCCCAGTTTCTTTCAACATTTGTATATTTTCAATTTGTAGGAGTGGGCCATGCCCGCGAACAAAAAACTATCGCGGGCATGGCCCGCTCCTACAGTTTTTTATGGATTTAACGACCTATCATTCTGGAAACTATCAATACGAGGTTTAAATGAACGACACCTACATGGCAGCCGACCTGCCCTTTCCCGGCAGCCCTGTCGTCCCAGAGATGTGCGACGGCAGCAAGACGATACAGTTCCAGTGCCGCAAGGGCATTGCCTGCTGGAACGCCTGTTGCAGCAACATCGACATCTCGCTGACTCCCTACGACATCCTGCGCCTGAAGCAACGTCTTGGAATCAGCTCCGGCGAATTTCTATTGAAGTACACCCTGCCCTACGAAATGGATCAGAACGGTATCGCCGGCGTGAAGCTGCGCCCGGTGGAAAACGGCAAGGCCTGCCAGTTCATGACCCCCGAAGGCTGCGGCGTGTATCAGGACAGACCGACGGCCTGCCGCTACTACCCGGTGGCGCTGCTGTCGATGCGCAAGCAGGATGAATATACCGACACCCAGTCCTATGCGCTGGTCAAGGAGGAACATTGCCTGGGCCACAACGAACCCAGAACCCTGACCATAGACGCGTACCGCAAGGAGCAAGGGCTGGAGGAATACGACGAACTGGCGCGCGGCTGGCGGCAGCTTATCCTGAAAAAGAAATCCTCCGGCCCCAGCATCGGCAAACCCTCCAAGCGCAGCCTGCAACTGTTCTTCATGGTCTGCTACGACCTCGATACCTTCCGCAGCTTCGTGACCAGCGAGGGATTCACCGAACTATATGATCTGCCCGCAGATGAAACCAATAAAATTCTTGCCGACGATACCTCGCTGATGTTGTTCGGCTTCAGCTTTCTCAGACAGGTGCTATTCGGCGAAAACAGCATTGCCTTGAAACAGGCAGCCGCCGAAAAACGCCGGGGACGCGTTCAGGAAAACGCGCAGCAGATCGAGCGCGAGGCCAGAGAAAAGCGGGCGGCGGAACAGGATGACATGTATGGCGATTCCGTGGACTGACTCGGGATTACATGGAATCTGGTGAAGCCTGCCCCGAGTATTGCGCAGTATGCGAACCTCGGGTGAAACATCGCAAAGTCCGGGCTGCCCACCGATGGTGTCAGGTATGTGATCAATGTCACATACAAACGCGATCGAACTACCTATTCTTGAATGCCGGCAATATAAGTTGCAGAAGATGAGAAGTTCATCTCTGCAAACGAGATATCGGCATCCCTGAATTCGCACCACTAACCAATACAAGGAATATTTCATGAAGACACTACTGATAGCCGCTGCGGCTCTGATCGCTCCATTCGTTACCACGCTTGCCAACGCCGGCGACGATGCTCTGCTTGGCGAAGCGCGCAAGGTGGCAACGACATTGCCGCCCAAACTGCTGGCCGTCTTGCAGGAAGAAATCAAAAAATCAGGCCCCGAGGGTGCGATTCCCGTCTGCAGGGACATGGCGCCGAAGATGGCCGGCGAGATTTCCCAGCAGACCGGCTGGAAGATCAAGCGCGTCAGTCTCAAGCCACGCAATGAGGCTCGCGCGATTCCCGATGCATGGGAGCAAGCCGCTCTCGAAGATTTCGACAAGCGTGCCGCTGCCGGAGAGCCGCCTGCCCAGCTGGAAAAAGGCGAGAAGGTTGGCAATGAATACCGCTACGTAAAAGCGCTGCCGGTACAACCGCTCTGCCTCAGTTGCCACGGTCCCGCGGATCAGCTCAGCCCCGCCGTCAAGGCCGCTCTCAGTCAGCACTACCCCAATGATCGCGCTACCGGTTACTCCGTAGGCCAGATCCGCGGTGCAATCAGTGTGCGCAAGCCACTCTAGGCGCAAAGCCACACTCGTTGATCTCTGGAAATACAACCTTGATGGAACTCTTGCCGTTCAATTCAGTCGATGAGTGTGGTTGTTGCCGATTTATCGTTAATAACCACGGCCTGATTTGAATAAGTATCGCTACCCTGACATTAAGGATTTAACTCTATGCTCCGCTTCCTTTTTACCTGCCTCATCCTGATCTCGGCTTCCAGCGCCCGTGCAGAAATCATTGACATCGATAACGCTCAACTGGCATCGCTATCATCCTCAGGAGTGCCTGTAATCGATATCCGCACCGCCCCTGAATGGGAAGAAACCGGCATCGTGCCAGGCAGCCGCCTGCTGACCTTGTTCGACGAGCGCGGCAATTCTGATCCGGCCGCGTGGCTGGAGAAGGTAAAGGCCATTGCCAAGCCCGGTGATCCAGTGATTGTCATGTGCCGCAGTGGCAACCGCACCAAGGCTGCAAGCCAGTTCCTGTCGAAGCAAGGCTACTCAAAGGTTTACAACGTCAAACAAGGCATACGCGCCTGGGCCAGTGAAAACCGCCCGCTCGCTTCGGCGGGCCCAGCACTCGCGTCATGCCGCAAGGCCAAAACTTGTTGAAGGCTCGCATACCAGAGAAGTTTCTGTTGCCACATATCGGCATTTATGTGAAGCAGGAGAGTATGGTACAAGTCACCCGAGGCTGGTATCAGCAGTATTGAAGAGATTGCGTGAAACATCCGGGGAAACCCGGTGCAGGAGCGGCGCTTGACCAGGCAAAAGTTAAAACGGCCTGATCCTTCGACCAGACGCCGCATTAACGTAGCCACCGATTACGGAACGATTGAGTCAATCACGATATTCAATCCTTTGGAGCCGGGTCTAATAGAGCCCGTTGATCCTTCCAGATCGCCGGACTGCGCTTTCGCCTCTCCGGATTTTGACACCCGTGCCAGCACCACAACCCGATCGAAATTGGAAATTCCCATTTGCGGTTGCATCGCCATGCTGTCGTCCAATGTAAATTGAAGCGGCAAATCTTTCACATGTTTGCGCAATACGGCGAGCGGCGCTTTCTGGCCTTTTTCAGCACGCGCGAAGATGAACAAGGTATCGGTCTGTGCAACTTTGCCAGCCAATGCAGGACTTATAGAAACCTTGCCGGTAATCGTTTCCGCAGGATCGGCGGCGGGTCTTTTGGATCCTTGGTCAGACGACAGTTGCGCCAGCTTTTTCTTGCCCCCCTTCTGCTTCGCCAGGAATTCCTGTGCCTGCTTGATACCGTCGCGAATCATCTGCATTTCAGGATTGTCCGGCGGCATCAGGTTCAGAAGATTCTGCCAATGGGTGATCGCCGCAGCATAATCGCCGCGCTCCATCGCGGCAGAGCCTGACAATGCCAGTGCAAAAGTGTTCTTGCCATCCAGTTCCAGCGCTTTGTCGAGTAACCTGGTTGGTTCGCCCAGCAGCGATCGGTTATTGTTCATCGCATAGACATCGGCATAGGATGCCCAAAGTTGCGCTTCGTTGGGCACCAGTTTGACGAGTTGTTCAAAGGCTCGCACCGCATCTGGAAAACGTTGCATCTCACTGTAGGACCGAGCCAGCGTCCACCATCCGTCGGCGTTTTCCGGCTGTTGCTCGAGCTTTTTTTCCAGCTCTTGCAGCGCGGCTTCGGAACGCAATACGCCAAAACCTTCTGCAGCCCCGCTTAGCTGCTGCGGCAGCAAAGCATCAATATTGCCAATCTTGATATACAGCAACACACTTGCAACCGGCAGCAGCACCGCCAGCAGAAGCGCCAATATCTTTGCAGGATTGCGCGAGGTGCTGGCGGGTGAGTCAGGGGTTTTTACTTCATCCAGCAGACGCGCCTGCAACTCGCGTTTGCCCTGTTCGTAGGCATCCTGCGTCAGCAGGCCGTTGCGCAGGTCGGCTTCGAGTTCTGCGGATTGGTCGCGCAGAATCTCAAGATTGGCTTCATCGCGCAACACATTGTTATAGTTGCCGGATTTGAACCACAATGGCAACACCACAAACAACAGCGCCACGATCAGCAGCACCGCACAGGCTATCAGGAATAAAATCATACTTTGGGGGCTTTCGGATTATTCTGCAATTCCGGGGTCTCGTTCAACAAGGCAGCCGCACGCTGTGTGTCTTCTTCGGACAGCTCGGTTTCCGTAATCTGGCTCTTGCGTTTGCGCAGCTGGTAAATCAGCACGCCGCCGCCCAGCAGCAGCAGTACGAACGGGCCGTACCAGAGAACCAGCGTGTATGATTTCACCGGAGGGTCATACAGCACAAAATCGCCATAGCGGGAAACCAGGTAATCGATGATCTCCTGATCGCTCAGGCCATTCTGCATCTGTTCGCGCACTTCGCGGCGCAGGTCTTCGGCAAGTTCGGCATGCGAACTGGCCAGCGATTCATTCTGGCAAACCAGACAACGCAGGTTCTCCGCCAGGCCTATCATGCGCTTTTCCAGCACCGGGTCGGCAGCCAGATCAGTCGCCTCACCGGCATATGAAAAACCTGGCAGCAGGCACACCAGCAATATCAACAAGTACTTCATTTGGCTTGCAGCTCCTTTATCAGCGGAAGGATTTTTTCGCTCAGGTTTTCAGGCGTCACCGGACCAATCTGTTTGTACTGAATGACGCCCTGCTTATCGATCACATAGGTTTCCGGCACACCGTACACGCCGTAATCGATGCCGACACGGCCTTCGCGATCGGACACA
The DNA here is from genome assembly GCA_001801175.1 of Gallionellales bacterium RIFCSPLOWO2_02_FULL_57_47. Taxonomy (GTDB): domain Bacteria; phylum Pseudomonadota; class Gammaproteobacteria; order Burkholderiales; family Gallionellaceae; genus Gallionella. The sequence continues at coordinate 7,736 of MGWZ01000058.1, read as the reverse complement.
ACCAGAACGTAGGGATTGCCGCGACTGCGCAGCCACGCCTCGCCGTCCTCCGGCTTGTCCTTGTAATCCATGCCATAGATCGGAACAAGATTCTGGCGCGATAATTCCATAAGTACTGCGTGCTCACTTTCGCAAGCCGTACACCACGATGCCCACACGTTGAATAGCCACACCTTGCCCTTCATGTCCTGCGTCGAAAACTGTTTGGACGGCTCATGCAGCTGCGGCAGCGTAAAAGCGGGAGCCGCTTTACCGACCAGCGGAGACGGGACTTCGTGCGGATCCAAACTCAGCCCAACGTACATGAAAGCCGCCATGATCATGAAAACTATGAACGGGAGTATGAAGCGCATCATGATGCCTTGCCCTCCAATGCCACTGCACCGGTCGCGCTAATTCTGTCGCTAACTTGTTTGGCCTTTTTTTTATGGATGCGGTAACGGCGGTCGCTGACCGCAAGCACGCCGCCCAGCGCCATCAGCAGGCATCCCGCCCAGATCCAGTCGACAAACGGCTTGATATAGACACGCACCGCCCATGCCCCGTTGCCGTCCGGGATCGGTTCGCCCAGCGACACGTACAAATCGCCCAAGAAGCCGGTGTCGATCGCCGCTTCGGTCATCGGCATGCCGGATGCGTTGTATTGGCGTTTTTCCGGGAACAACTCGGTGACCAGTTTTCCATTCTTGCTGACCGAAATGCGCCCTTGCCCGGCCACATAGTTTGGACCTTGTGTATCCGTCACGCCGTTAAAGCGGAATTCGTAGCCGCCCGCCTGCACCGTATCGCCGACATCCATGCGCACATCGCGCTCGGTTTCGTAGCCTTTCACCATCGTCACACCGATGATAAATACCGCGACGCCGAGATGTGCAAACTGCATGCCGTAATAGCTCAGCGATTGTCCGCGTGCCCGTTGCATGAAATTGCCATGTCCGGCGAGCCGCTCGCGCAAACTCAATATGATCGACGCGATAATCCATAACGCCAGCAGCAAGCCCAGCGCGATCATGGCGGTCCATTTGCCCATCGCCAGCGGCAACAGCAGCGCGATCAAAATCGCGCCTGCAAAAGGCCAGCGCACGCGCCTGGCCAACTCCGGCGCGGAAAAATTTTTCCAGCGCGCCAGCGGCCCCAAACCCATCAACAGCACCATCGGCACCATCAGCGGCACGAACACCGCATGGAAATACGGCGGGCCGACCGACAGCTTGCCTTGACCGAGTGCGTCCATGAACAGCGGATAAAGCGTGCCGATAAACACCGAGGCCGAGGCGACAGACAACAGCACGTTATTCGACAGCAGCAGCGATTCGCGCGACAGCAAATCAAACTTGCCGCCCAGGCCGATTTTCGGCGCACGCCAGGCGAACAGCAGCAGCGACGCACCGATCACGATCACCAGGAAAGACAGGATAAAAACACCGCGTTTTGGATCGGTGGCAAACGCATGCACCGAGGTCAGCACGCCTGAACGCACCAGGAATGTGCCCATCAGGCTCAGCGAGAATGCCGCAATGGCCAGCAGCAACGTCCAGCTTTTGAATGCGGCGCGCTTTTCGGTGACAGCCAGCGAATGAATCAGCGCGGTGCCGACCAGCCACGGCATGAACGAGGCGTTCTCCACCGGATCCCAGAACCACCAGCCGCCCCAGCCCAGTTCGTAATAGGCCCACCAGCTTCCGAGCGCGATGCCGCCGGTCATGAACACCCATGCCACGGTTGTCCACGGGCGCGACCAGCGCGCCCAGGTGGCATCCATTCTGCCGCCCAGCAGCGCGGCAATGGCGAATGCGAACGCCACCGAAAATCCCACATAGCCCATGTACAGCATCGGCGGGTGGATCACCAATCCAGGATCCTGCAGCAACGGATTCAGGTCGCGCCCGTCGGCGGCGGCGGGCAACAGGCGGTCGAACGGATTTGAGGTGAACAGCATGAACAACAGGAAACCTACCGAGACCCACCCCATCACGCCCAGCACGCGCGCCACCATTTCTTCCGGCAGATGTTTGCTGAATACTGCAACGGCCAATGTCCATCCGGCCAGAAGGAACGCCCACAGCAACAGCGAACCTTCGTGCCCGCCCCACACGGCGGCCACGCGATATGCAACGGGAAGCTGGGAATTGGAGTGCTGTGCGACGTACAGCACCGAAAAATCGTTGGCGACGAATGCGTAAGTCAGGCAGCCAAATGCGATGGCAAGAAACACGAACTGACCGTGCGCCAATGGGCGTGCCGCGCCCATCAATACCGGATTATTCCGTGCCGCACCGACAAGCGGCAATGCGCCCAGGAAAACTGCCAGGAACAGGGCCACGATCAAAGCAAAATGTCCAATCTCTGGAATCATACCAATACCTTCAAAAATTATTTGGCAGCGGGTGCTGCGGGTGCGCCTGGTGGAGTTGCCGTAACGGCGGAAGCATTCGCGGCCTCGCCTTTCTTCAGTGCGTCGGCGGCCTCGGGCGGCATATAGTTCTCGTCGTGCTTGGCCAGCACTTCTTCGGCGTGCATCACGCCATCGGCCTCGACCTTGCCCTGCGCAACCACGCCCTTGCCTTCCTTGAACAGGTCCGGCAGGATGCCTTTGAATACGACCGGGATGCTTTTATGCTGGTCGGTGATCACAAAATTCACCGTCAAACCATCCATCTGGCGCTTCACGCTGCCTTCTTCGACCAGGCCGCCGATGCGGAAGCTGCGTCCGTGCGGGGCTTCATTGTTAAACACCTGGGTCGGGGTGAAATACAGGCTGACATTCTTGTCCAATGCGTTTAACACCAGCCCGACGACCAAAGCCAAGGCGGCGACGGCAACGGCGATAAACACAAATCTTTTCTGGCGGGGTTTCATGTTATTTCTCGTCTCCTGCTTCATCTTCCGCATCACGCATCAGGCGCACCTGCTGCAAGGTAATTTTTCTCTTGTGTATCACCATCGCGATCTCAATCGCAAAGATGAGCAGCGCGACAGCATACGAACCCAGCCAGATATAGGCGAGCGTATGTTCTCTCATCCAGATATCCAGACCGCTCATCCTTTCACCTCCGGTAATTCAGAAATCCACAGGGTGTGTTTTTCCCGTTCAAGAATGATGCTGCGCACCCGCGCCAGCACCACCGCAATCGCGTACAGCCAGCAGGCCGCCAGCATCGTGAACATGGCCTGCTGCATCGCAATATGCATCGAGGTGCCGGTGAATTTAATGGTCGAACCCTGATGCAGCGTATTCCACCACTGCACCGAAAAATAGATGATCGGCACATTTACCGAGCCCACGATCGCCAGCAATGCGCTGGCGCGGTCGGCGCGGCGCGGGTCGTCAATCGAGGCGTGCAGCGCGATGTAACCCAGATACAAAAAAAGCAGGATGAGTTCGGAAGTCAGGCGCGCATCCCAGACCCACCACGCGCCCCACATCGGCTTGCCCCACAATGCGCCGGTCCACAATGAAATAAAGGCGAACAGCGCGCCGGTGGGCGCGATGGCGGTGGCCATCATGGCCGACAGGCGGGTATTGAAAATCAACCCCAGCGCCGCATAGCCGGCCATGATCAGGTAAAGAAACATGGATATGATGGAAGACGGCACGTGAATGAAAATGATGCGGTAAAACTCACCCTGCTGGGCATCCACCGGCGCGACCACAAAGCCGATATATAACCCGATGGCAAACAGGATCGCGGCGGAAAGCGCAAACCACGGAATCAGTTTTCCAGCCAAACCATAAAAGGTTGTCGGTGCAGAATATTTAAACCAGTTTATTGCCATCTGGAAGCCTCTAAGAATCGTAGCGAGCGGTTCGAGAGCAAGGCGCACGGAGCGCAGCGAACGAGACATACCAAATGGGTAGGCGAGGAGCGAGCACCGCGCAACGCAGCTATCGAATCGCGCAGTAGATTATTAGAGGTTTCCAAACTTATTACTCCATCGAAATACGTAACGCCTGCGCCGTCACCCACGGGGTGAACACCAAGGCCAACACCAGCAGCGCACCCAACAAGGACAGGTGGGACGCCACGCTTAATCCGGTTGATACCGCTTCGACCGCCCCGGTACCGAAAATCAGCACCGGAATACACAGCGGCAACACCAGCAGCGACAACAATACACCTCCGCCGCGCAAACCCAGCGTCAGCGCAGCGCCGATCGCACCGACCATGCTCAATACCGGCGTCCCCAGCAGCAGGCCGATAATCAACACACCCAGCGCCTGCACCGGCATATCGAACTGCAAACCCAGCACCGGAGCCATCAACACCAGCGGCAAACCGGACACCATCCAATGCGCCGTCATCTTGCCCAGCACCAGCATCGATAACGACTGCGGCGCCAGCATCATTTGTTCCAGCGTGCCATCCAGATAGTCTGCAGAGAACAACCGCCCAAGCGACAGCATCGAAGACAACAGTGCCGCCACCCACAGCACGCCCGGAGCCATCTTGCGCAGCATGCTCATTTCCGGCCCGACACCCAGCGGAAACAGGCTGACCACCATCACGAAAAAAATCAGCGTGGTAAGTACATCCGCACGGCGACGCATCGCCAGCACCAGATCGCGCCGTATCACCAGCACCAGCAAGCCCAACAACGTGGATTTCTTCATGCCCGTTTAAACGTCATGATAGCGACAAACTGCGCATTTCCGCCCCTGCCACTTGCAGCGGTTGATGGGTGGTAAAGATCACCATTCCCTGCCGCGCCAGATGCTCGGCGAGCAACTCCTGAATCAATTCCACCGCTCCGACATCCAGGGCAGTCAAAGGTTCATCCAGTATCCACAACGCGGCGTCGCTGGCCAGCAATCGCGCCAGTGCCACACGCCGCCGCTGTCCCTGCGAAAGCACCTTGGTCGGCAACCGCTCGCGGCCGCGCAAACCCATGCGGCGCAAAGCGGCCAATGCCTCTTTTTCATCCAATTCAATTCCCGAGAGTCCCGCCGAAATTTGCAAATTTTCCAGTGCGCTCAATTCGTCCTTGATCGCATTCAAATGACCAAGGTACAACATCTCGGCGTAATACTCTTCATCCAGTTCGCGGATACTTTCGCCGCGCCAGACGATATCACCCTCATCCGGCATCATGAAGCCGCACAGAGTACGCAACAAACTCGTTTTACCGCTGCCGTTCGCGCCTTGCACTTGCATGATTTGCCCGGGATGGAGCATAAAGCTCAATCCGGAAAACAAGCGATGATCGCCGCGACTGCAAGCAAGATTGCTGACTTCCAGCATGAAGAAGAGGAAACCTGAAATTGACGACGCGGGATTATATACGATTGCATGCCAGGAAAGCGCGCCAAGCAACCAAAAATTCAGCTGCTTTCCGCTCATGCCTAACCAACGTTGCTTAGGACAGACTTCAACATCACATGCCGCGCAAGGCATTGATTGAACACCTAACCATCCCACCAACACCGGGATGAAATATTTGCGCTCATCTGGCTGGAATCAAGCAAACATGGGGGTGCGGCATCATGTCGCAGGGGCATACATAAAAATATTGCTAGCATTGCAGTTCAATTTCAAAAAGGGGAAATCAATGCAATTCAAACGTATTACTATCTGTGTCGCGCTGGCGTTTGCGCCAAACGCGTTTGCTGCCGAAGAAACTTTGCCTGAGGTAGTAGTCACCGCACCATCAATGGAAGAGCCGCTGGTAGTGACCACCAACCCGCGCAAACCGCGCCAGCCGATTCCCGCGAATGACGGTGCTGAATATCTAAAAACCATGCCCGGCTTCTCCGTGATACGCAAGGGCGGCACCGATGGCGACCCGGTGTTTCGTGGCATGGCCGGTTCGCGCCTTAACATACTTCTCGACGGCGAACAGATTCTGGGTGGCTGCGGTGGTCGCATGGATCCGCCCACAGCTTACATATTCCCGTCCTCCTACGACAAGATCACCTTGCTGAAAGGCCCTCAATCCGTGTTGTACGGCCCGGGCAGTTCAGCGGGCACAGTTTTGTTCGAACGTAATATTGTGCGCCGCAGCGATAGCGGCGTGGGCATCGAAGGCAGCTTGACGGCGGGCAGTTTTGGCCGCGCCGATGTAATGGGCGACGTGCATGGCGGAACACCGGATGTATATGGCCGTGCCATTTACACCAATTCGCGGGCAGACGATTACAAGGACGGAAACGGCGTAAGCGTACATTCCAAATACTCGCGCTGGAGCGGCAATGCGGCAGTTGGACTGACCCCGAATGACAGCACGCGTGTGGAATTGTCGATGGCGAAGAGCGACGGCAAGGCAGCCTATGCCGACCGCGGGGTAGATGGATCGAAGTTTGCCCGCGACAACACAGGCCTGAAGGTCGACTGGAAGAATACCGTGCACGGCCTAGTAGACAAAATTGAAGCCCAGCTATTCCACAACTATATCGACCATGTCATGGATAGTTACAGTCTGCGCGCCGGCGGCAACCCGGCAGGCATGATGGCCGCAATGAACCCGGATCGCACGACAACAGGCGGCAGACTGATTGGCACGCTGAACACCACTGAAACAACACAACTCAAGCTGGGCGTAGATACACAGTCAAATGTGCACACAGCTCGCGTGGGTGCGGCGCCGGGCTACATGGGTGCTTACACGCTGAAGCCACGCGTTGAGGACGCCAACTTCCAGAATCAGGGCATATTCGGTGAAGCTGTACACCAGTTTGGCGAAGAAACCCGCATCATCGGCGGGCTGCGTTCAGATTCATGGAAGGCGCAAGACAAGCGTGCAACGATAAGTACAGGTATGACATCCCAGCCTAACCCAACCGTCAACCAGACGCGCAACGATACCCTGAATAGCGGCTTCCTGCGTTTCGAGCAAAATATCATCAGTAATACCGGCACTTTTTATGCTGGTCTGGGCCATACAGAACGATTCCCTGATTACTGGGAATTGATCAGCAAAGAAAGCGCGACAACATTAAGCGCATTCGATACGCTTCCAGAAAAAACCAACCAACTGGATGCAGGCATGACCTTCAAACAAGGCGATGTATCTGCTTCATTATCCGGTTTTTACAGCAAAATCACTGACTTCATCCTGATCCAATCCAACGTCAACAAGGGCACCGCGATGATGCCGAGAATGACCACGATTTCGCGCAACGTTAACGCCAACACTTTGGGCGGTGAAGCAAGTATCGCAGTAAAACTTGCGCCGGAATGGAAAATGGACATTTCACTGGCCTATGTACGCGGCAATAACGAAACAGACAATACGGCGCTGGCGCAGATTTCGCCGCTTGAGGAACGCATCGGTGCCACCTATGACAACAACGTCTGGAGTGTCGGCGGTTTGCTACGCATGGTTGCAGCGCAGGATCGAGTTGCGATAAACCAGGGCAATATTGCCGGCCAGGATATCGGGCGCACCGACGGATTCATCGTATTGTCCTTGAATGCCGCATATCGTGCCAGCAAAGGCATTCTGGTTAGCGCGGGCGTGGATAATCTGACCAACCGTGTATATGCCGAACACCTCAGCAGAAGCGGCGCGATGGTTTCAGGCTTCACGCAGACGACCCGCGTAAATGAAACGGGGCGCAATCTGTGGCTGAAGGCGAATTTCAAATTTGACTGACACTTGAGAGTTTGAATAGAGCGACCACTTACTTTAGTAGGTGGGTTAGCACAGCCTGGGGGCAGAAGACTATTGACCTTCCCCTGATTTTTCGTCTTCCAACAGGTGGGTTTCATGCTACCAGTTTTTCCTGTTGCTGAGCGATG
>MGWZ01000057.1:5956-7768 GCA_001801175.1 Gallionellales bacterium RIFCSPLOWO2_02_FULL_57_47 | reverse complement strand
GAATTTCGTGAAGCTCTAGATCGACTGCGTTATGATCATCCTGCGCTGCAACTTTGAGGGGAGACCTCAGGGACGGAGCCCAATTGATTTTGTTCGTAGGATGTGGTGACGAAGGAACCGCATCGTTCGCGACTGGTGCGGTTCGCAAGCTCACCACATCCTACAGCCAAGGGCACGCAAAGCAACCATATACAATCGGGGCCAGCATCGCAGGCGAGTTGCGTTAATATCGGAGCCACTTGAACGACCTGGTAAAAGGCAGCAACATGAAAACCCTTGCAGTGTTTGATCCCGCGATATCCTGTTTCGATCCCGTACTCGTCCAGTTCGCCGCCGATCTGGCATGGGTCGAAAAGCATGGTGTAAAGGTCTCGCGCCACAACCTCGGCAAGGAACCGCAGGCCTTCGCCGCCAATCCGGCAGTGGCCAGGGAAATGGAAGCCGGGATGAATCGGCTACCGGTGATCATGGTCGATGGCCACATTGTCTCAACGGGCATGTATCCCTCTCGCGAACAACTGGCACAAAAACTCGGCATTGCAGCGCCGCCCGAGGAAATCTCACCCGTCAAGGCAGTGGCGTGCCCCTGCACGCCCTGGATCAACTGAAGCCTGTCAGGAACAATCGGGGCCGGCTGGATGATTTTCAGACCACGAATGATTTTCCCGAAGCATCAGCCCGAACGGACTTTCATTTTTACCAGTAAGATACGCGCATCATTTCTCAGGAGGAGCCATCATGTCATTACTCTTTTCAACAACTACTCTGGGCCCGCTCACGCTGCAAAACCGCATGGTCATGTCGCCGATGACACGCAATCGCGCCACCGGCAACATCCCGAACGACCTGATGGTGGAGTATTACTCGCAGCGGGCAACCGCCGGCCTCATCATCACCGAAGGCACCTCGCCTTCCCCCAACGGGCTGGGCTATCCGCGCATCCCCGGGATATTTTCTGCGGAACAAGTTGCCGGATGGAAGCGCGTTACCGGTCCGGTTCACGCGCAGGGCGCGAAAATGTTCATGCAGCTGATGCATTGCGGCCGCATCGGCCATCCGCTCAACCTGCCCGCAGGCGCGCGGCTGCTGGCGCCGTCGGCGATAGCAGCCGACGGAGAAATGTACACCGATGCCGAGGGTATGAAACCGAATGGCATGCCGCAGGCGATGACCGAGGCGGACATCAGGACCACGATAGGGGAATTCGCGCAGGCCGCGAAGAACGCCGTTGCTGCGGGATTCGACGGCGTCGAGCTGCACGGGGCGAACGGCTATCTGCTCGAACAGTTCATCCGCCCGAACTCGAACCAGCGCACGGATCGCTACGGCGGCCCGATCGAAAACAGGGCGCGCTTCGTGCTCGAGGTGGCCGATGCCGTGATCAATACGATCGGCAAGGACAAGGTCGGCATACGCCTGTCGCCGTTCGGCGTGTTCAACGACATGCCGCCATACGACGCGATGGAGGCTGATTATGCCTGGCTGGCGCGACAGCTCGATACGCGCGGTCTGGTCTACATCCACCTGGTCGACCACTCTTCGATGGGCGCGCCACCGGTGCCTGACTCGATGAAAGCTACGTTCCGCACCACGTTCAAGGGAACGCTGATCCTTTCAGGCGGCTACGATGCCGTGCGCGCCGAAAGCGACCTGGCCGCATGCAAAGGCGAACTGATTGCATTCGGACGCCCGTTCCTCGCCAACCCGGATCTGGTTGCCCGATGGAAGACCGGCGCGCCGGTGAATGCACCCGACTTCAGCACGTTCTATACGCCAGGCGCAAAGGGGTATACCGATTATCCGGCGTTGAGT
>MGWZ01000057.1:0-5945 GCA_001801175.1 Gallionellales bacterium RIFCSPLOWO2_02_FULL_57_47 | reverse complement strand
ACACCACCAGCCACTGGAATTTCACCTGTTCGTAGTCCACCCCCTCCGCGAGCAGGCCGGACAATTTGATATCGCGACTTTGTTCTCCCATCATCATCTGATAGATGTTGCCCGGCACGCAGCTGCCCGATTCCATCAGCAGCGTGGCATTCGCATAGGAATTGCTGGCATCCGGCAGCAGGATGACCGGCAGATAATCGTATGCGAAGGAACCGGAACTCGATTCCCAGTTGGACACTTGCTCGGTGCCCTTGCCCAGGGAGCGCAGCCACACCGACAGCGGCTTCTTGGCGAGGATTTCGATGCCCGCATGCACCGTACCATTGTGGTCGGTGTGCAGCCGCCTGACCAGACCTGCCCACCATAACGGGCTGTTCCCGGCCTTGATGCCGCACAGGTCGCCAATGACCACCCAGTCACCCGCGTTCTTCGGGATCGTGCAACCGATGCCATCCACACTCAGGTCCAGGACAGTCCATTTTTCCGTGGTGTAGTCGATTTCGTCCTCGGCAGCAAGATCGATCTTCGATTTTTCTTTCAGCAACGCCGCATCCTTTTCGGAAATGTTGACCGCGTCGCCAATATCGATATGCGTGACCAGTTTGCTGATTGTGCGGAAGCCATGCACCACGTCGATGGCAGTATTGATCCCCCTGCGTTCATGATGCCGGTGCGGGTGACCGTTACCCCAATACATCTGAAGATGCTTGAGCACGGTAAGCTTGCCTGCCGGGGTGAATTCGCTGCCGAAGCGCTGTTCCTGCTGGAGCAAGCCCTGCTCATGCTGATTGATGATGTCGGTAATTTTTGGAACCGCCTTGGCCGCCCCAAAGAAGCGCATCGCCGTTGTCACGTGGAGATCGCTATCCATCCTCCTGGGCGGGCCGGGCTTGGACAAATCAATGCAGAAGGCACAATCCGGGTCGGGCGCATCCTTGAAATCGAAAAGGCTGGACAAGCGCCCGGCGACGCGAAAGCCCACCTCGATCTGGTCCGGCGCCAGCGTGTCAGGAGAGGAAAGATAGAGCATCATCGCCCTCGCCAGCTCCCGCTGCGGGCTGATATGCATAGCCTGTTTGGGATAGGCAAAAACCTTGGCGTCGGCAAACTGGCTGGCTTCGGAGAAGTTGTAACAAAGGCACAACTGGTCCCACACCGACTGCTCAACATCCACATAATGCATCAATTCCAGCTTCATCTGCTCGGCAACGGCACGCAGCAGCCGGACACAGATGACCGGCATGATCTCCCTGAGACCCGGAGGTTTTTTTTCTGCCTGCTGATAGTCGTGCACACACACGGCATAAGCTTCAGCCAATTCCTTCTTGAAGGCATGAAGCCCCTGCCATAAGTGCATGCCCTTGAAGTCCTGCAAATGCGGCTCACCGAGGTACAGCCGCAACAGCTCCTCATGCAACGGCAACCCGGTTTCATCCAGCAGCATGACAATCTGGGTGCGCAACTCGGGACGGAAATCCGGCGTATCTTTCACCGAAGTCAGCCAGCAAGTGATTTCATCCAAGGCCTTGAAAGCATCATTCTTCGGCAGCTTCGCCAGAAGCTTCCCGGCCTCTGCCACGTCGAACATGGGATGATCCGGCTTCCCTTCAAACACATTGCGCAAAGTAAACATGGTCCATTTTCACCTGTAATTCTGACGAGGCCGCCCGATGTATGGCAATCATATCGGAACGGCCAATATTAGAGAAGGTTTCACTGGCGCTACCGGAAGCGCTGGATTTAATCGCCCAATCATAGGAGACGGAGAGCCTGTTTGCTCTTCTGAAAATCCATTAACCTCGTCATTCCCGCGAAGGCGGGAATGACGAGGTTAATGGTCTAATGGATATGCTGTTTTCAGAAAAAAGTTTCACATTTTCTCGCGGCGGATTATCATTTGCGCACGTTGTGTTTGACCTGACTCAGGATGGACACAACGGCAGGGATACTTCTGTGACACGATCAAATCAGTTGTCACAAATTTTATTATGTTTTCATTATCAGGGAGAACGATCATGGCTAAAGGACAGCAACGTAAAAACAAGGAAGAGAAAAAACCAAAGAAGCAGCCAGTGCCCGCCAAGGTGACCGGCCAATCCTGAGTTATGTAGGTTGGGTTAGCGGCTTTATCGCGTAACCCAACACACGACTCATGCCAAAACACGCAACACCCGATCATGCACGCCTCGACCGCGTCGTCGCAGAGGCACGCCGGCAGAGTGATGCGCGCGAGGCAACTTATCGCGAGCGGGCGCTCAAATTATTCCCGTGGATTTGCGGCCGGTGCGGGCGCGAGTTTGCCGGCTCGCGCCTGCGCGAGTTGACGGTACACCACAAAGACCACAATCACGACAACAACCCGCCGGACGGCAGCAACTGGGAACTGCTGTGCCTGTATTGCCACGATAACGAACACTCGCGCGTGCTGGAGGAAGAAACGCGGGTAAGAGGTTCTGGCGGCCAGTCAGCCGTGGCAACGCACAATCCGTTTGCCGATTTGCAGGCTCTGCTGAAAAAGAAGGATTGATCGCAAAATTGCGGCGGGCTTGATGACCAGAGTGGTAGGGTGCGTTCCACGCACCATGGTGCGTGGAACGCACCCTACGCCTGCTTTTTCAGGATGAATCACCACCAAAAAAACAGGGGAGACCGAAGTCTCCCCTGTTTTTATTACATCAACTGCTATTGCCGTTGTTTGATGGGTATCGGCTACGCCTCAACCCATCCTACGCGAGCTACGCGAGCTTCAACAATATTTTTACTTTCCAAGCTCTTCCACTTTTCTAAGAATCTCCCGTGACTGTGCATCAGTCAACAGGGCAGAGCTTTCTGGCGCGCAGCCATGAGGGCAGAGAAGTTCACCCTTAACTACGCCAAACAGGCGGCAGATAGCGGGTCGAACGGTATAGACAGAACATTTTTTTGTTTCAGGGTCGAGCAACGGGCATGTGTATATCCCTTGCTTCAAATTTTTCTGCATCTGCCGCTTGACATCCTCTGCTGTGCGTCCGGAAGCTTGTATGCAGCGCATATATTCCATCCGGGACATGATGACCGGGCCGCAGCAATCGAAGCATCCTTCCTTGCACTGGAATGCAGGGAGCCCGCCTAACAGCGCGTCTATCTTCGCCAATTTTGCCGTGTTGTTCATTTGGTTAGCCCTGATTAAAAGTGATAATACTATCGCGCAACAGTTAACTCCCGGCAACACACGCAAAAAACAGGGGAGACCGAAATCTCCCCTGATGTTACTACTGGTGAAGCTACTAGCCATCTGACTAACCCAGCAAGCAACACTGGGCAAGTCATTGGTTAGAACCATCCGACGAAACCGGTAGAAAAAACCGGGTTAGTCGCTGGTTGTTACCAAGCCATTTCCAGCATCAATGTGGTCAGGTTCGTTGCCTTTGTAGGATTGGCATCGTAGTAAGAACCGCTGTACGTGGAAAATATCGCATGCAACGCAACGTTCTGATACATGTCATAAACGGCCTGTACGGTGATCGCATCGTCGCCGGTATTTGTTGCAGCACCGTTATCCGCTTTACGATATGCAGCACCGATACTCAACGAGTGAGGAATCACTGTGTAGTCGGCGCCGATAGTCAGAGCCTTTTTGTCAGTCACGCCATTTGTGTTATAGGCGCTTATGTCCCCAGCATTCTTCACTTTAGGTGCGTTAGAGTATTGTGCATACACGCCCAGCTCTTTTCCGGCCACTTCGCCATGCGCCTGGAAGTCGATAAAGGTTTGTTCGGTCTGGACTGTTGCGCCTTCACCAATGTTCCATGACTGGCCGCTCATCACGCCCACACCACCGACGATCGCCCAGTCGCCCACGGTCGGGGTAACTGCTGCACGGAGATAGGTGCTGTTCAAGGCTGAGCTTTTTTCGCCCTGATCCTTAAAACCAAAGTCTGATGTAAACTTGGTCACGTTGACGAAGCCCATATCGTTCTGCGCCACAAACGCAAAACCGGCTGCTGATTCTATGTTGCTGTTGTACTGGACGGCAGAAGTCTCTTTACGGCTTTCGGACCAACGGTTGGCACGCAAAATGCCGCCGCTGGACAGTTCGTATCCAACCATCGCACTGCCACCGTCTGCGGCGAACGGAACCACGGAAACCTTGGCAGCGCCCATGTCAAACACGAACGGCATCCTCAAGATACCGATAAGAGGTCCAGTCTCAAGCATCTGGCCTTCCATAAAGACACCGACGTTTTCAGCGATGCGGCCACCGACCAACAGCGCAAATTCGTCGAACATTTGCAATTGACCATCAGCTTTTGTTGTGGGTCGATCGGATTTGCTTACATCTGAAGCGGTAGTGTTATCTTTCATGTAGCGCAGCTTTACAATCATGGAAGCATTCAGCGTGTCGGGAATCGACAGGTGATCACCTTCCACCTTGCCCTGCGCGCCCATCATCGTGTAGCCACCAGCCTTGAACGCGCGGCCGAAAGTATTCAGAACCGGAAAGTGTTGCTGGTGGCAGGCTGAACAAGCCATGCCGACCTGACGGGCGTAAGCCGGTATGGCGGCCGCTTCTGGAGCAAATGCGGTTGCTGCCAACACGCCTGCCAGAGAGAGAACGATTTTCTTCATAATTTTTCCTTTGTGATTGTAAAAATTTAACCAGTTAACGTTATACAACTCATGATGACAAACTCCCCCCTAACCGCCTGGTCGCATGCCACCCAAGAAACATATCACAGCCCTGTAAAACAATGCAAACAATTATGAAACCGCTGTTGTAAAAATCACAAATGCCGCTGAAACCTCCGGAAACAACGGGTTTGAGGATAACCATCAAAACCATTTGAAACGCATTTTCGTCCCGTGCCGGTGTTGAACCGGGATAATACTTTAAGCCCGTCATTCCCGTGCAGGCGGGAATCCAGCCCGGTAGGATGCGGTGAGGCACGAACCGCATCCTACGGCGCTTGATCATCGAACCATTTTTTAACTTGGCACTCTCAGTCTGAGAGTGCTAGAATTATTGCGCAAAGGAGGAAATACCATGAACTCTACATTCAGCTTGCCCGCCCCGTCTGCCGTAGGCAGCTTGGAGAGCTATATCCAATCGGTTAACCGCTTCCCGATCCTGTCGCAGCAGCAGGAATTCGCACTGGCGACGCGCTTCAAGGCTGAGAATGATCTGGACGCGGCCCGCCAGCTGGTGCTTTCCCATCTGCGCGTGGTGGTCAGCGTGGCGCGCGGTTTTGCCGGTTACGGTTTGCCGCAGGCCGACTTGATCCAGGAAGGCAACATCGGCCTGATGAAGGCGGTAAAGCGTTATGACCCGGATCGCGGGGTGCGTCTGGTGTCGTTCGCGCTGCACTGGATACGCGCCGAGATCCACGAGTTCGTGGTGCGCAACTGGCGGCTGGTGAAGATCGCCACCACCAAGTCGCAGCGCAAGCTGTTCTTCAACCTGCGCAGCATGAAAAAGGGGCTGGAGCCGCTCAAGCCGCAACAGATCAGCGAGATCGCGCAGCAGCTCAATGTCAGCGAACATGATGTGGCGGATATGGAAGCGCGCTTCGCCGGACATGAGGTCGCGCTGGAGCCGGGCAGCGGCGACGACGAGAGTTACGCGCCTGTTTATTATCTGGCCGACGACGAGGC
Source organism: Gallionellales bacterium RIFCSPLOWO2_02_FULL_57_47 (assembly GCA_001801175.1). Lineage (GTDB taxonomy): Bacteria > Pseudomonadota > Gammaproteobacteria > Burkholderiales > Gallionellaceae > Gallionella. The sequence goes on along the minus strand of MGWZ01000057.1, from coordinate 314 downwards.
GCATGAGCCGTCGCGCATCCTGGAAACAGCGGAGCGCGAGCGCCTGCAAACATCCGGCCTGGCGAATGCCCTTGGTGAGCTGGATGAGCGCAGCCGCCGCATCGTCGAAGCGCGCTGGCTGTGCGATGAGGGTGCCGCCGCGACACTGCACGACCTGGCTGCCGAGTTCAAGGTTTCGGCTGAACGCATCCGCCAGATCGAGCAGAAGGCGATGGGCAAGATGCAGGCAACGCTGGCTCTTGCTGCCGCAACGTAGGGCGGGTCACACCCGCCGTAACCCACCGGATACCGGGCAACCACGGCGGGTGTGGCCC